>DAIOFZ010000113.1:0-7111 GCA_036745475.1 Actinomycetota bacterium | reverse complement strand
GGACTTCCTCGACGAATGGTTCGAGGACGAACGGGTCAAGGGCGCGCTCGCGACCCAGGCGATCATCGGCGCGTGGTGCGGGCCGATGACGCCCGGCTCGGCCTACGTCCTGATGCATCACTGGATCGGCCAGGTGGACGGTCACGCCGGCGCGTGGGGGTGGGCGAAGGGCGGGATGGGCGGGATCTCGGCGGCGATGGCGCGAGCCGCCGAGGCGGCGGGCGCCGAGGTCCGAACCGACGCCGAGGTCGATCGGGTCGCGATCAACGCGAGCGGCCGGGCGGTGGGGGTCGCGCTCGCGGACGGCTCGCTGGTCCGAGCGCAGCGGGTCGTCTCGTGCGCGCACCCGGTCACGACGTACCTGTCGCTGATCGGCGAGGAGCGGCTGCCTGGCGACGTCGTCCGCGACGTGAAGCGCTACCGGACGCGCTCGGGCTCGGTCAAGCTGAACGTCGCGCTCTCCGAGCTGCCGGCGTTCCCCGCATGGGACCAGGAGGGCGACCTGCACACAGGACTGGTCGCCGTCTCACCCTCGATCGGATACCTCGAGCGGGCGTGGGACGATGCGAAGTACGGCCGGATGAGTGAGCACCCCTACGTCGAGGTCGTGTTCCCCACGGCGCACGAGCCCCAGGGGCTCGCGCCGAAGGGCAAACACCTGATGCTCGCGTTCAGTCAGTACGGCCCGTACGAGCTGGCCGAGGGATCGTGGGACGAGGGCGGCCGGGAAGACTACGCGGCCCGGGTTCTGAAGGCGCTGGGCGAGTTCGCGCCCTCGCTCGAGTCGGCGGTCGAGCACCTCGAGGTGCTCACGCCGCGAGACATCGAGGAACGGTTCGGCCTGGTCGGCGGGAATATCATGCAGGGCGAGCTCACGCCGGACCAGCTGTTCAGCTTCCGCCCGATCCCCGGGCACGGCGACTACCGGACGCCGGTCGCCGGGATGTATCTGTGCGGCTCGGGCACGCATCCCGGCGGCGGCGTGATGGGCGTCCCGGGGCGGAACGCCGCCTCGGTGATCCTGCGGGACCACAAGCGCGGCGAGTTCGTCGGACGCATCAAGAACCTAGGGCGGTAGATGCTCGCACGGCTCGCGGAGGCGGTTCGAGAACGAACGGTGTCCGCGGCCGAGCTCGTGGGGACCGCGCTCGACCGGATCGAGCGCCTGAACCCCGATCTGAACGCCGTCACGCAGGTGTGGGCCGAAGAGGCTCTGGCCCATGCCGAGAAGGCGGACGAGCGAGGCGCCGCGGGCCCGCTGGCCGGCCTGCCGCTGCTCGTCAAGGACAACACCGACATCGCCGGCAAGGTCACGAGCTTCGCCTCGCGGACGATGCTCGATCGTCCTCCCGCCGAACGGAGCGAGGTCACGGTCGAACGCATGGTGGCGGCGGGCGCGATCCCGATCGGCCGGACCAACCTACCCGAGTTCGCGTTCCAGGGGTACACGGACAGCAAGCTGTTCGGGCCGGCGCGCAACCCGTGGGGCCTCCAGTGGTCCCCAGGAGGCTCGTCCGGCGGCTCGGGCGCGGCCCTCGCTGCCGGCCTCGCCCCGATCGCCACCGCCGGCGATGGCGGCGGCTCGATCCGAACGCCGGCCGCGTTCTGCGGCCTGGCCGGCCTCAAGCCGACGAACGGGCTGGTCGGGCGGCGGCCGATCCCGTCGTGGATGGACTACTCGACCCAGGGACCGCTCGCGGCGGGCATCGAGGACGTGAAGCTGCTCCTGCACGTGATGCGTGGTCCGGCGTACGGCGACCCCACCGCGGCACCGTCGTGGCAGTACGGCGGCGGGATGCCCAGGCGCGTCCTCGCGGCGCTTCGAACACGTAACGTCGGCCCGCTGCCCGAAGACGTGGAGGAACCCTTCCGCGCCGCGCTCGCGGCGATCGAGGGCGAGCTCGGCCTCCCCGTCGAGGAGATCTCGACGGTGTCGCTGTTCCCGTCGCTGGACCTCACCGAGACCCAGACGCGCGACGACTGGTTCGCCACCGTCGCGGCCGAGGAGCTGGTCTGGCTCGGCCGCGCGTGGGTCGAGGAGCACCTGGACCAGTTCAGCGACGACTTCCGCGTCGCCATGGAGTACGGGCTCACGCTCACGCTCGACGACTACCTCGAGGTTCGGCGGCATCGGTTCGCCTATGCGGCGGATCTCGATCGCCTGCTCGGGCAGGACACGGTCCTGGTCACGCCGACGAACGGGTACGCCGGATGGCTGCCGAACGGGATGCTCCCGGACGGCGACCGACCCGCCGAGGCCGATGGCTACAACACGGGCGAGTTCAACATGAGCGGCCATCCCGCCCTCAGCGTTCCGGCCGGCACGAGCGCCAACGGGATCCCCTTCGGCCTGCAGATCGTGGGGCCCCGGTACCGCGACGACCTGGTGCTGGAGTTCGGCGCGGCGTGGGAGGGCGTCCGGCCGTGGCCGACGGTTGCGCCGGGCTACGAGCCGTTCGCCGTCCCATAGCGTCGCGGGCCCGGGCCGCCTAGGGGCCGAGGTTGAACCCCAGGCGTCTCGGCAGGTGAGCGAGGAGGTCGGTCAGCCGTCCCGGAGATCGCCCCGCATCCAGACGGTCGTCACGCCGGGAGAGCGCGCGGCCGACGACGCGTTCCCCGATGGAGTAGAGGGGTTCCGGCGGGAAGCGCCTGCGGTCGCCGTCCGAGATCGGGAGCGTCGTGGCCTCGTCGTCCGCCCCGAGTGCAAGGCCCGAGAGGATCTTCCCACCGAGGTGGCACGGGCCGACCCCGTTCCCCGTGAAGCCCAGCCCGTAGTGCGTCACCCCGCCCGGCAGCGTGCCGAAGAACGGCAGGTGCAGCCCCGCCACGTCGATCGGGCCGCCCCACGAGGTCTCGAGCGGCACGCCGTCGAACGCCGGGAACCAGCGGCGGAAGTCGCGCACGAGCGCGGCGGCGGAGCGCTGGTCGTGGTCGTAGCTGGCCGAATCGGCGCCCTCGCCGGTGACGCGGTAGCTCGAGCCCCCGAACGCGATGCGTCCGTCGCGCGTCGGGCGCAGGTAGTGAAGCGAGGTCCGCATGTCGTACACGCCCTCGCCGCCGGTCCAGCGCATCGCCTCGAGACGCTCGGAGGCGGGGGCGCTCATCACGATGTAGGTGCCGCGAAGGAGCAGCGATCGCCGTAAGTCCCGCAGCGCCCGCGCCCAGGCGTTCAGGGCGACGATCGCGCGTCCGGCCCGAACAACACCGGACGGTGTTTCGGCCGCCGGCCGGCGGGCATCGAACCGCACGACGGGCGTGCCCTCGAAGATCCGGACGCCGCGCTCGACGAGGGCTCGCCGAAGCCCCCGCGCGAGCCGGGCCGGCTGGACGGTGGCGGCGTGAGTGACCATGAACCCCGTCCGAACGACAGGCGAGTCGAACCGCTCGCGGACCTCGTCCTCGGACAGCGGCCGGTACACGTCGGCGAGCCCCAGACGCTCGGCCTCCGACACGGCCTCTCGTACCGAGACGTCGTGCGCCGGGTTCGTCGACACGCCGAGGTCGCCCGACGGCCCGTACCAGGCGTCGACCCCGGCATCCTCGCACCAGGCCCCGACCTCGTCGATCGACCGCGCTGCCGCCTCGATCGTCCGCCGGCCACCTTCGCCGTGGCGCTCGAGCAGCAGGCCGGCCTCGTCGTACAGGCCGTTGACGAACCCGCCGTTGCGGCCGCTCGGCCCACCGCCGCAGATGTCGCGCTCGAGGAGCACCACGTCCAGGGCCGGTTCGCGCTCCTTGAGGAACCACGCCGTCCACATCCCCGTGTACCCGCCGCCGAGGATGACGACGTCGGCGGCGGTGTCCCCTTCGAGCGGGGGCGTGTCGGGTCCGGCGAACTCGGGCAGCGCGAGTGCCTCCTCGAGCCACCAGCTCCGCCGGGCCAGCCGGGGGGTGTCGAGGTACGTCAACGGGGTCCGAGGTTGTAGCCGAGCCGCCGAGGGATCCGAGCGATCGCCCGTGTCAGCGCGCCGACGCGGCGGCCGGCATCCTCGCGGTCGTCCTTTCGGCGGATCGCAGCGTTCACGACGAACGCGCCGGGCGAGCGGAGCGGCTCGGGTGGGAATCGCTTGGGCTTGCGCGACACGACCGCGAGCCGCGTGAAGCCGTCCTCTGCGTGCAGGGCCAGAGCGGCCAGGATCTTGCCGGCCAGGTGGGACGGTCCGACGCCGTTCCCGGTGAACCCGAGGCCGTAATGCACGTTGCCGCGACCCAGCGTGCCGAGGAACGGCATCGTGAAACCGCTGACGTTGATCGGGCCACCCCACGCGCACTCGATCGGCACGCCCTCGAAGCTCGGGAACATCCGATACAGGTCGTCGGCCACCCGGCGCGCGTAGCGCGGCTCGTAGTCGTACCGGTGGTCGATCCGGCGCGCGAGGTTCGGCTGCAGCCCGCCCAGCCCGAGCGCGATCCGGCCGTCGGGGGTAGTCCGCGCGTAGTGGATGGACGAGCGCAGGTCCCGGATCGCCTCGCCGCCCGTCCAGCCGAGCGCCTCGATCCGGTCCGGGGCGGGCGCGGTGACGACCATGTACGACCCTCGAAGCGTGAGCCGTGGCTTGAAGGCCTTCCACCAGGTCGCCCACGCGCCGAGGCCGACCACGGCGTCACCGGCCCGCACCGAACCGGCCGGCGTCTCGGCCGTCACCCGAGAACCCATGCCGAGCCGCGTGACGGTCGTGCGTTCGAAGATCCGGACGCCGTTCTCGATCAGCAGGCGCCGCAGGCCTCGCGCCAGCCGGGCGGGGTGGACGGTCCCGGCATCGGCGATCAGCACCCCGCTGCCGAAGCGTGGAGACGCGCACCGCTGTTGGACCTCGCCGACGGTGAGGAGCTGGTACTCGTCCTCGACGCCCAAGGCGCGTGCCGCTTCCAGCGAGCCCTCCCATGCCCCCTCGTGTCGCTCGTTCGTCGCGACCGCGAGGTCGCCGCCGTGGCGGAACCACGCGTCGACGCCATTCGCCCGGCACCAGGTCCCGATCTCGGTCGGCGCGCGACCGCATGTCATCAGCAGCTCCATCGCGTCGGCGTCCCCATAGGTCTCGCGGACGTCGCGGATCTTCTCCCACCACCCGTCGCAGAACCCGCCGTTGCGGCCGCTCGGGCCGCCTCCGCAGATGTCGGATTCGAGCACCACGACGTCGAGGTCCGGTTGCCGCTCCTTCAGGAACCACGCGGTCCACATGCCCGTGTACCCGCCGCCGAGGATCACGACGTCCGCGGTCGTGTCTCGTTCCAGCGGCGGCGCCTCCGGTCTGGCGAACTCCGGCAGCGCGAGCGCCTCCTCCAGCCACCACGACCGTTCCGCGGGCCGGGGTGGGTCGGTGCGCAGCATCGTCCTCCCGTCTCCTTCCGAGGTCGTGGCTTGCCCGCGGCGAGGCTGCGGTATCGTGCGAGCCCATCTTTCCATGTCTCTTTGGCCAGGTCCGATGGCCGGGTCGTCAGGAGGACGTCGCGATGGTCGATCGCCCACGGTCCCACATGGTCACGGACGGGCCCGAGCGCGCACCGGCCCGCGCGATGCTACGGGCCGTCGGCTTCTCGGAGGAGGATTTCGGCAAGCCGCAGGTGGGGGTCGCGTCGTCGTGGAACGAGGTGACGCCCTGCAACTACCACCTGGACAAGCTGGCCGCGCTCGCGAAGGAGGGCGTTCGCCAGGGTGACGCCGTCCCGGTCGAGTTCACGACGATCGCCGTCTCCGACGGCATCGCGATGGGGCACGAGGGGATGAGGGCGTCGCTGATCAGCCGCGACGTGATCGCGGACTCGGTGGAGCTGGTGATGCACGCCGAGCGGTTCGACGGGCTCGTGGGCATCGCGGGGTGCGACAAGTCCGAGCCGGGGATGCTCATGGCGATGGCCCGCCTCAACCTGCCCTCGGTCTACCTCTACGGCGGAACGATCCTGGCCGGCACGTACGCGGGCCGCGACATCACGATCCAGGACGTGTTCGAGGCGGTGGGGGCGCACGCGAAGGGCTCGATCGACGACGCCGAGCTCCTCGGCATCGAGCGCGCGGCCTGCCCGACCACCGGCTCGTGCGCCGGGATGTACACGGCGAACACGATGGCCGCGGCCGGGGAGGCGCTCGGCATGTCGCTGCCGGGCAGCGCCAGCCCGCCGGCCGTCGACTACCGCCGCGAGGTGTTCGCGCGGGAGTCGGGCATCGCGCTGACGAAGCTGCTCCGATCCGGTCTCCGGCCGAGGGACATCCTGACCACGGACGCGTTCGCGAACGCGATCGCCGTCGTGATGGCGCTGGCCGGTTCGACGAATGCGGTGCTACACCTGCTCGCGATCGCGCACGAGGCGGGGGTCCGGCTCGAGCTCGACGACTTCGACCGCATCAGCAGGGCGGTGCCCCACCTCGTGGACGTGCGGCCGGCGGGCCGGTTCGTGATGCAGGATCTCGATCGCGTCGGTGGGGTGCCGGTCGTGATGAAGGAGCTCCTCGACGCCGGTCTGCTGAACGGCGACGCGATCACCGTGACGGGCAAGACGATCGCGGAGAACCTCGAGGAGGTTGCACCACCGACACCCGATGGGACGGTCGTCCGGCCCTTCTCGGAGCCGATCCACCCGGAGGGCGGCACGGCGATCCTCTACGGTTCGCTGGCGCCCGAGGGCTCGGTGATGAAGATCGCCGGGGCGGCGTCGCTCGAGTTCCGCGGGCGGGCGCGGCCGTTCGACTCCGAACAGGAGGCGTTCGAGGCGGTCACGCGCGGCGCGATCGTCGCGGGCGACGTCATCGTGATCCGGTACGAGGGCCCCAAGGGATCCCCCGGCATGCCGGAGATGCTCGCGGTGACCGCGGCGGTCGCGGGTGCGGGGCTGGGAACGGAGGTCGGCCTGGTCACCGACGGGCGGTTCAGCGGAGCCTCCAAGGGATACAGCGTCGGCCACGTCTCGCCCGAGGCGTTCGTCGGCGGCCCGATCGCGCTGGTGCGCGAGGGCGACCGGATCGCGATCGACGCAGCCAATCGCAGGATCGACCTGCAGGTGGGAGACGACGAACTGGAGCGACGGCGGATCGCGTGGGTGCGGCCAGCGCCCCGCTACGAGAGGGGGGCGCTGGCCAAGTACGCCCGACTGGTGGGTTCGGCCTCCAGGGGGG
>DAIOFZ010000112.1:0-7178 GCA_036745475.1 Actinomycetota bacterium | reverse complement strand
GACCGAACCGACCTTCCGTTCGGACATGCGCCCCCCTCCCGAGAACGGCGAATGAAGGATCAGCCGTATGGAGCCATACCGGAACTTTCCCTGTCAACCGGCCGAAGGTCGGTGATGCCGACCCAAGGGGCGAGGCAGGGGGAGCAGGAGCGCGGGGAGCGCCAGTGCGGAGGCCGTTGTGAGTGTCGACAGCCCGAGCACGTCCGAGATCGAGTCCACCAGGCCCCCTGCGAGGAGGAACAGGGGGGCGGCCAGGAGCATCAGGCCCGGGCGGAGCCGCCGGAACGCGAGGATCCAGATGGCCGCGTAGAGCAGCGGCGTGAAATCGAAGTCACCGCCCGTCGGGATCGCGGGGTGCCCCGTCGCGACGGTCGCCAGGAGGGGGCTCATGGCTTCCTATCGTTCCCGAGGAGGCAGGAGTTTAGTCCTCGGGTGTCACGTAGGCGGCAGTGATCCCCCCGTCCACGACGAGCGAGGCCCCAGTCATGAACGAGGAGTCGTCGCTCGCGAGGAACAGGGCCGCCCTCGCGAGCTCCTCCGCCCGCCCGAGCCGGCCCATCGGGATGTGGACGAAGCGCCGCTGGCGCCGTGCGGGATCGGCAAGCAGCTCGGCGAGCAACGGCGTGTCGATCGGTCCGGGACAGAGCGCGTTGCACCTGATACCCCTGCGCGCGTATTCGACCGCGATCTCACGCGTCATCGAGAGCACGGCGCCCTTCGAGGCGGTGTAGGCGGTCTGCGAGGTGGCGGCGCCCATCCACGCGACGAACGAGGCGACGTTGATGATGGACCCGCCTCCGGAGGCGATCATCGCGGGGACGCCGTACTTGCACCCGAACGCGACGCCCTTCACGTTGATATCGAGCGTGGTGTCCCAGACCGACGCGTCGGTCTCGGTGACCGAGCCGTCCTGGCTCATCATCACCCCGGCGTTGTTGTACAGGACATGCAGGCCTCCGAAACGGTCCACGGCCGCCTTCACCATCGCCTCGGCGTCGGCCTCGTCCGACGCGTCCGAGTGGACGAACGAGGCCTGCCCCCCGCCGGTCTCGATCTCGGCGGCCACAGCCTCGCCGGCATCGTCGGCGACGTCGGTGAGGACGACCGACGCTCCCTCGCTCGCGAAGAGTCTCGAGGCGACCATCCCCATGCCGCTCGCGCCGCCGGTGATGAGCGCAACCTTCCCGTCGAGCCGTCCCATCGTGCCTCCCTCCCGCGCCGAGCATACGCACCCGGTTCGGCGGTCGGCCCCGTGCGACGGGCCGCGCCTATCATCGAACCATCGCGCGAGCAACGGAGGACCGGACATGACGACCGAACTGTTGGTGCTGGGCGGGGAGCGGACGGCTCCCGCCGACGGGGCGACGTCCGACGTGATCGAGCCGGGGACCGGCGAGCCGATGGCGCGGGTCTCGGACGCGGGCGCCGTGGACGCGAGGTGCGCCGTCGACATCGCGCACCGCGCGTTCGAGGAGGGCGCATGGCCGAGGATGAGCGCGACCGAACGCGGGCGGGTGCTGCTGCGCGCGTCGACGCTGCTCCGCGAGCGACTCGAGGAGTTCGCGGTCGTCGAGTCGCGGAACGCCGGCAAGCCGATCAACGCCGCGAGGGGCGAGATCGGGACCGTCGCGAACGTGCTCGAGTACTGGGGCGGCGCGGCCAACAAGATCTTCGGGGAGACGATCCCCGTGAGCGACGCGGGACTCGACGTGACGCTCCGCGAGCCGGTCGGCGTGTGCGCGCTGATCGTCCCGTGGAACTTCCCCCTGGTGATCGCCTCCTGGAAGGTCGGGCCGTCGCTGGCGTGCGGGAACACGATCGTGGTCAAGCCGGCGACCTACACGCCGCTGTCGGTGCTGAAGCTCGCCGACCTGCTCGTGGAGGCCGGCCTGCCCCCCGAGACGATGAGCGTGCTCCCGGGACCCGGCGCGACCGTCGGGAACGCGCTCGTCTCCGATCCGCGAGTCTCGAAGGTGGGGTTCACCGGCTCCACCGCCGTCGGGTCGCAGATCATGCAGCGCTGCGCCGAGACGATCACGCGGGTCTCCCTCGAGCTCGGCGGCAAGTCGGCCAACGTCGTGTTCGCGGACGCCGACATGGAGACGTGCGTCGAGCGTTCGATGTGGTCGATCTTCGACAACACCGGCCAGGACTGCACGTCGCGGGCGCGGATGTTCGTCGAGCGCCCCGTCTACGACGAGTTCATCGAGCGCCTGGCCAAACGGACGGCCGAGCTCCGGATCGGCCACCCGCAGGACGAGTCGACCGACCTGGGGCCGATGATCTCGGCGGGTCAGCGCCAGACGTCGCTCGACTACATCGGCATCGGGATCGAGGAGGGCGCGCGCCTCGTCACGGGCGGCGAGATCCCCGCCGAGCCGGCGGGCGGGTTCTATCTCAACCCGGCGATCCTGGCCGACGTCGACAACGCGTGGCGGGTCGCGCAGGAGGAGATCTTCGGACCCGTCGCGTGCATCATGCCGTTCGACACGGAGGCGGACGCGATCCGGCTCGCGAACGACACCCCGTACGGCCTGTCCGGCTCGGTCTGGACCCGCGACCTCGGACGTGCGATCCGGGTCGCGAGGGCGATCCGGACCGGGGTGATCTCGGTGAACTCGGCGCACAGCGTCCACACCGAGGCCCCGTTCGGCGGCTACAAGCAGAGCGGGATCGGCCGGGAGATGGGGATGCACGCCGTCAACCTGTACACCGAGGTCAAGAACGTCTTCTTCGCCGATTCGTAGCGACCGTTGCTTGGGGTGTTCCCTGGACGCTCGGCCGGAGTTGGTAGGCTCGCCGTTCTCATGGAACTGCCCGAAGAGCTCGCGAACCGGCCTCCCCGCAAGGGCGGGCAGCAGCCGACATCGACCCTCACGCTCGACGCCTACCTGCGCCTGCGTGGCGAGCTCGACGACCTGACGATCTCGGGCCGCGCCGCCATCGCCGAGCGCCTGAAGGCGGCTCGCGAGCACGGCGACATCCGGGAGAACGCCGAGTACGACGCCGCGAAGAACGAGCAGGCGCTGATGGAGTCGCGGATCCGCAATCTCGAGCGCATGCTGCGCGACCCCGAGATCGTGGAGGGACCCGCCGAGTCCGAGGTGATCGCCTCCGGGATGCTCGTGACGCTCCGACCGCTCGAGGAGGACGCACCCGAGGACGAGACCTACCTGCTCGCCGAGTCGGCCGAGGAACGTGCATCGGGTGTGCGGACGATCACGACCACGTCGCCGCTCGGCAGGGCGCTCCTCGGGGCCAACCTCGAGGACCAGATCGCGTACGAGGCGCCCGGAGGGACCTTCCATTACCGGGTCGTGGCCTTCGAGCCTCGAACCTGAGGCGTTCCTCGAGCCGGATGCGGCTTCCGCGCCGCGGCGATAGCCTCAGGAGCGGGATCAGATGAGCGGAACCCAGCCCGTACCGCCGAGCGAGACCAGGCGCCTCCGCGACATGCCCGCGCCTCGACTGGCCGAAGGCGTGGCCGCCAAGCCGATGCGCTGGGCCTTCACGGGGCCGTATCGCGTCATCCTCCTCGGCGTCTACCGGGCCGGGTTCCGGCCGTGGCACCTGACGGTGCTCGGTCTTGTCACCAACGTCTGGGTCGGGGCGTCGCTGCTCCGTGGGCAGTTCCTGCTGGCGGGGCTGCTGCTGATCCCGGCCGGGCTGTTCGACATCCTGGACGGCGCCGTGGCCAGGCTCCGCGGCGAGGACAGCCGCTGGGGCGCGTTCCTCGACTCGGTCCTGGACCGAGTGGCAGACGTGATCTTGTTCGGCTGCCTGTTCTGGTCGCTCGCCGGGCAGGGCCTCCGGCTCGAGGCGGCCCTCGCCCTGCTCACGCTGGTGATCGCGCTCTGCGTGAGCCACGTCCGCGCCGAGGCGGAGGCCGCGGGCGTCGAGCTCACCGAGGGCTACTTCCAGCGGCTCGAACGCTACATCGCGATGATGATCGGTCTCCCCCTCCCCGGCGCACTGCTGCCGGCGCTCGAGATCCTGACCGTGCTGGGCGCCGTCACGCTGGCGCAGCGTGTGTGGTCGGCGGTCACCAGGGTCGTCGCCGCGGGTTCGGGGAGCGGGGTCGACGGAGTGGCCGTGCGCGAATCGGGTCCCCCCGACGAGCCGACGCGAGCGACCGCCACGGACCCGAACGCGACCCTCGGTGCGTGACCGGACCGCGAAGCCGAACGACGCCCATGTCGGAGACGGCTCGTTTGGGTGAAGATGCGCGCGTGGACGAGTCGTATCGACGGGTCGGCTCGCGGGCCGAGGTTCCCGAGGGAGAGCTTCGCTCCTTCGACCTCCCCGGTCTGCGAGTGGCGATCGCGCACGTCGAGAACGAGCTGTACGCGTTCGGCGACGAATGCACCCACGAGGGGTGCTCGCTGGCCGAAGGCTCGCTCGGCGACCAAGAGGACACCGTGGTGTGTCCCTGCCACGGAAGCGAGTTCGACCTGGCCACGGGCGAGCCCGTCGAGGGCCCGGCGGTCGATCCGGTGGCGGTGTACGCCGTCCGCGTGACCGACGAGTGGATCGAGGTCCGGCCACCGTCCGAGGGAGGTTGGTGATGGCCAAGGAGCTCCTTCCGCAGGCGGTGGTGATCTTCGGTGCGTCGGGCGATCTGACCAAGCGGAAGCTGCTGCCCGCCTTCTGGCATCTGTGGCTGCAAGGGCGGCTGCCGAAGGGGTTCGCGCTGGTCGGCTACGCGCGCTCGGCGATGACCTCGGAGGAGTTTCGGCAGTCCGCGTTCGAGCACGTCAGCAAGTTCTCCAAGCGCCCACCCGAGGGCGAGGCTTGGGAGGAGTTCGCGCGGCGCCTGTCCTACTACCAGGGCGAGTTCTCGGAGCCGGGCGCGATGAACGACTTCGCGACGTACCTCGAGAAGGTCGACGCCGAGTTCGGGACGCAGGGGCGACGGGTCTTCGACGCGGCGGTGCCACCCATGGTCTACGGCGACATCGTCCGGCGGATCGGCGAGGCCGGTCTGCAGCGGGACGCGAAGATCGTGTTGGAGAAGCCGTTCGGGCGCGACCTGCAGAGCGCGCGCGAGCTGAACGACGTCATCCACTCCGTATTCGACGAGATGCAGGTGTTCCGCATCGACCACTACCTCGGCAAGGAGACCGTGCAGAACATCCTTGCCTTCCGGTTCGCGAACGGGATGTTCGAGCCGATCTGGAACCGTCGCTACATCGACCACGTGCAGATCACGGTCGCCGAGAAGATCGGGATCGAGGGGCGCGGCGCCTTCTACGAACAGGTCGGCAACATCCGGGACATGATCTCGACGCATCTGTTCCAGGTGATGACGTTCGTCGCGATGGAGCCACCCGTGTCGTTCGCGCCCGACCGGCTCCGGGACGAGACCGTGAAGGCCCTGAGATCGACCGACATCTCGAGCCCGGATCGCGTGATCCGGGGCCAGTACGAGGGGTACCGCGATGAGCAGGGCGTCGCACCCGACTCGACGACGGAGACCTTCTCCGCGATGGAGCTCGACATCGACAACTGGCGATGGGCGGGCGTCCCGTTCTTCCTGCGGACCGGCAAGGGGCTGACCGACAAGATGAGCGAGATCACCCTGAAGTTCAGGAAGGTGCCGTTCAACGTGTTCCGCGGGTCCGACATGGACCTACCGATGCGCGACCACCTCACGGTCCGCGTGCAGCCGAACGAGGGCATCACGATCGGCTTCAACGTCAAGCAGCCTGGGCCCGGTATGCATCTGGGCAGGGCGGCGATGGACTTCGACTACGACGAGGCGTTCGCGCACACGGAGATCTCCGACGCGTACGAGCTGCTGCTCCTGGAGGCGATGCGGGGCGACCACTCGCTGTTCATCCGCCAGGACGGCGTCGAGCGGGCGTGGGAGATCCTCCAGCCGGTGCTCGAGCACCCGACGCCGGTCTGCTTCTACGAGCGGGGGTCGTGGGGGCCGCCGGAGGCGGAGGAGCTGATCCGGCCCCGGAAGTGGCACGTATCGGGCGTCCACGACGCGCACGGCTACATGAGCCACGCCTATCCGATCTCGAAGGAGCGCTGAGGGCGATCTCGGCGCCGGCGGGCGATCTCGGGTCGACGCGACCGACCCCGGCGTTCCGCGTCCTGCCCCTTTCGGCCGGCGACGTCGAGACGCTCAACCGACGCCTCCCGGTGTGGAACTCGGGAGAGTACCTTCGGCGGCTGCTGGCCCAGGGACGCGGTGAGCTCGTCGAGGTGGTCGCGTGGTTCGGGGACCTCCCCGGCGGGCGGGGCATGGTGCTGTTCCCCGAGCACGAGGAGTTCTCGACGTCGGCGGTGCGGGAGGGCTGCGCCGAGGTGCGCGACGTCTTCGTCGCGCGGCCCAGGCGCCGTCTCGGCGTTGCGACGATGCTGATGCAGACGCTCGAGGAAGCGGTCCGGGACCGAGGCATGGCCAGGGTCGGCCTGTCGGTCTCGCTCGACCAGGAGGCCGCCCCCGCACGCGCGCTCTACGAGAGGCTCGGGTACGTGCACGCGCACGGGCCGTTCGTCTCCAGCACCGATTTGATCGGCGACGACGGCCCGGTCGCCGTCGGCGCGGTGATGACCTACCTGGTCAAGGAGCTGTGACCTCCGCGAGCCTGCCCTGGAGGTAGGCGCGCTGCCGGGGGTTCGTCACGAGCTCGAGCGCCCGGCGGTACGCGGCGGCCGCCTCCTCGTTGCGGCGCACCCGACGGAACAGGTCGGCGCGAGCGGCATGGAACAGGTGGTACTCGTCGAGCTCGATCTCCAGCGGCGCGAAGAGCGCGAGGCCGCGCTCGGGACCGTCGGCCATCGCGATCGCGACCGCGCGGTTGAGCTCGACCACCGGCGAGGGCGAGGTCTCGACGAGCCGGTCGTAGAGGGCGGCGATCTGGGGCCAGTCGGTGTCCTCCGGTCGCGGCGCGCGGGCGTGGAGCGCGGCGACCGCGCCCTGGAGCTGGTACGGACCCGGTCGGCGGGCGGCGAGCGCGCCGTCCAAGGTGGCGAGGCCCTCGTCGATCATCGCGTGATCCCACCGGGCCCGGTCCTGGTCCTCGAGAAGGATCATGGCCCCGAGCGGATCGGTCCGGGCGTCGCGTCTCGAGTGCTGCAGGAGCATCAGCGCGAGCAGGCCGCGGATCTCGGGTTCGTCGGGCATTAGCGTCACGACGAGGCGGGCCAGGCGGATCGCCTCGTCG
>DAIOFZ010000111.1:0-7222 GCA_036745475.1 Actinomycetota bacterium | reverse complement strand
GACAAGGGGGGCCCGGGGGTTCGGCTATGACCCGATCTTCGTCCCCGAGGGTGAGCGTCGGACCATGGCCGAGCTCGGAGACCAGGAGAAGGACCGGATCAGCCACCGCGGTCGGGCCTTCCGAGCCCTGGCGCGGCTCATGTCCGGCTAGCGCCGGGCCGGCCGGGGCCGGACCCACCTCGGCGCGCGCAGGCACGAAGAGCCCACCTTCCCGGATCGGCGCTCAAGGTCCCGGCCCCGGCCGGCCGATAACCCGTGGCAGGACGCAGGGACGGGGGCACCCAAATGTCCGATCCGAGGCATCGTGGGCAACAATTGCGAGGGTTCTTCGTCCTGCTCGCGATGATCTTCCTCCTGGGCGCCGGCGCGGCCTACGGCGCGACCCGGTACCTCCAGAGCGAGCTCGAGGCCGACGCGACCCGGGACGCGCGGAGGCTCTCGCTCGACGTGGTCCAGCCCCTGCTCCTCAGCGCGGATGCCCAGGGTCCCGTAAGCGGCGCCCGCTACGATCAGCTCCTCGCCGCCGTCGACGAACGGGTGCTCGCCGGTCCGATCAACGGCGTGCTGTTGCTGGCCCAGGACGGCACGGTCCTGTTCGCCGATCAGCCGGCGCTCGTCGGCGACCGGCAGCCGGCCCTGCGCGACGACATCCACGCAGCGATCTCGGGCGCGTCGCAGAGCTCGGTCGACGACGACCGCTTCCGCACGCTCACGCTGCTCGAGATCGGATCGCCGCCGACGCCCGTGGCCGCCGAGCTCGTCCGATCCCACACGGCGATCGTCGAGGAGTCCAGGGAGGTCTGGTACCCCTGGGTCGGGCGAGCCATCGCGGCAGCCATCGTGTGCTTCGGCCTCGCCCTCGTGACAGCGATCGTCTTCTCCGTGATCGGGGTGCTTCGGCGCCGTTCGGCGCGACGGCGTTCGGCGGTCGTGGACCCACGGCTGCGGCGGAAGAAGGCGGACCGCGTCGCGGACGAGAACCTCCCCGCGTACATGCAGCCCACCTTCAAGGATGAGGTCGCGGCCCGGCGTCGGGTCGAGGAAGAGCTCAACGCCGTCCAGCACGAGCGCGACGCGCTCGCCTCGCGCGTCCAGCATCTGGAGGCCGAGCTCGACCGCCTCAAGGACCGCTCGTCCGTCTGACCGAAGCCTGCCCAGCAACCCAGTCGATCGACCTCCGCGGGCGAGGGGCGTCAGCCGAGGTACCCCTCCACCTCACGCGCGTCCCGAACCTGCGCGTCGTCCGGATCCATCCCCGCGCTGCGCCGGGCCCGGCGTTGGTGGAGGAGGTCCCAGCACTGGTCGAGGGTGACCTGGAGTTCCGTCAGGCGCTCGCGCTCCGTCTCGCTCGCCTCGCCGCGAGATTCGGCCTCCCAGAGCCGATGCTCCTGCTCCGCAAGCTCGTTGATCCGCTCGACGATCTGTTGGTCATCCATGTCCGCTCCCGTCCGAGGGTCTGCTCCCAACGATACGACCGTCCCGCCGGCACGGACGGACCCCGTCGTCGCCGCCCACCCGTGCGCGATGATGGGCCGATGTCGAACCTCAGGGAGTTGCTGCCGCCTGGCCATGGTGGGGACGCCCGGCAGGGCTTCGGCGTAGCTGACGTCGCAGAGATCCAGGGCTATCAGGCCGCCCGGCCGCAAAGCCTCTGCGATCGCGACGAGGGCTCGGTCGATCGCGGCGGCCTCGCGCCTGACCTCACGACTGTCGATGTGGGTCGGCGTCGGTGCGAGAGGGGAGAGTCGAACTCCCACGCCCTTTCGGGCACCGGATCCTAAGTCCGGCGCGTCTGCCGTTCCGCCACTCTCGCTGTGGTTGAGTCTCTGACCAGGGTAGACGGTGGGAAAGAAGGCCGAAAGCAGGTAACCGATGGTGGTGTGTTCGCTACGTTCGGATGATGCGGGCGGTGCCAGCACTCGGGGAGATGATGGTCTCGTGCCCGTCTCCCCACCTCACCTGGTACCGAACGCTGAATTCGCCCACCGTGACCTTCACGACCTCCCCCTCTCGAGCCGGGGAGCCAACCTGAGCCGAGTCGATGACGATGGTGTCGCCGGGTCGCGCCGGCACCGTGCCCGGGGAAGTTCGCCCGGACGGCGCCCCCGAACGACCAGGTGCCTTCCGAGGGATCTTCGTCGTCGCCGCTGTGCGCGTGACCTTCTTCGGCGTGCCCGTCTTGGTCGTCGCTTTGCTCGAGGCGGTTCTCTTGACCGTGGTCTTCTTCGCAGTGGCCTTCTGAGCCTTTGCGCTCTTGGCGGTGGTCTTGTTCGTTGGCACCGTTCGCCTCCCCTACCGCGGTAACTTCCTTCAGCCTACTTCTTCGACGTGAGGAAAGGCCGACTCAGGCCAGTCTCCTTGCGCGGAGCATGGCGCTGGCGAGTAACCGGTGACTGAGTCAACGGACGCCAACGATCGGAACGCCCTCAAGGGTCACTCCCCGTGCGCCGACCTGAGGGAAGATGGCGATGCCCATGAAGAGGGAGGGATCGGCCGTCGCCGACCGGCGCTGTTGTCAGGGCTGGGAAGCTCGACGCGTGCTCCGCAGTTACCTGCTAGCCGCCGCCGCGTCCCTCGCCTTGGGCGCCTGCACCTCGAGCCAGGCCGACGTCGCCATCGACGAGCCGATCTCGATCCCGAGCGGGCCGACGAGCGTCGACGTTGCCGAACGCAAGCCGCCGCTCCTTCCCCAAGGCGTCGACGTCCTGGCGGTCCCGGCCGAGCGCCTGATCCCCCTGTGGAAACACCCGAAGACGGCCAAGGCGACCTTCACGCTCGACACGCGGAACCCCTCGGGTTCCTTCTCCCCGATGTTGATCGAGGGCGCCAAACGGAGGGAGGGGGACGCCTGGTACCGGGTCCTCCTGCCGCTGCGACCCAACGGCTCCGCGGCGTGGGTGCGCGAGCGCGACGTCTCACTTCGCCGGATCGACCAGCGGATCGAGGTCGATCTGTCGGACCGGACGCTGCGCTACTACGTCCACGACGACCTGAAGAGGCATTTCAGGGTCGGCGTCGGCACCGACGCGACCCCCACCGGCATCGGCACCTTCTACGTGTGGGTCAAGATCCGCTACTCCAGCCCGTACCAGCCGTACGGGATCGCCGCGCTCGGCCTGTCGGGCTTCTCGCCGGTGCTCTCGGAATGGCCGGGCGGCGGCCGGATGGCGATCCACGGGACGTCGAGCCCCAGCGACCTCGGCAACGCGGTCTCGCACGGGTGCGTCCGCGTCTTCAACGACGATCTGAGGTCGCTCCTCGACGTGCCGCTCGGCACGCCGGTCCAGATCACCCGGTAGCCCCCTCGTTTCCCGCTCACGTCCGTAAGGTGGAGGAGCGCTCGAACCGACGGAGGCGATCGTGGCATCGGCGAACCCGACGACGAACCTGACCCGCGCGGCCTGGTCCTGGGTAGCACGCGTCGACCGGGTCGTGATCCCGTTCCTGCGGCGCGTCGCGGTGCCGATGCTCCGCGTCTCGCTGGGCGTCGTGTTCGTGTGGTTCGGGCTGCTGAAGATCTTCGAGGTGTCCCCGGTCTCCGAGCTGGTCGCGAGGACCGTCTATTGGGTCGACCCCGACGTCATCGTGCCGGTGCTCGGGGCGTTCGAGGTCACCGTGGGGCTGCTCCTGCTGCTCGGCCGGGCGCTCCGACTCACGCTGTTCCTGTTCCTTCTGCAGATGCTCGGGACGTTCCTCACCTTCATCGTGCTGCCGAACGTGACGTTCCGAGACGGGAACCCGTTCCTGCTCACGGTCGAGGGCGAGTTCGTCGTGAAGAACCTCGTGTTGATCGCGGCGGCGCTCGTCGTCGGGACGACCGTCCGCCGGGACAAGGCCGCCCGCCGAGCCGCGCGGTAGCCGCCCGGCCTCACGCGCGGCCGCGGACCGACAGGTAGTGGTGCCACAGGATCCTCGCCGCGGTCGCTCGGTGCGGCCGCCAGGACCCGGCCCGCAGCTCGAGCGCATCGAAGGTCGGCCGCACCGGCAGCTCGAGGAGCTCGCGGGCGGCGGTCGCGAGCGCCTGGTCGCCGTGCGGCCACACGTCGGGGCGCCGCAGGCACATGATCAGGTAGACGTCGGCGGTCCAGCGACCGATGCCTCGGAGGCGCATCAGGTTCGTGCGGACCTCGTCGTCCGAAAGATCGGCCAACCCCTCGAGGTCGAACCCGTCTGCGAGAGCCCCGGCCAGATCCGTCGCGTAGCCCGCCTTCTGGCGGCTGAACCCGATCGCACGGAGATCGGCGTCCGAGAGCCCGAGGAACGCCCTCGGCTCGACGGTGCCGGCGAGCGCCACCTCGAGCCGGTCGAACGCGGCCTGCGCCGAGGCCAGCGACACCTGCTGTTCCAGGATGAGGTGGACGAGGGTGGCGTAGGAGGGGTCGCGTGCGCACAGCGGGGGAGGGCCGAAGCGTTCGACCGAGGCGGCGAGTGCGGGGTCCGCGATCGCCAACGCTCGGACCCCGCTCAGGAGCGTTCGGCGCGTCAGGGCTCGGATCAACGGGAGGCGCGATCTCGCAGCAGGACGCTCACGGCCTCATGTCGATCGCGGTGTCCAGTCCAGGCCGAGGTCGAGTGCGCGGAGGACGACCGTGCGCGCCTCGGCCGTCTGGAGCCCGTGCCGTTCGAGGAGCGGGTCCGCCAACCGGCGATACAGGTCGATCTCCTCACGGAGGGCGGCCACGAGGGACGCCGGGTCCAGCGAGGTCGGGACCGTTCGCGCGAAGGCATCACCGTGATCCCCGACGACGGCCTCGGCTCGCCGTCCGCCCGCGGGCCGGCGTTCACCGTGGAACGCCAGGAGGCGGAACAGCACCCGGTCGCGCACGTACTGGAGTCCGTCCAGGGCCTCGTAGAGCTCGCCGCGCAGGACCTTCGACTGGATGTACCAGGACCACGTCCAGATCCGAGCCTCCAACCACCGAAGACCGGCGGCGACCTCCGGGGCGTAGGTTCCGGGAAGGGCGTCGGAGATCGGCTCGCGCTCCCACAGCACGACGGCGGGCAGCCCGTCGTTGTGCTCGGCCGCTCGGTCGGCGGCGACGACGTCGAAGTCCACGTGCACGAGGTCGTCGTAGAGCACGATCGTGAGGGTTGGGATGCCGAGGTGCTCGGCGACGAAGAGCGCCACCACGCGTCCCCCGGCGGCGGCGAGGTCCGGTATGCGAGCGACGACGCGCTCCACGGCATCGGGTCGGACATAGACGCGCAGGTCGACGTCGGAGAGCTCGTCGGCCTCTCCCGTGGCGAACGACCCGGTCACGACCATCGCCACGACATTGGGATCGGCCGACGCGGCTCGACACGCGGCGTCCGCCTTGGCGCGGTGACGGGGGAACCGGTCGAACGGAGCGGGAAGCGTGACGTCCATCCGCGAACGCTACACGGCCCGCCATGGCGCGGGCATCCGGGACGTCTCGACGGATCCGGGCTTCAGCCGTGCTCGCGGTCGTACTCGGCGGCCACCTTCTTGGGGACGCACATCCGCCAGGCATCCAGGACGAGCTCGCGCATCTCGGTTTCGTCGAGCGCCGCGAGCCGGCACTCGACCCAGTGGTATCGCAGGTCGCCCGCGCCCGGCATCATGAACGTGTCCGGCTCGGAGCGGACCAGGGCCTCACGCTCCTCCTTGGGGAACCCGAAGCCCATCTCGGTCTCGTCGCGCGAGAAGGCCACGAAGACGATCCGACCGACGCGGAACTTGACCCGATCCCGCACGAGCGCCTCGGTCGTACGCGGCAGGGTCATCGCGAACGCTCGAACATCGTCGATCGTCACCATCGGCCGGTCCCGGCGCCACGTCGCAGACGAGCGGCACGATATCGGAGGACGCCGACGGCACGGCCCCGGTCCGTTCGAGCTTCGGATCGCGATCGATGCCCCGGTGACCGCGCCTAGTCCACGTAGGGGCCGTTGAACACGGGGATCTCTCCGTACGGCCGTCCTGCCATGAGCAGGAACCGTGTTCCGGGAACGGCATCGGTCACCGTGAGCTCCTCACCCGGACCGAACAGGACGAGCTGCGGAGGCCTCGCCGGTCGCCGGTTGGCGCCGAACACGGCCTCGCCGTCCAGGACGTAGGCGAACCCCTGGTATCCGGGCGGGACGGGAGTCGTAACCTCGCCGCCATCGGGGAACCCGATGTCGAGGACCGTGGCTGGTGTTCCGAGCTCCACCGGGGACCCCTCGCCGACCAGCACCCGTACCGTCGCGTCCCCCTCCTTCCGAACGGTCATCCGCTCTGGCAACAGCACCTGTGCGCTCGGCTCCGCCTGCTTGTCCTTGCGAGCGAGGTTCACCCAGAACAGCACGCTCCGCCACTCGGTGTCGCCTAGACCTTCCTCGCGCTGCTCCGCGCCGATCGCCTCGGCGTGCCAGGCGCCGCGCCCGGTCCTGAGCGCCAGGAGCGCGCCCTCGGGCAGTCGGGCTCGCTCGATCGCTCCTCCGGGTCCCGTGCTGTGACCGGTGCTGGCCGACCCCTGGAGGATGTACCAGAGGTTGTCGAACCCCCGGTGGGGGTGCTTGGTGTCGACGTCCTGGAGCTCCGAGAGCCGGAAGCGAGCCTAGTGGACGAGGATGAACGGATCGACGCGTTCGTAGGGCGCGCTCAGCGCCGGGAGTGGCTCGAGGATCTGGAAGCCCATCATCGGTCGGACGTGCGCGTCCTGCACGAGGATCGCGTCTCGCGCTGTCTGCTCGACCGGTTGCCGCATGTCCCTCATCTCCCTTCCAGTGGTGGAGGCTGTCAACTTCTATTTCGCTAGCAACTAGGAGTCTGCTAGCCTCATTGCCATGAGCCGATCGATCCAGCAGCTACCGCATCTGGACGCCGAGGCGTGCGGACGAGCGGATGGGTCGCTGATGCGCGCCTTCGATCTGCTCGGCAAGCGCTGGACGGGGGTGGTGCTGGGGACGTTGAGCGGTGGGCCGACCGGCTTCCGCGCGCTCGCGCGCGCTGTCGAGGGGATCAGCGACTCGGTGCTCTCCGATCGGCTCGGCGAGCTCACGGACGCCGGCCTCGTCAACCGCACCGTCGCGGAGGGGCCGCCGCTCTCCGTGACCTACGCCCTCACCGACGCAGGCCGAGCCCTGTTGCCCGCGCTCGCACAGATCAGCCGCTGGGCCGACGAGCACCTCCCGCCCTAGGATCGGGGTCGATCCAGTCGGGGACAGGGCTCCCGGCTGACAGGCCGACATCTGGAAGACATCATGGTCGGCCCGGGAT
>DAIOFZ010000110.1:0-7239 GCA_036745475.1 Actinomycetota bacterium | reverse complement strand
CTGTGCTCGGTCGAGAACCGCTTGGTGAGCTCCGCGCCGAACGCCGCCGCGTCGCTCCCGCCGGCGCGCTCGAACTCGGCCGCGAGCGACCGCATCCGGCCGAGGTCGGACTGGCGCGTGACCTCCTCGTCGGGGTCGGGCGTGGCCTCGGGGTCGTAGCCGAGCTGGTCGGTGATCGCCTCGACCGCCTCGGCCACCGAACCACCGGCGGCGCCCGAGCGCTTGAGCCGCTGCAGGACCGCGCGCGGGCCCGGCCGCCGAAGGAACGCGCCGTCCCGCACCTGGTACGGGATCGCCGCGGCCGCGAACGCCTCCTCGAACGGCTCGGAGCGAGCGTTGATCCGATACAGCACCGCGATCTCCTCGAGCGAGACGCCCTCCTCCTGGGAGAGGCGCCGCACCGCCTGGACGACGGCGCCGACCTCGGCCTCCTCGTCCGGTTCCGCGCGTGCGAGCGGCGGCGGTCCCGAGGACCGGGTCGCGCGAAGCGTCTTGCGGAATCCCCCGAGCCGTGTCGCGAGCCGGTTGGCGAGCTCGAGCACCTCGGGCGTCGAACGGTAGTTCTCCTCGAGCCGGACGACGGTCGCGTGCGGGAACCGCGTGGTGAAGCCGAGCAGGTGCGACGGCGACGCGCCGGTGAACGCGTAGATCGTCTGATAGTCGTCGCCGACCACGCACAGGTCGTCGCGGTCGCCGAGCCAGCGCTCGAGCAGGGAGGCCTGGAGCGGGTTCACGTCCTGGTACTCGTCCACGGTGAACGCGGCGAACCGCGACCGGACCCGTTCGGCGGCCTCGGGATGCTCGTCGAACAGCCGGAGCACGAGCCCGAGCATGTCCTCGAAATCGAGCCGCCCCATCGAACGCTTGCGCCGCTCGTAGCCGTCGTAGACGCGAAGCATCAGCTCGGCCGGGATCGGCGCCTCGTGGTCGGCGAGCTCGTCGAGGTACCGCTCCGGCGGGATCATCCGGTTCTTCGCCCACTCGATCTCGCCGGCGAGCTCGCGCCGGGGAAGGAACTTGTGCGGCGGCGGCAGCGAGTTCGCGAGCGACGAGATGACCGGGGCCTTGTGGTCGAGCACCTCGGGGAGGGACTCGCCGGTGCACGCGGACCACAGCCGCGAGAGCTGCGAGAGCGCCGCCGAGTGGAACGTTCGCGCCTCCACGCCCTCGACGCCGAGCGCCGCGAGCCGGGCCCGCAGCTCCCCCGCGGCCTTGTCCGTGAAGGTCACGGCGAGGATCTGGGACGGCTCGAACGCTCCGCCCCACACCTGGCACGCGATGCGATGCGTGATCGTGGTGGTCTTGCCGGTCCCCGCGCCGGCCAGGATCGCGACCGGCCCTCGGAGCGCGCGCGCCGCCTCACGCTGGGCCTCGTTCAGGCCGGCGAGGACGCTCTCGAGATCGGGCACCGTTCGGACCCTAACACCGAGGAGCGACGGACCCGCGCACGTCCTCGTGCACGCGGCCCCTGGCTAGAGGTGGGTCCCATGAAGGCCGCCGTGCACACGAGGTACGGCCGCCCGAGGTCGTTCGGATCGCGCACGCCGAGTACCTGGCGACGCCGCAGGATGGGCCGATCGCGACGATCCCGCCCGAGCTGTCGTTCGAGGAGGTCCGCCGAGCACCGAGGGCTCCCACTGCGCGCTCTCGGCCATCACGCGCGCGAGGATCCGCGCCGGCCAGTGGGTGCTCGTCAACGGCGGGACCGGAGCGATCGGCTCCGCCGCGATCCAGCTCCTGAAGGAGCTCGGGGCGGTCGTGACGGCGGTCGCCGACACCGAGCATGTCGAGCTGGTGCAGGGCCTCGGCGCCGACCGCGTGATCGATGGCACGATCGAGGACTTCACGCGGGACGATCGGACGTACGACGTCGTGCTCGACGCGGTCGGCAAGAGCTCGTTCGCACGGTGCAGGCGACTGCTGGGACCGAGCGGGATCTACCTCTCGTCGGACCTTGGTCCTCTCTCCCAGAAAATCGGTAACGTCGACACCGGGCAGAAGATCGGCAAGGCCGTGATCACCGTGCCGTGACGCGCCTTCTGCGTCGTCCTTTCCACCCCCGACTTAATCTGGAGTGATGGAACGTCACGTCGTTCTCTACGATGCCGATTGCGGCTTTTGCCGATGGTCGCTCGACAAGATCCTCCGATGGGATCGGGGCCGTGACCTCCACGCAGTCGCGATCCAGGGCGAGGAGGGAGACCGGCTCCTTGCCGACATGAGCGAGGACGAGCGGCTCGCTTCCTGGCATTTCGTCACCCCCGATGGACGGCGCTTCTCCGGCGGTTCGGCCACAGGTCCGCTCGCTCGCCTCCTTCCCTTCGGCCTCCCCGTCGCTGTATTGGCCGAGACCTTTCCTCGGACGACCGACCGTGTCTACCGGTGGGTAGCGCGGAACCGAGAGTGGCTCGGTCGTCGGGTCGGCTCGGGCGCTTGCGCCGTCGACCCAGGTCGACGCCAACCACCCAACTCATCAATCTGACGCCAGCGCCGCTCCCTACCCCAAAGAACCTCCGCATCGGACGCTTGCTCCTCTGTTACGTACGCCGCCACACCCCTTCCCACTGGGTCCACTGGCCCAGGGTCCAAGGCGTTCTGATCGTTACATGCGCTCTATAGAAAGGTCGAAGGTGATTCGGTCCGCTCAGTACTGAGCACGGTCTGTCGCTTATCGAACGAGCAGGCATGAATATGCTCTATCAGTGGATGCGAGGAACCCTCGGGAGGCCGGCATCGCCCAGCGGGCACACGAGCGTAACGCCGAGGTTGCAGCGTTCCTGACTGCTCAGCTCCTGCCTGGTGAGACGGTGATAGCTGTCCAACGGGAGGGTCTGATGGTCACGGACCGTCGCGTGCTCTTCCCCTGGCCCGGCTATCCATCGGGATGGCACTCGGACGCGGTCGCGTTCGAGGAGGTGACCCGCTGGTCGCTGGGGCATCGTCACGATGAGCGGCCCCTGCTCAGACTCGAACACCCGACCCACTTTCGCACCGAGCTTGTGGCCGCCCATCACTTCCTCTGGTTCGCCTGGGGCAACGCAGAGGCGCAGGTTCCCCACGACGAGATCACGCTCGCGTTCGGGACCGAGCGAGACGAAGCCTTCCGGGCGACCTTCAACCGTCTTCGGGATATAGATGCCCCTCGGGGTGGAGACTTCGTCGTCATGCTTCCGGGCTCTCGCGAGGAGCGGACTCGGGGCTCCAAGGCGGCGCTCTACCGCGTCTTCACGGACGAGGATGTCGATTCGTAACGGAAGCGACCAAGCCACGCATGGCCGCGTGAAGCCGCTCACGTTCCCCTCCAGGCAGTTGCGTTCCGCCGCAGGGGTGCCGATTCGAATCCCCTATCTCCTAACCCATCAAGTGAAGGACCGCCTCTTCCCCCTCAAACAGACGGTCCCTCACCCACCCTGCCCGATCCAGGTAGCCGCCGGACGCCTCCCTCGATCCCGTGTCAAGCGAGGTGAAGGACGAGCGGCACACCGACGGGGCCGAGCCATGCGGCGATCTGCCGGATCGATCGGATCAGCGATCTCCGAGTCATGTCCACGCTCGCGCCGACGAGGATTTCTGTGAACCGTTCGAGGCGCGCGGTCACGACGCCCCGATCCGGATCGGGCATCCTGAGCTCGCCCTCGATCCGCTCGAGCGCCGCGCCGGCTTCCGACCCCACCCGGTCGGGCACCCCGAGCCGCGCGAGCGTTCGCCGCAGCGTGCCGACCGCGTTCAGCGCCTGCCTCGGGTCCGGCGAGACGACCCTCGTTTCCGAGATCTGCATCATCGATGCACCCCCTGATCCGATCGTCGTGATCGACCCATGAATACGAACTGGGTCACAGGGTGCGGCCGCCAGTCATCCGCCGCACGCACCGGCGGCACGGTCTCCCTGTGACCTCGATCACCGTGCCCGGACGCGCACCGACACCGAGATGGGCCAGCGATCGTGCGAGGACGGTGCTTCGCAGGATCCGCGGCACGGTGGCCCGAGCGGGTCGACAGGGAGGGAGCAGCCATGGTCACGGTCGGTGTCCTCGCTCGACTCGAAGCGAAGCCGGGGAAGGAAGCGGAGGTGGCGAGCTTCCTCGAGGGAGCGCTCCCGCTGGCACAGCAGGAAGCCGCGACCACGGCGTGGTTCGCGACGCGCCTGGGACCGTCGACGTTCGGCATCTTCGACGTCTTCCCCGACGAGGCCGGTCGCGACGCGCACCTCTCCGGACCGATCGCCTCGGCCCTCATGCAGAAGGCCGACGAGCTGCTGGCGGAGCCGACGATCGAGAAGATCGACATCCTCGCGAGCAAGCTCAGCGAGTAGGGCGCGAGAGCGGACACGACAGGATTCTGTATGAGGGGGGACTCACCTGACCCGCGCCACGCCGCGCCCCGCTCGATGCGTCGATCTCGAACGGTCTAGGCGCGGACGAGGCGGTACACGGCGTTGGCGAACCGCCGGGCTCGGCGCGGGCTGACGGCGCCGCCGGGGAGCTCGGCCACGAACGCCTCGGTGCCTCGCACGGCGTGCCTCTGCCAGGACGTCGCCGTCCCGTGCAGCCGCCCGAGGGGGACGAGCGGCAGGCCGACCAGGCGCGCGTAGCGGCGCTCGATCGTGAGGTCGCCCGACGCGTCGACGAGCGCGAGCGGCTGGTGGAACCAGATGGTGATGTCGGGCTCGATCCGCTCGATCAGGCGCATCGCGATCCGCGTCTCGCGTTCGGACGCGGGACGCCGTCCCGGGTAGTAGCGGCCTCGCGGTCCGGGTCGCCAGCGGTAGGGGAAGTTGCGGTTCAGGTCGACGCCGCGCGCGTTCTGCCGCGTGTGCGCGGCCCGGCCGTCCGGGTTCAGGCTCGGCAGGATCCACAGGTCGAGGAAGGACCGCGGCCGGCCGGTCCGCAGCCGGTTCGCGATCCGAACCGCGGCGCACTCGTCGCCGTGGATGCAGCCGACCACCAGCACGCGGATCTCGTCGGAGTCGCCCCGATGGAACACACGGATCGGGCGGCCTTCGTAGGACTCACCGAGCAGCTCCCGCTCATCGACGGTCGGCGCCGCCGAAGCCGATATCGAACCGAGGACGGTGATCGCGAGGACCCCGGCGAGGACGACCGAACTCCGCGCGGCTCGAGGTCCTCTCAGCCCCAGAACTTCCACCAGGGGCGCTTCGGACTGGGGGCCTCTCCGCGCTCCGCGGCCATCTCGGCGGCCTCCTCGGCGTGGATGCGTTCGGCCTCGTGCGCGAGGTGCTCCTCCCGGGCCTGCTTGTCGATCTCTTCCTTCTCGGCGCCCCACCGCTGCGCTCCGGGATCGCGGCTTCCCGGTCCTCCCGGTCCCTCCATCGACATGGCGTTCCTCCCCGAGTCCGGCGATGCAGTCTACGTCCGGCCGCCGGAGGCCGATCCCGAACAGGGGTACCCTGACGGCCCTTCGCGTCGGGAGGTCGAACCCCATGAACCGATCGGCAGCCGGTCTGAGCCCCCCGTGACCGACCCGTTCGATCTCCTCGTCCTCGGCGACGCGAACCCCGACCTCGTGCTTACAGGCGACGTCGAGCCCGCATTCGGTCAGGCGGAGCGGCTCGTCGACGAGGCGCGTCTCACGGTCGGCGGCTCCGGAGCGATCGTGGCGACCGGTGCGGCACGTCTTGGGCTCCGCGTCGGGTTCTGCGGCGTCGTCGGCGACGACCCCTTCGGTCGCTTCCTGCGCGACGAGCTCGAACGCCGCGGGGTGGACGTCGGCGGGCTCGTGGTCGACGCCGCCCGGCCGACAGGGGTGACCGTGGTGCTCGCGCGTCCGAACGATCGCGCGATCCTCACGCATGCGGGGACGATCGCGGACCTACGGACCGACCTGATCGATCCCGCGCGTCTCGAACGCGCCCGGCACGTGCACGTGAGCTCCTACTTCCTGCAGCGGAGCCTCGCGCCCGAACTCCCGGCGCTGTTCGAGCGCGTTCGGGCCGGGGGCGCCACGACCTCTGTCGACCCCAACTGGGACCCGTCCGAGCGGTGGGACGGTGGCCTTCGCGACCTGCTCGGCCACATCGACGTCTTCTTCCCGAACGCGACCGAGGTCTCGCGCATCGCGGACATCGGCGAGCTCGAGGGCGCCGTCCTCGAGCTCGCCGAACGCGCGGGCGTCGTCGTGGCGAAGGCCGGCGCAGGCGGCGCCCTCGCGGCGCATGGTGAGCGGCTGGTACGCGCCGCCGCTCCCACGATCGATGCGCTCGACACGACCGGCGCCGGGGACGCGTTCGACGCCGGGTATCTGGCCTCGATGCTCGCCGGCGACCCGTTCGAGCGGTCTGTCGCGGTCGCGAACGCGAGCGGCGCCCTCTCGACTCGGGCCCTCGGCGGCGTGGACGCGCAGCCGACGATGGACGAGGTCCTGGCGTTGCTTGCGCGGGGCGATGCGAGGCGATAGCCCGCGGGAGCGAGCTCAGCCCGAGCAGGCGAGGCGCGCATCCCCCCAATCGGCGTGATCGAAGGCATTCCCGTCTCCGCCGGCCGTCACGACCAGGCTCATCCGCCCAACGCCCCGGAGGTCGGCCGCGATCGGAACGGGCGCCTGCGGCCCCCGCACGATGCCGCTCACGGCGACACGTTCACCGTCGCCCCACACCTCGAACACCACCGACCCTCGATCGCCCACCTCCTCGTCGAGTCCGACGTCCGCGAGGAAGAGCGAGCATCGACCGTCCAGCTCCACGACGATCAGCGACGGTGCGTGCGCCCCGATCCCGTGGTCGAAGGCCGAGGTCCCGATCCGGAGCGGTCCTCCATCGTCGGGTGCACGCTCCCCGTTGCTCCGATCGATCTCCGGTGGCCCCCACCCGTTCCTTGCCGTCCCCCACGCGAGATCACCCGCGTACGTGATCGGGCCCGAGATCGAAGGGGTCGGGGAAGGCGGGGGCGCGGCCAGCTCGAACGCTCCCAGGTCGATCCCCCCGGCCTGCGCCCGAGGCTTCCCTGTGAGGTCGGTAGAGCCCGACGCGGCCAGGAACGCCCCGGCGTCGACGGCGGGCGAGCCCGGTCGGATGGAGAAGTCGTGCGCCGCCGCGTCCACGAACCCGGGATCGGCGAAGGTCGAGTGACGGTCGTTCCCCGACCGCGCGCTCCACCGATCGAAGTCGTCGTAGCCGACGCCCTTCCACAGCCACGTGCCCGTGGAGCTCCCGTCGACGGAGAAGTAGAGGTTGTGATCCAGGACGTTGCCGACATTCTCGCGGTAGTCGTTCTCGACGAAGAC
>DAIOFZ010000109.1:0-7311 GCA_036745475.1 Actinomycetota bacterium | reverse complement strand
TGGGGGCGTTGTGGGTGGGGGTGGCGTTCGGATGAGCGGCGCGATCGTCGCGCGGACGGGCGCACGGGTCGCCCCGGGGGCCGCGCCTCCTCGACGATGGAGTCCCACGCGCCTGGCAGGAACCGTCGTGCTCGCCGCCTGGGCGGGACTCTTCTGGTTCCTGTGGGTCAGCGGTCGCGAGGCGTTCTACATCTCGACCCGGACGGCTTGGGTGGTTCCCGTCGCCGCCCTGCTCCTCACGGCGGCGACGATCGGGCGGCTGGCGTCGGCCAAGGTCACGACGCCGAAACCGCTCGCCGCGCGCGAGCTCTGGATCATGGGGCTGATGGTCGTGCCGGTGGTCCTGGTGCTGTTCGCGCCGGTGACGACGCTCGGGACGTTCTCGGCGGGCAAGCGGGCGGCCTTCTCCGGCGCCGGGTTCGCGGCCTCGGCAGGCGACATCGGGACCGGCGAGCTCACGCTGATCGACGTGGCCGCCGCCGAGACCAGTCCCGAGGGCGAGCGCGCGCTCGCCAAACGAGCGACCGAGACCGTCGAGTTCGTCGGGTTCGTCTCGATCCGCGACGACACCCCGGCCGACGAATTCCTGCTGGCGCGCTACGTCGTGACCTGCTGCGTCGCCGACGCCACGATCGCCGAGGTGCGCGTCGTCAACGTCACGCCGGGACAGTTCGAGAACGAGGACTGGGTGCAGGTCACCGGCACGATCTTCCCGATCGGGCGAGAGGTCATCGTGGACGCCGGGAGTGGGAGCGTCACGCAGGTCGAGCGCCCCGACCACCCGTACCTGACACCTTAGCTGCAGTTCCGGCAGGTACCGATCAGGTCGAGCCGATGGCTGACGGCCGAGAAGCCCGTCCGGTCCTCGACATCGACGAGACTGCGCTGGACCTGTCGTTCGAGGCTCGGCGCGACCGTGACGTCCTCGACGGTGCCGCAGTTCCGGCACACCAGGTGGTGGTGGTGCTGCGTGAGGTCTTCGGCGAGCTCGTAGCGGCCGAACTCCTCGTGCGTCATCACCCGATGGACGGCCCCGGCCTGCTCGAGGACCGCGAGGTTTCGATACAGCGAGCTCTGTGGGAGCCCTCGTCCCCGGGCCAGATCGCGGACGGCCACCGGTTGCCTGGCGCGCACCAACGCGTCGACCAGGGCGCGGCGCTTGGGCGTGTAGCGCTGCCCGATCGCTCGCAGACGGAGATCGACGGCTTCGTGCAGCTTCACGTTCACAGCCCGGCCCCCTCCGCTTGGAGCTTGGGGACCGCAGCACGCTTGACCAGCGCGACGACCACGAACACGACGGCAGAGATCAGGACGATCGCGCCACCCGGTGCGAGACCCCAGAACCTGGACGAGGCCAGCCCGGCGACGACGGACGCGACGCCGATCCCGACGCTCCACCACATCGTTCCTCGGAACGAGCGGGCGAGCAGCTGGCCGCTCGCGACGGGCAGCACCATCATGGCCGCGACCAGCAGGAGGCCGACGATGCGCATCGCGGCCACCACGGAGGTCGCCACGATGACGGCGAGGACCGTGTTGAGGAACCCGACGGGGAGTCCCACCACCCGGGACCAGTCCTCGTCCGTGACGACCGCGAACAGCCCCCGCCGGAGCACCAGCATCGCCGCGACGATCGCGGCTCCGAGCCCGACGACGATCGCGATCTCCTGATCGTTCACGGTGAGGGCCTGCCCGAACAGGAACGACAGGATGTTCGCGTCGAATCCCCCGCCGATGCTCACCAGGACGACCCCCGCGGCGATCCCGGAGTAGAAGAACAGCGCGAGCGCCAGGTCGCCGGAGGCCGTGCGACGGGAGCGGAGCCACTCGATCCCCAGGGCGCCCGCGACCGCCACCGTCAGCGCCGCCCAGATCGGTGAGACGCTGAGGACCAGCCCGATCCCCACGCCGGCGAACGCGAGATGCCCGATCCCGTCGCCGATCAACGACATCCGCTTCTGCACGACGAACGTGCCGATCATCGGCGCGAAGATGCCGACCACGACGCCCGCGACCAGCGCGCGCTGCATGAACTCCAGCTCGAACGGATACGGCAAGGCGTCGAAGGGCCACGGCATCAGCGGAGCTCCTCGAGCCAGAGGGGGAGGTCCTCCGGGTGCACACCGAGGCTCACGCCCGAGGCCGCGAGCTCGGCCGGCGAGCCGTCGAACACGACCCGCCGCTTCAGCACGATGACACGATCGAGATCGAGCGCGACCGCCGACAGCTCGTGCGAGACCAGGAGCACACCGGCGCCGTGCTCCTCGATCAGGTGCGTGATCGAGTCCCTGAAACGCCGCTGGGACTCGGCGTCCACGCCGGCGATCGGCTCGTCCAGGACGAGCAGATCGGGCTCGCCGGCGAACGCTCGAGCGATGAACGCGCGCTGCTGCTGTCCGCCGGAGAGCTCGTTCAGCGGTCGCTTGGCCAGGTCGCCGAGACCGACGGAGTCCAGCGCGTGCCCCACCTGCTCGTGATCCTCCCGGTGCAGCGGGCGCCACCAGCCCCGCCGGGGGAGCCGGCCGGCCGAGACGATCTCCTCAACCGTGGCGGGCACCTCGGAGTCCAGGACGGGCCGCTGTGGCACGTAGCCGATCCGCTCCCGATCCGCGAACCGCGACGGCGGCTCGCCGAACAGCCTGACGGTCCCCGACGATGGCTCGAGCGAGCCGAGAAGCACCCGGAGCAGGGTGGACTTCCCGGAGCCGTTCGGCCCCACGAGGGCCACGAACTCACCGGCGCGGACCATGAGGTCGACTTCCTCGAGCACCGCATGGCGGCCGTACGCGAACGAGACGCCCCTCGCCTCGATCTGGGTCGCGGCGGCGACGCGTTCGGAGACCTCAGGAGCAGTCAAGCGCACCCCGGAGGATGGCCAGGTTCTCTCGCATCACCGAAAGGTAGTCCTCCCCGGCCGCCATCTGTTCGTCCGTCAGGCTCTCGAGCGGATCGAGCACCTCGACCGTGATGCCGGCCTCGTCGGCGAGCGTCTCCGCGACCCTGGGCGAGACCAGCTCCTCGGCGAAGATCGTCGTGATGGCCTCCTGCTCGACGAGGTCCTTGAGCTCGGCCAGCCGCCGGGCCGAGGGCTCCGCCTCGGGCGAGAGGCCCGTGATCCCCACCTCGGTCAGCCCGTAGGACTCGGCCAGGTAGGCGAACGCCTCGTGGCTCGTCACGATCGTCGTGCGCTGGCAGTCCGCCAGGCCGGCGCGGAAGTCCTCGTCGAGCGCCGCGATCTTCGCGACGTACGCGTCGGCATCCGCGTCATAGGTGGACTCCTTCGCGGGGTCGGCCCCGGAGAGCGCGTCGGCCACGGTTCGAACGACCTCCTCGTACCGGCCGGGATCGAGCCATACATGTGGGTCGACCGTCAGGCCCTCCTCCGCCTCACTCGGCGGGGCCTCGTTCGTGTCGACGGCCTCCAGGGCGTCCACGGTCACGGCGTCCTCGGCCTGGGAGATCGCGTCCTCGACCGCGGGTTGGAACCCGCCGCCCAGGTAGACGATCACGTCGGCCGTGGCGATCGCCTCGATGTCGTCGGGGGAGAGCTCCAGGTCGTGTGGCTCCACGCCTGGTGGCGTCAAGTTCTGCACCGAGATCAGATCACCACCGACCTGCTGCGCCGCCTCCGCGAGCGGGTAGAAGCTCGCGACCGCGGAGGTCTTCCCGCTCTCGTCGGCGTTCGTCGATGTGTTGCACGCGACGAGCAGGATCCCGAGCAGACACAAGCACACCGCCGGTCCGATCCTCCGCATGCCGAATCCCTTACTCCGAAATGAGAATGATTCCCATACTCAAAGCAGGAGCGAAGGGTACGCTGAGGCCCACGTCCGCGTCAATCGACAGGCCCGCCCTACGGCGAGGCGACGTGCACCGCACCCGCGTGTGTAGGCGGCCGGCGGGTCAGCTCGAACGGCGTTCGCGGAGCGTTCGGCTCAAGGCTCGTCGGATGTCGTCATCGCCGAACCGGAGCTGCCTGCCGCGGCGGACGAACGCGTCCGCGGCATCGCCGAGGCGGAGCTCCCGATCGGTGACAGGTTTCGGCAACCGGTCCGTGACGAACGTCCCCCGTCGCCCGCGTCCGACGATCAACCCCTGGTCCTCGAGCGCCCGGTACGCCTTGGCGACGGTGTTCGGCGCGAGCTCGAGGTCACGGGCGAGCGCCCGGACGGTGGGCAGCCGGGTGCCGGGCGCGAGCGAGCCTCGGTGGATCCGTTCGCCGATCGCCGCCGAGAGTTGTTCCGAGAGCGGCTCGGGTGAGCCCGGACCCAGCGTGATGCGCACGCCGGCATCATCCCCGACCGGTGCGAGGCGCCGTGTAACGTCTCGGCGATGGGTGTACGCGTCGGCATCGGGCTGTTCACGGCGCAGCTCCCGGCGAGCTCCAAGCGCTCCTTCGAGCAGGAGTACCGGGAGACGCTCGAGCTCGTGCGCCTGGCCGAACGCGTCGGGTTCGACTCGGCGTGGGTGAGCGAGCACCACGGTTCCTCGGACGGGTACCTGCCGTCACTGCTCCCGATGCTGGCCGCGTTCGCCGCCGTGACCGAACGGATCGAGCTCGGTACCGGCGTCATCCTCACGCCGCTGCACGACCCGCTCCGGCTGGCAGAGGACGCGGCGGTCGTCGACCAGCTCTCGGGAGGCCGGCTGCTCCTGGGGATCGGGAACGGCTGGCGCGAGGAGGAGTTCCGGATGTTCGAGGCGCCGAGGGCCGAACGCGGCGCGCGGACCGAGGAGACGGTCGAGGTGCTCCGCCGGGCGTGGACGGGTCGGCGGTTCTCGTTCCAGGGACGGACGCTCCGGTACGACCGCGTGAAGGTCACCCCGCAACCCGCGAGGCCGGGCGGCCCGCCGATCCTGCTGGGCGGCTATGACCGCAAGGCGGTGATCCGAGCGGGACGCATCGCCGACGGCTACATCACCGACGAGACGGGTCCCGACGAGGTGGGGACCAACCTCGAGCTCGTGGCTGAGGGCGCCAACGGAGTCGGCCGCGATCCCGACGCCCTGATGGTCGTGCTGCTGCAGAACGCGTTCGCCTGGCGCGACGGCGACCCGTGGGCCCTGATCCGCGAGGGCATCGTGCAACAGATGGGGACCTACGAGGCCTGGGCGAACGACGCCGACACGCCCAAGCTCGACCGCCTCGAGCCGGCGGTCCCGTCCGAGGACGACCTTCGTCTCTCGACACCGGCGGGACCGCCCGACGAAGTGGCCCCAGCGTTGCTCGCGACGATCCGGGCGGCCGGTGATCGTGACGTCCACCTCGTCGTGCGGCTGCACTACCCGGGGATGGATCTCGAGACGGCTTCGCGAGCCACCGAGCTCTTCGCCGCCGAGGTCGTGCCAGCCCTGAAGGCCGGTTGACCGTCAGCTTCGTCCGGCGGTCCGCCCGATCACGGGTCGGCGAGCGAGATCCCGATCACGTTGCCGGCCGGGTCGCGGAACTCCGCCCACGTCACCATGTCCGGGATCTCGGTGATCGGCGTCACGACCTCGCCGCCCATCGAGACCGCCTTGTCCAGGTACTTCTGGAGGTCGTCGACGTCGACCACGACGTTCACGCGCGCGTCGCCCTCCGTGATGCCACCGCCGATGCCCCTGTCACCGGAGTTCGTGTGGACGATCCCGTAGTTGATCGGGTTGTCCGCGTGGATCTCCCACCCGAACAGGTCCGCGTAGAACGACTGTAGGTTCGGCGCGTCCTTTCCCGTAGATCTCGAAGTGCACGACCGGTGCGCCCATCGGATCCTCCTTCCTCCCGACGGCCGAGACGACCGTCACATCGCTCGCGACATCGACCAGGGGTCCGGCCCCGGGTCCCGTCCCGTCGCCGCCTCGACGAGCCGCGGGACGAAGTGCTCCCATCCCTCCATGTGCCTCGGCCCCTGGCCGGCGGGCAGGTCCCGATGCACCAGATGCAGCACCGTCGCGTCGCCGTCCGGCGTGAGCGTGACCTCGACCGTGCTGGGGCCGGGCGGGACCTCCTCGTCACCCTCCCATCCCCAGGTGAACACCAGGCGACGCGGAGGGTCGATCTCGACGAATCGAGCTCACCGGTGTCCGGTCGGAGGACCTGCGCCACGCCGCCACCTCTCCTCGCGCTCGGCCTCATCCTTCAGCGTCACGAGCCGCCCCGTCCAATGTCCTCGACGAACGCCCGGAGCTCCTCGACCCCCTGTGGCCGAAGGCGGTAGATCCGCTTCGTCCCGTCGCGACGCTCGGACACGAGGCCGGCCTCCTTGAGCACGGTGAGGTGCTGGCTGATCGCCGGACGCGTGACCTCGAAGTGCGAGGCGATCTCGCCGGCCGTCATCTCACCACCGCGGACGAGCAGGAGGATCTGCCGACGGCGCGGTTCGGCGATGGCCTTGAGCGCGGCCTCCATGGCGAGCAGGGTAGGGTCGACTTACGTTAGCGTCAACTTACACGCCGGGTCACTCGGCCAGCCGGAGCGCGCCCGCTTCGTCCTCGACGAGTCCGTCCGTCGTCAGGGTCCCGACCGCGGCATCGATCCGTTCGGGCGGGAAGCCCGTCTCGTCTGCGAGCCGCGTTCGGCTGAGCGCCGGGTGCGAGCGCAGCGCCCGGACGACCGCTCCCCGAACCTGCCGGCCGGAGCCCTCGAACGTCCCCTGACGCACGGGCCCGCGAGCCGCGATCGATCCGGCGAGGTGGAACCGGCACACGCGCGAGAGCGGACAGGCGTCGCACCGGGGATTCGGCCGGCACACCTCTCGTCCGAGATCCATCACCGTCTGGTTCCACGAGGCCGGATCGTCGCGATCGAGCCATGCGTCCGCGAGCGCCGACACCTCGTTCGCCGGCGCCTCGTGACCCTCGATCCCCAGATGCACCCTGGCGACCACGCGCCGGACGTTGGTGTCGACGACCGCGACGGGTTGTCCGAACCCGAGCGAGGCCACCGCCGCCGCGGTGTACGGGCCGACCCCCGGGAGCTCGCGCAGCGTCGCCGGGTCGCGCGGGATCCGGCCACGGTGGTCGCGGACGATCGCGCGGGCGGCCTCCGAGAGCCGGACCGCGCGACGGTTGTAGCCGAGACCGCCCCATTCGCGCACGACATCCCGACGGGCTGCGGCCGCGAGCTCACCGACCGTGGGGAAGCGACGCAGGAACGAGAGGAACGCCGGCACCACGCGGGTCGCCTGCGTCTGCTGGAGCATCACTTCGGACACCCAGACCGCGTACGGGTCGTGCGAACCGCGCCACGGGTACGCGCGGCGTCGCGGCGCGTACCACGCGCGCAGGGCTTCCCTGCCGAGGCGCCGGCGACTAGGCTTGCTGGGCGGCATG
>DAIOFZ010000108.1:0-7359 GCA_036745475.1 Actinomycetota bacterium | reverse complement strand
CCCTATCCCACGTACCTGCGGCGGGGCATCGGCCCGAAGGTCTGGGACGTCGACGGCAACGAGTACCTCGACTTCCACGGCGGGTTCGGCGTGAACGTCGTGGGCCACGCGCATCCGAAGATCGTCGAGGCGATCCGGGCCGTCGCCGACCAGGGCATCCACTTCGCGGTCACGACCGAGGCCACGGTCGCCCTCGCCGAAGCGATCTGCGAGCGATTCCAGCTGGAGCAGATGCGGTTCGTGAACTCGGGGACCGAGGCCACGATGGACGCGATCCGCGTGGCCCGGGCGGCGACCGGTCGGGACACGATCGTGAAGATGGAGGGCTCGTACCACGGGCACCACGACTCCGTCCTGTTCTCGGTGGTCCCCGAGGCCGACGTGCTCGACATGCGCTTCAACGTCGGCGCGGAGGGCCGGGCCTGGTACACGACCGAGCCGACGTCCAAGGGCATCCCGAAGGTCCTGACCGAGACGGTGATCATCGTGCCGTTCAACGACGCGGCCGCAGTGGAGCAGGCGTTCGCCGACAACCCGGGCGAGATCGCCGCGGTGATCCTCGAGCCCGTCATGATGAACATCGGCCTGGTCGTCCCGCAGCACGGGTACCTGCAGGCGCTCCGGGACATCTGCGAGCGCAACGGGGCCGCGCTGATCTACGACGAGGTCAAGTGCGGAGGAACGATCGCCTACGGCGGCACGACCGAGCGCTACGGCGTCCGTCCCCATCTCGCCGCGTACGCCAAGGCTGTGGGCGGCGGCGCCACGATCGGGGCGTTCGGCGGCGAGGCACGGTTCATGGAGTGGGTCACCAAGGGCGCCGCACAGCAGGGCACGTTCAACGGGAACCCCCTCTCGTCTGCGGCCGGCCTCGCGGCCCTCACTCAGGTCCTGACGAAGGACGCGTACGACCACCTGGGCAAGCTCGGGACGTTGCTCGCCGAGGGCTGCCAGCGCGCGATCGACGAGCACGACCTCCCGGCGCACACGATGGACCTCGGGGCCAAGGGCTGCGTCTCGTACCGCAAGGAACCCCTGGTCAACTACCGCGACTTCCTCGAGACGATCCCGGAGCTGTTCTACGCGTCGTTCACGTGGATGGTGAACCGAGGCATCTTCATGACGCCCGGCGACGAGGAGCAGTGGACGATCTCCGTGCAGCACACCGAGGAGGACGTCCAGCGCTACGTGGATGCGTACGCGGCGTTCTGCGCCGAGCTGGTGGCCTAGCCGGCCCGAACCACGGAATGCGCCAGGGCGGCGCGAGATCGGAGCGCCGATGCAGTCGATGCACGAGTACACCCCGGAGACCGACGCCCTGAAGGAGGCCGTCGTCGACTACACGCGCCGGCGCATCGCGGATCCGCAGCCCCTCGACCACCCGGTGCCTCCGCGAGACCTGGCCCGCTCGGCCGGACCCACCATCACGCCGGAGGGGATCGGCGGCCGGGAAGCCCTGCGTATCTGGGAAGACGTGCTCGCACCGGCAACCATCACCACCGACCACCCGAGCTTCCTGGCGTTCGTGCCGGGCGCGCCGAGCAAGGCGAGCGTCCTGTTCGACCTGGCCGTGAGCGCGTCCGAGGTGTACGGCGGGAGCTGGCTCGAAGGAGGCGGCGCCGTCTGGGCGGAGAACCAGGTGCTGGGATGGCTCGCAGACCTCGCGGGGATGCCCAAGCGCTCCGGCGGTTGCTTCGTCTCGGGGGGGACGGCGGGGAACCTGTCGGCCCTGGTCGCGGCGCGCCACGCCGCGAGCGATGCTCGGGGCGGCGAACGCCCACCGCGCTGGCAGATCGCCTGCGCCGACACGGTGCATTCGTCGGTCGCGTCGGCGGCGCGGGTGATGGACGTCGACCTGCTCTCGGCCCCACACGACGAACGCGGCCGCCTGACCGGCCCCGCGCTCGCGGCAGCCCTCGATGGCACCGACCCGCGCGGTCCGTTCGCGGTGGTCGCGAGCGCCGGCTCGACGAACGCGGGCGTGGTCGATGACCTCGAGGGCATCGCGGCCGTCTGCCGCGAACGAGGGCTCTGGCTGCACGTCGACGGCGCGTACGGAGGCGCAGGACTCCTCGCGCCGAGCGTTCGAGACCGGTTCAGCGGCATCGAGCAGGCCGACTCGTTCATCGTCGACCCGCACAAATGGCTGTTCGCGCCGTTCGACTCCTGCGCGCTGATCTATCGCGAGCCCGAGAAGGCGCGGGCGGCTCACCGCCAGGACGCCTCGTACCTGGACGCCCTGAACGCGACGTCCGAGTGGAACCCGAGCGACTACGCGCACCACCTCTCCCGGCGTCCGCGCGGGCTCCCCCTGTGGTTCTCGCTCGCGACCTACGGGACGGACGCTTATCGGGACGCGGTCGAGCGGGTCCTGTCGATCACGCGGGAGACGGCCGACGAGATCCGCCGGCGGCCGGGGCTCGAGCTAGTCCTGGACCCGGAGCTGTCCGTGGTCCTGTTCCGAAGACTCGGATGGGAGCCGCAGGAGTATGAGGCCTGGTGGCGCACGGCGCTCACCGAGCAGGTGGGGTTCGTCCAACCCACGTCATGGGACGGCGAGAAAGTGGGCCGGCTCTGCTTCGTCAACCCTCTCACGACGATCGAGCACGTACGCGCGATCCTCGACATGGCCGCGTGAGCCGGGTCAGGGCGGTCCTGCTCGACCTGTACGACACGCTCGCCTGGACCGAGTGGCCGACGATGCGTGCCGAACTCGAGCATCGATTCGGGCTCGGCGAGGCGGAGCTCCTGCGCGCGTTCACCACCACGCGGGAGGCCCGGAGCACCGGGGCGTTCGGCAGCGCCGAGGGCGACCTCGCCGCCGTCCTTGAGGCGGCCGGCGTCCCCTCCGACCCGGAACTGGTCCACGAGCTCAGCGAGGCCCGCGTCAGGGCCCTCGCCGACGACGGCGTCCATCTGTGGGACGACTCGGTCCCGACCCTGCGCGAGCTCCGCGCTCGCGGGCTCCGAACCGCGATCGTGAGCAACTGCGACCATGCCACCCGAGCGATCGTGGACGACCTCGGGCTGGAGCACGAGGCGGACGCGATCGTGCTCTCCTTCGAGGTCGGCGTGGCCAAGCCCAACCCCGGGATCTACCGAGCGGCGCTGGCGGCCGTCGGTGCGGGGCCTGAGGAGGCCGTCTTCGTCGATGATCAGGCCTGGTACTGCGACGGCGCGCAGGCGCTCGGCATCCGGTCGTTCCTGATCCGGCGCGACGACGCCGAGCCCGCCGAAGGGTTCGGCGCCGTCGGCGACCGCGACGTGCTGCGCGACCTCCGGTCCCTGCTCGACCTCGTCTGATCCGGAGCGCTCGGAACGAGCTCGCTAGGCGATCTCCTGCTTGATCTGCTCGAGCCTCGCGACGCGCTCGGCCGTCGGGGGGTGTGTCGAGAACAGGTTCGCCAGGCTCATGGACGCCTGGCGGCCGCGGAACGGGTTCACGATGAACAGGTGGGCCTCGGCCGGGCCAACCGACGCGGGCACCGGGACCTTGCCGGCGGCGTTCTCGAGCTTGCGGAGCGCGCTCGCCAGCGCGTCGGGGTCGCGCGACAGGATCGCACCGGACTCGTCGGCCTGGTACTCGCGCGAGCGGCTCACGGCCATCTGGATGATCGCGGCCGCGATCGGGGCGAGGACCCACGCCAGCAGCAGCCCAACGATCCCGTTGCGTTCGTCGCCCGACCCGAACCACAGGGCGAACCTCGCGAGGAACGTGATGCTCATCCCGATGGCCGCCGCGATCGAACCGATCAGGATGTCCCGGTTGGCCACGTGCGAGAGCTCGTGCGCCAGCACCCCCCGCAGCTCGCGTTCGTCCAGGATCTCGAGGATCCCGCGAGTGACCGCCACGACGGCGTGCTCCGGGTTGCGGCCGGTGGCGAAGGCGTTCGGCTGCATCATGTCCGAAACGTAGATCCTCGGCATCGGCATCTGGTTGATCTGGGTCAGCTCCCGGACGATCCGATACAGCTCCGGCGCCTCCCGCTCGGTCACGGGCTTGGACCGCGTGGTCGCGATCGCGATCTTGTCGCTGAACCAGTACATCGAGAAGTTGAACAGGAACGCGATGCCGAGCGCGAGGATCGCTCCCTGCTGACCGCCGAGCACGCCGCCGATCACCACGAACACGCCGCCCAGGGCGCCGATCAGGATCCAGGTCTTGACTCGATTGAGACCGATCAACGGAACCTCCTTGTCCGGGTGGGATTCGACGAGCCCGCGGGTCGGGTTCGGCGTGGTCCCCCGGGCGGGACCTACTGCCCCACCAGCGTAGACAACGGCGGGAAATGCGCCAGGAGCTCCGGCCACAGACCCACGGCCACGACCGCCACGGATGCGAGCACGGCGACCGCCGTGACCAGGGCGGGGGCCACCAGGGGACGTTCGTGCTCGCCATCGACGAACAACATCTGTTTGGGCACCGCGAGGTAGTAGGACAGGCTCACCACCGAGTTCACCACCATGATGATCGCGAGGGCCGTGCCGATCCCGCCGCGCTGGATCGCGACCTGGAAGACGAGGAACTTGGCCCAGAACCCGGCCAGTGGCGGGATGCCGGCCAGCGACACCATGAACACGGTCATCGCGACCGCGATCACCGGGGCCCGGCGGGACAGGCCCGCGAAGTCGGTGATGAGCAGGCCCCGAGACTCCTTGGCCATCGCGATCACCACCGCGAACGCCCCGAGCGTCATCACCGCGTAGATCAGGATGTACGTGACCGCCGCCGCGAACGCGTCCTGGTTGATGACCGGGTTCGCCGAGACCAGGGCGAACGGCAGGAGCATGTAGCCGGCCTGGGCGATGCTGGAGTACGCGAGCAGGCGCACGACCTGGCGCTGCTGCAGGGCGACGAAGTTCCCGATCGTCATCGTGAGGATCGACAGCACCGCGAAGATCGGAGTCCAGAACTCGTACTGGGCCGGGAAGGCGACGAACATCAGCTGGAGGAGCCCGGCGAAGCCGGCCGCCTTGGAAGCGGTCGCGAGGAACGCCGCAACGGGCACGGGGGCGCCCTCGTAGGTGTCGGGCGCCCAGAACTGGAACGGGACCGCGCTCACCTTGAACGCGAACCCGGCGACGATGAACAGGATCGACGCGAGCGCCATCGTCTCGCGTCCTTGCGGCAGCGGCGTCGCGAGCACGCGCCCGATCTCGGTCAGATTCAGGCTCCCGGTCAGCCCGTAGATCAGGCTCATCCCGTAGAGCATCACCGCGGTCGAGAGGACGCCGAACAGGAAGAACTTGATGCCGGCCTCGTTGGATCGCGGATCCGACTTGCGGAACGCGGCGATCACGAACCCCGGCGCCGACACGAGCTCGAGCGAGATGAACAGCATCAACAGGTCCCTCGACGACGGCATCAGCAGGCAGCCGAGGAACGAGGTGAGCACCAGGAAGTAGAACTCGCCCTGGTAGAAGCGCCCCTCACGGAAGTAGCGGAACGACACCATCAGCACGAGCAGGGCGACCGATAGGAAGAACACCTTGAACAGCAGCGCGAACTCGTCGACGACGAACGCGCCGCCGAAGGTCGAGCGATCGTCGCCGATCAACGTGAACGTGGCGATGAGCGACGCCACCACCCCGGCGAACGCGAGAGGCATCGCCATCCATTTGCGGGAGGGCGCGAGGAAGGCGTCGACCACCAGCACGAGGACGATCGTCCCGGCCAGGATCAGCTCCGGGAGGATCGCCGTGTAGTCGATCGCCTGGTTCATCGCCGCTCCTGCCCTGGCCCTCTATGCCCCGAACAAGCCGAGCAGGGAGTTGACCGGCGCCTGCGTGACGTCGGTGAGCAGGCCGGGGAACAGCCCCAGCCCCACGATCCCAACCAGGAGCGGCACCCAGGAGACCCATTCGACCGCGGCGACGTCCCCGAACGCCTCGGCCTTCCACTTCTCGGGGAGCGTCCCCATGTTCACCCGCTGCAGCATCCACAGGAAGTACCCCGCGGTCAGGATCGTCCCGATGCCGCCGGCGATCATGAAGGCTCGGAACAGCGGCGCGGACAGGGACTGCGCCGGGCTGTAGCTCGACAGCAGCGCCATCACCTCGCCCCAGAACCCGGCGAGGCCGGGTAGACCGAGCGAGGCGATCGCGACGAACGCGAACACGCCCCCGAGGTACGGGAGCTTCTGCATCACGCCGCCGCCGATCTCGGCGATCTCGCGCGTGTGGTAGCGGTCGTAGAGCGACCCGACGCAGAAGAAGAGCATCCCGGTGATCAGGCCGTGCGCGACCATCCCGAAGATCGCCGCGTTGATCCCGATCGACGTGAGCGTGGCGATCCCGAGCATCACGAACCCCATATGGCCGACCGAGCTGAACGCGATGAGCCGCTTGAGATCCTTCTGGGCGAGGCACGCGAGCGCGGCGTAGACGATCGCGATCGCGGCGAGGAGCCCGATCCAGGGGGCATACTTCTGCGCCCCGTACGGGAGGATCGGCAGGGCGATGCGGATGAACCCGTAGGTGCCCATCTTCAGCATGACGCCGGCCAGCAGCACCGAGCCGATCGTCGGCGCCTCGGTGTGCGCGTCGGGAAGCCACGTGTGGAACGGCCACATCGGCACCTTCACCGCGAAGCCGAGGCCCACGGCGGCGAACACGATCAGCTGGAACGCGTGCGAGAAGCCGCCCGAGGCCGCGTACTGCTGCAGCTGCACGATGTCGAACGTGTGGACGCCGCCGCCGATGTCCGAGTTGAAGAACAACGCCAGGAACCCCAGCAGCATGAACACCGACCCGAACAGCGTGTACAGGAAGAACTTGATCGCCGCGTATTCGCGGTTCGCGCTGCCCCAGATGCCGATCAGGAAGTACATCGGGACCAGGACGAGCTCCCAGAAGACGAAGAACAAGATCAGATCGAAGGCGATGAACGTGCCGGCCATCCCGGTCTCGAGCATGAGCATGAGGGCGAGGAAGGCTTTCGTCTTGCCGGGGTTCGGCACCACGCGCCAGCTGTAGATGGCGCACAGGAACGACAGGACGAAGGTCAAGACGTACAAGGGCAGGCTGATGCCGTCGATCCCCACGTGGTACCGGGCCTGGATCGCCGGGATCCACCGTGTGTCGAGCTGGAACTGCAGACCCGAGGCTCCGTAGTCGAACGTGAACGTGATCGCGATCGCGAACACGAGCGCCGCCCCGGTGAACACGATCCCGAGCGCCCGCACCCCCTTGTCGTACTGACGGGGGACGAGCGCGATCACCAGCGCTCCCACCAGCGGCAGGAGCGTCGCGATCGTGATCGCCGAGTTCTCCCAGGTCATGCGCCTACCCTCCTCATAGACGGGGGGCTAACGCTCGCGCATCCGCGCTCGCTTCTTGAGCCCCCCACACCCCCTCCTA
>DAIOFZ010000107.1:0-7363 GCA_036745475.1 Actinomycetota bacterium | reverse complement strand
CCGGGGTTCGCGACGTGCGATGGCGGCTCGCGCTGCCGAGACCGGTCCACGAGGGCTTCGTCTTCCTCGTTCGGGCGGGCCTCGCATCGCGGGACCCGGTCATGACCTCGAGCGGTCCGGTCGTCCCGCGCGAGGCGCTCGCCGCGGTCCTGAACCGTCTCTCGGCCGCCGACGGCGAGCCGTCGGATCGCGAGGTGATCGACGTCCGGGTCGCGGGCAGCTCGGGCGGCGCGCCGGCGACGTACCGCTCACTCGCGAGCTTCGAGCCGTCGCCCGAGGGCCTGTCGGCGGGGGCGTTCGGGACCGCGATCCCGATCGCGACGACGGTGCGCTGGCTGGCCGAGGGGCGCGTGCCTCCCGGCGTCCACCCGCCGGAGACGGCGTTCGACCCCGCCGCGTTCGTCGCGGAACTCGAACGCGAGGGCGTCGGGTTCGCAGGTGAGCTGCTCGTCCGACCGGCCTGACCGTTCCCTGGGCCGTACCCTGGGTGTCGATGGGCACCCTGGCGTTGATCCTGGTCCCCGCGTGCGCGTTCGTCGCGGCGGTCGCGGTCGTGCTCGCCTACCGACGCGGGCGAGCACTCGAACCCGAACGTCCGTGGTGGGGCACGCCCGGCGTGTGGATCGGGCTGTCGATGGTGTCCGTGCTCGTCGGGGTGTTCGCCTTCCCGCGGCTGCTCGGGTTCACGTTCCTGTTCTTCCCGTTCGTCGTGCTGCGTAGCGTCGGGCGGGGGCGGCGGGGCCGGCGGCCCTAGCCCTGCCGACCGTCCGCGGGGAGCAGGGTGCGTACCGCGAACGAACCGATGGTCTGGGCGACCGCCTTCTCGCGGCGCCACAGGAAGTGGTCGGTGCCCGGCACGATGACGACCTCGGCCTTCCGCATCGTCCGCGCCAGCGACTCCAGCCGTGGCCGGGGGCAGTAGACGTCCCCCTCGCCCGCGAGCAGCAGGGTGGGACGTGCGTAGGCTCGGAGCTCGGACGGTCCGGGCGTCGGAGGGATCTCGATGTCGGCCGGCTCGAGCGGCAGCCCGATGAGCGCCAGGGCGCCCACCCGATCGTCGGTCAGGGCCTCGCGCAACGCGACGTTGGCCCCGAACGACCACCCGCACACGAGGGTGGGTCCCGCGGCGTCCTCGCGCACCCGACCGATGGCCGCTTCGACGTCCCTGGTCTCGGCGTGACCCGCCCCGTACGTGCCGGCGCTGCGCATCGTCCCACGGAAGTTGAAGGCGAGGACGAGGAACCCCCGCGACGCGAGGTCGTTGCGCAGCGCCCACAGGATCGGATGGTCCTTGCTGCCGCCGTGACGGGGATGCGCGTGGCAGATCACGGCCGAGGCGATCGGCGGCGTTTCGGGCCGCCGGATCTCCCCCTCGAGCGACACGCCGTCCACCGTCCCGAAACGCACCGGTTCCATGCGTGGGACGATGCCAGGCGTGGCGGTCCATCGACAACCGAGCGGAACGGGGTTCGCGCTCCGCGACGCGTTGCCCTGGAAGGAACTCGCTCGGATCGTGCGCGACGCCGAGCCCGCCGGTTACACGGCCGTGTTCCTCCCGGAGATCACGGGACGCGATGCGCTCGTCACGCTCGGGATGTTCGCCGGCGAGACGCGCCGGCTGCTCCTGGGCACGGGCGTGCTCCCGATGCGCTCCCGGCCCCCGCTGCTCACCGCCATGGGTGCGGCCACGGTGCACGAGCGCTCGGGCGGTCGGCTGATCCTCGGTCTCGGAACGGGCGAGGTCGGACGTGGTGCGCTCGACGAGCTCCGGGACACGGTGCGACGGGTCCGCGCCCTGCTCCGTGGCGATGCGCTCGAGGAGGAGGAGGAGGGCGACTCGGTGACGCTCTCGCTGTCGCCGGCGCGCGAGGTCCCGATCTGGATCTCCGCGCTCGGGCCGAAGGCGATGCGACTCGGGGGCGAGATCGCCGACGGCGTCCTTCTCAACTGGTGCCCACCAGAGCGCGTGTCGTTCGCCCGCGCGCGCATCGCCGAGGGTGCCGACGCGGCGGAGCGAGACCCGGCGTCGGTCACCGTCGCGGTCTACGTGCGCTCGTGGGCGGGGCGCGACGAGGCCGAGGCGATGCCCGCGTTGCGCGCGATGGCGGGTCGGTACGCCTCCTATCGGTCCTACCGGCGTCAGTTCGAGCAGGTGGGTCTCGGCCCCCAGGCGGCGGTCGCCGGGCAGGCGCACCGGGCCGGGAGATCCGAGGACGTGCCGGAGGTACTGGTCCGGTCCGTCTGCGCCGTGGGCGACGGCGCTCGGGATCGTCTCGACGCCTTCCGTCAGGCGGGGGCGGACCTGCCCATCGTCTACCCGGTTGCGACCGCGGACCCCGTGGCCTCGATCGAGGCTACCCTGCGCGCGCTCGCTCCGGCATGAGGATCCCACGCACGACTTGCGTGCGGGCGCGTGAGCCGTAGACTTAGGTTTACAAGGTCGGCACCGTGGAAAATGGGGAAACCCCCGGGAAGGGCTCAGAGAAGGGGAAACAGGGCCATGACCTACACGATCTGCGAGCCGTGCATCGACATCAAGGACAAGGGCTGCGTGGACGAGTGCCCGGTCGACTGCATCTACGAGGGACCCCGGATGCTCTACATCCATCCCGACGAGTGCGTGGACTGCGGCGCGTGCGAGCCGGTGTGTCCGGTTACCGCGATCTTCTACGAGGACGACGTGCCTGCCGAATGGAAGCAGTTCACCCCGATCAACGCAGAGTGGTTCAACGAGAACGTCAGCGGCGTCGGCTCCCCGGGAGGGGCCGCCCAGGTGGGTCCGAGCAACGTGGACCATCCGGTGGTCGCCGCCTGGCCGGCCGTCGGCTGACCGATCTCGGAGCGCTCGCGCCGGCTGCTGCGCGGTGAGGTTGCCGTCGGGTCGGTGTGCCTAGGTGCTCTCGGAGGCGGGTTCGGGAACCTCGCCCGGCGCACCCCAGGGGGTTTCACCCCAACGAGCCCGCGACTTGCCGGCCAGCTTCGACATCAGGGAGATCGCGGCGGGGTCCTCCGACCCCGGTCGCCACTCCACCACGCCGTCCGCCGCGGCGCGGTCCCACAGGTCGCGGCCCTTGTCCGTACGGATGATCGTCAGCGTCCAGCCGTCGCTCTGCCCGAGCCCGCCGAACGAGATGTCGGCGTGCTCCGCGGCAAAGTCCGGGCACCGAAGGCATCCGGGGCGCGTGAACTCGTGCGCCTGTTTCAGCGAGTACGTGACCTCCTCGCCGTCCTTCGTGTAGAAGAGCAGCTTGCCCTTCACGTTCACCCGAACGACGTCGTCGAGTTCGAGTCCCAGCCGGTTCTGCGCGATCTCGACCATCAGGCCGTCGTAGGTGAAGCTCTTCGAGCACAGGAGCCCGAACGTCCAGTTGATCTTCTTCGCCCACTTGTTGACGCGCCGGGCCGTCATCGAACCCGTCACGCTCGCCTGGCAGGACATCCCCACGAGCGCCACCTTCGACAGGCCCAGCTCGGCGGCCTTGATGAGCGCGAGCGGGTTGGCCGAGTAGGTGTACCGGGAACCGGCCGTCGCGAGCACCCCCTCCGCGTCCGTGACGACCGTGGGCTCGGCATCCCACTCGCGTTCGTCCGAGAGCTTGGAGGTGAGGGCTCCGTCGATCTCGCCCGTGCGCAGGCCCCAGATCAGCAGCGCCGAGACGACGCCGCCGTCCTGGCCCTGCATCAGTGCCTCGGGCATCGTGGCGCGCGCCAGGACGATGTCCTGGTACTGGCCGATCACGTCCTCCGGCTTGCGGGTCTGGCCGAACAGGAGCTGGTCGATCTCGGATTCCCACTCGCGGAAGCGAGGGCAGGCAAGGGTGCAGAGCGAACACCCTCGGTCGCCGTGGACGCACGCGTCCGGGCCGTCCTCCTGCAGCTGGACTGGCTCGTCGTCCTCGTAGCCGAGGACGTGGAACGGACACGCCACGATGCACGCGGTGCACCCGGTGCACAGCCCCGTGAGCACGACCTCGTTGTAGAGGTCCCGCCACTGGGTCTTGTCCGCGCTGCTCGGCATCCGGGCGAAGTATAGGAGCAGACGCGAGGAAGCCCCGCGGACCTGGGGCCCAGCGTTTTCGGGGCTCGTGGGCTAGGGTGGCCGCCGGACGACCGACGACGGAGGTGGAGGATGACGAACGCGAGGTGGGTCCGGCTCCTGGCCGGGCTCTTCGTGCTCTCGCTGGTCGTGGCCGCTTGCAGCAGCGACGACGACGGCGGCGGCACGACCGGCACGACCGGGGGCGCGACCGGCGCCACGACCGGCGCCACGGAGACCGGTTCGGCCGGCGGCGGGACGACCATCACGATCGCCGGGTTCGCGTTCGACCCGGACACGATCACGGTGTCCGGTTCGACCGAGGTGACGGTCACGAACGAGGACAGCACCACCCACACGTTCACGCTCGACGACGGCAGCGTGGACGAGACGGTCGAGCCGGGCGCGACGGTGACCGTCACGGTCGACGTGTCCGCGTCCACGGGCTTCCACTGCAACATCCACCCTCAGATGACGGGACAGATCGAGGTCTCGTAGCCGGCGGATCCTCGCCGGAAGGAGCTCAGACGGAGAACGAGTCGCCGCAGGCGCACTCGTGCTTCGCGCGCGGGTTGATCATCTTGAGGCCGCCACCGAAAAGCGCGTCGTTGAACTCGAGGGTCGAGCCCTCGACGATCGGCGCGCTCCGGCGGTCCACCAGGACCCGAACGCCGTCCGCCCCGTGGACCACGTGGTCGTCGCCCTCGGGGGCGTCGGCGAAGGACAGTTCGTAGGAGAAGCCGGAGCACCCGCCTGCGACCACGCGGACGCGGAGCACCGGCTCGGTCCGTCCCTCTTTCCCGGCGAGCTGCCGGATCTTGCCGGCGGCTCGGTCCGTGACGGTGATGACCGTGGCGGTCTGCTCCATGGCTCCCAGGATACCGCGTGCCTGCGTCAGGAACCGGTCAATCACGAACCATCGAGGAACCGCGTGAACACCCGGGCGTAGACGCGGGCCGCGGCGACGAGCTGGGCGATCTCAACCGATTCGTTCGCCGTGTGGGCGACGCCCAGGGAACCCGGGCCGAGGATGATCGTCGGGATACCTCGCTCGTTCAGGTAGAAGCGGGCGTCGGTGATGCCGGTGAACCCGGTGTCGATCGACGCACGCCCGGTCTCCTCTCTCACGGCGGTTCGGCAGAGGTCGGCGATCGCGGGATCCCCACTGACCTCGGCCGCGTCGGTCCACTGCCCGATCGCGAACGACAAGTCGACGTCCGGGTGCTCGGTGCGGATCGCCTTCGCGAGCCGTTCGAACGGCTCGAGCACTTCCTCCGGTGCCGTCTCGCCCGGGATGATCCGGCGGTCGATCTCGACGACGCAGCGGTCGGCCACGACGTTGGGAGCGCTCCCGCCATGGATCATCGCCGCGTTCACCGTAGGTCGCCCGACGAGCGGATGTTCGAGGTCGGGTAGGACCTCCTCGATCCGAAGCAGGAACCGCGCCATCGAGGTGATCGCATTTACACCGAGCCCCGGGGTGGAGCCGTGTGCGGCCCTGCCGCGAGCGGTGGCGGTGATCCACGCGCCGCCTCGTTCGGCGAGGGCGAGGTTCAGGTTCGTGGCCTCGCCGACGATGGCCGCGTCCTGGTCGAGGAGGCCGCGTTCGAGCAGGACCTTCGTCCCGTGCATGCCGGCGAGCTCCTCGTCGGCCGCGAGGTGCAGGTCCAGCCTGCCGGCGAGCTCGACACCGGAACGACGGATCGCCGAGATGGCCCCGAACGCGCTCGCGATGCCGCCCTTCATGTCGGAGGACCCCCGTCCGATCAGCGTGCCGTCGACGACCTCGGCGCCGAACGGCGGATGCCGCCACGTCGAGGGGTCGCCGGCGGGGACGACGTCGAGGTGGCCGTTCCACGCGAGCGCGGGCCGGTCGCCGGTCCCGAACCGGGCGACCACGCTCGGACGCCCCTCCTCGCCGCGGACGGTCCGAGGCGAGCCGCCAAGCCCTTCGAGGATCTCCACCGCGACCGCGGCCACCGCGTCCTCGGTGCCCCCGGGGTTCTCGCTCGGGGTCGAGATCAGCCGGCGCGCAAACCGGACGACCTCGTCGGGGTCGACGTTCGCGACGACGGCCGAAACGCCGGGCTCCTCTACCATGGCGGCGAATGTACCGGAGCGACGTGCGCACGCGCCTCGAGGGTGGCCTCGATCCCCGCCCCTCGCCCACGGCTGGCCCGGGCAACCGGCTCGCCGCGGTGCTGTTGCCGCTGGTCGAGGGCGACCGGCTCGTCCTCACCCGGCGGACCGAACACCTCTCGCGTCACCCGGGGGAGATCTCGTTCCCGGGTGGTCTCGCGCACGAGGAGGACACGGACCTGGCCGCGACCGCCCTGCGCGAGACGCAGGAGGAGCTCGGGCTGCCGCCCCAGGAAGTCGAGCTGCTCGGCGCGCTCGTGCCGGTGCACACGTTCGTCTCGTCGATCCTGATCGTGCCGTTCGTCGGCCTGGTCGCGGGGGACCCGGTGTTCGCGCCCAGCGAGGCCGAGATCGCCGAGGTGCTCGCCTACCCGCTCGACGAGCTCGCGGCGGCCGAGACCACCGTGGAGTGGCCCCGTGACGGGCGGGTGTATCGCGGGTTCGCGTATCCGATGCGCGACGAGAACACGATCTGGGGCGCGACGGCCGGGATCCTGCACCAGCTGCTCGAGCGGCTCGGGAGCCGGCCATGACCGCCGACGACGCGACCTACGTGCCGAGCGACCAGGAGCTCCGTTCGATCCTGGGCGACGCTCGAACGATCGCCGTCGTCGGCCTGTCCTCGAACCCCGACAGGCCTTCGTACGAGGTCGCCGAGTTCCTCCAGGACAGGGGGTACCGGATCGTGCCGATCAACCCGAACGAGACCGTGGTACTGGGCGAACGCGCCTACGCGTCGCTGCCCGAGGTCCCCGAGGAGGTCTCGATCGACGTCGTCGACGTGTTCCGCCGCGCCGAGCAGACGCCCGAGGTCGCCGAGCAGGCGGTCGCCCGCGGGGCGAAGGTGCTCTGGTTGCAGGAAGGCATCGCGAACGACGACGCCCGCAGGATCGGCGAGGAGGCGGGCGTGACCGTGATCATGGGCGTGTGCATCAGGAAGCAGACGCAGAGGTTGGAGAGGGGTTCTTGATCATGCAGAAGTGGGAGTACTTCGTGGCGCCGCTGCTCGAACATAACCCCGGCGAGATCCTGAACACGTTCGGCGACGACGGCTGGGAGCTCGTGTCGGTGGCGCAGATCCAGAACCCGATGGGGGGTCAGTCGCTCGTCGCCTACATGAAGCGCCCGAAGGCCTAGCGCCGCAGCAGCCTGCTCCGCATCAGGAGGAGCCCGCCGATGAGGACGCCG
>DAIOFZ010000106.1:0-7491 GCA_036745475.1 Actinomycetota bacterium | reverse complement strand
CGAGTTCACGACGTCGTTGGCGACCAACATGGCGATCAGCTCTCGACGCAGCGGGTGTTCGTTCAGCAACGGACCGAACCGCTCGACCACCTGCGGCGGGAAGTACCCACGTAGGTCCGTCTCGAGGTACGCCGAGTCCGGGAGCGAGGACAACAGGAGCGCGTTCGTGAGGCTTTGTTTGGCGTACGCGAGGAGCACCGCGAGCTCGGGGCGCGTCATGCCGCGGTTCGTGCGCCGGCGCTCCGCCATCTCCTCCGCGTTGGGCAGGGCCTCGAGGTCGCGATCGAGCACCTCGCCCGTCTCGAGCCCGAGCATCAGATCCTCGTACGCCTCCATGTGGTGGGCGGACGTGACCGCCTCCTGCGAGAGGATCTGCGCCTGCAGGAAGTTGTCGTACAGCACGTGGCGGACGACGTCCCCCTCCACGTCGGCGAGCAGGGCGTTGCGCTCGTCCATCGTGAGCTCGCCACGCGCCACCCCGAGCCCGAGCAGGATCTTGAGGTTCACCTCGTGGTCCGAGGTGTCGACCCCGGCCGAGTTGTCGATGAAGTCGGTGTTGACCCTCCCGCCGGCGAGCGCGAACTCGATCCGGCCGCGCTGCGTGAAGCCGAGGTTGCCGCCCTCGGCCACCACGCGGCACCGGAGGTCCTTGCCGTCCACGCGGAGATCGTCGTTCACGCGGTCGCCGACGTCGGCATCCGACTCGGTCGTCGCCTTCACGTACGTGCCGATGCCGCCGTTGTAGAGCAGATCGACGGGGGCACGCAGGATCGCTGAGATCAGCTCGCTCGGCGAGAGCTCCCCGGCCTCGATGCCGAGCGCGAGGCGGGTCTCGGGCGAGATGTCGATCGACTTGGCCGAGCGCAGCCACACCCCACCGCCATGCGAGATCTTGGAGCGGTCGTAGTCGTCCCAGCTCGACCCGGCCAGCTCGAACAACCGGCGGCGTTCGGCGAACCCCACGGCCGGGTTCGGCGCCGGGTCGACGAACACGTGTCGGTGGTCGAACGCCGCGACCAAGCAGATCTGGTCCGAGTACAGCATGCCGTTGCCGAACACGTCGCCCGACATGTCGCCGATGCCGACCACGGTGAACGGCTCGTTCATCACGTCGGTGCCGATCTCCCGGAAGTGCCGCTTGATCGACTCCCAGGCGCCGCGCGCCGTGATGCCGAGCTCCTTGTGGTCGTATCCGGTCGAGCCGCCGGAGGCGAACGCGTCGCCCAGCCAGAAGCCGTACTCGGCCGAGATCGCGTTCGCCGTATCCGAGAACGTCGCGGTCCCCTTGTCGGCAGCGACCACGAGGTACGGATCGTCCTCGTCCGCCACGACGACGGACGACGGATGGACGATCGCACCGTCGACGAGGTTGTCCGTGAGGTCGAGCATGCTCCGCACGAGGGTCTCGTACTGGCGGGTCCCCTCCTCCTTGAGCGCCCGCGGATCCTCGATCTCTTGCTTGAGGACGAAGCCCCCCTTCGCGCCCGTCGGCACGATGACGGCGTTCTTGACCATCTGCGCCTTGAGGAGGCCGAGGATCTCGGTTCGGTAGTCCTGACGCCGGTCGGACCAGCGGATGCCGCCGCGGGCCACCCGTCCGCCGCGCAGGTGGATCCCCTCCATCGAGGGGGAGTAGACGAAGATCTCGAAGAGCGGCGTCGGCTTTGGCATCTCGGGGACCGCGGCGGACCGCAGCTTGAGCGCGATCGAGCGTCGCTCGGGGACGTACACGTTGGTTCTGACCGTCGCGTCGATGACCCCGAGCGCGTTGCGCAGGATCCGGTCCTGCTCGAGGGAGCGCACGGCATCCAGGTCGGAGCGGATCTTCGTGCGAAGGGCATCGACGGCCTCGGCGTCTCGGGGTCGCGAGGGGTCGAACCGCATCTCGAACAGCCGCACCAGCTGCTCGGCGACGAGCGGGTGCGCCGCGAAGGCGTCGTTCTTGTACTCGACGGGGAAGCTCGAGTTCACGCGGTGGTGGTACTTGCGGTAGGCGCGCAGGATCTGCACCTGCCGCCAATCGATGCCGGCAGACACGACCAGGCGATTGAGCGAGTCGGACTCGCACTCTCCGCGCCACACCGCGCCGATGCACTCGGCCACGCGGGCGCCCGTAGCCCCGACGTCGATCGCCCGGTGGTCGGTGTCGAGGACGCCGAAGTCGTGCAGGAAGCGCTCGTCGCCCTCCTCGCCGAGCAGGGTCGTCGGCCACTCCTCGATCACGCGCAGACCGAGCGACTCGAGCGTCGGCACGAAGTCGGAGAGCTCGACCTTGCCGCCCACCTTGTACAGACGGACGTGCGTAAGGGGTTGCCCCTCCCCGGGGTCGTTCGCCACGCCGATCAGGAACCCGTCCTCATCCCGCTCCAGCTCGTCGAAGCGCACGACGTCGAGGCTCGCGATCGCGACGTCGGTGGACGCCTTGTAGTAGTCGGGGAACCGATCCGCCCACCGCTCGAACAGCGTCCGGGCGCGCGCCTCGCCGTGCTCCTCGATCAGCCGGTCGAGCAACCGGTCGTCCCAGGTGCGCGCGATCTCCATGATCTCGCGCTCGAGCTCGTCGAGGGGGACGTCGGGGATCCGGCCGTGACCGACGTGCACGGTGAAGTGGAGCTGCGCGATGCCGCTCTCGGTGAGCGCGACGTGGTTGTCGATCGTCGCCCCGCCGAACCGCTCGAGGAACAGACCCTGCAACCGGAGCCGGACCTCCGCGTCGAAGGCGTCGCGCGGCATCGCCACGAGCAGCGAGACGCTCCGCCCGTACGGATCTCGGCGCGCGAACAGGCGGACGTCCTTGGTGTCGTTGACCTGCAACAGCCCCATCACCTGCTCGCGCAGCTCATCCGTCGGCGCCGCGAACAGCTCGTCCTTGGGGAAGCTCTCGAAGATCGTGACGACCGCCTTGTAGTCGTGCGACCCCTCGTACAGGTCCTCCGCGTCGACGATCTGCTCCAGCTTGCGGTGCAACAGCGGCGTCTTGCTGGCCGGCTCCGAGTACGCCTTCGACGTGAACAGGCCGACCATCCGCGCCTCCCCGACGATGCGCCCCTGCGCCGAGACCTTCCGGACGCCGATGTAGTCCATCCGCGCGCGCCGATGGACGGTGGAGGGCCGGTTCGTCTTCGAGTAGATCAGGAGGTCGCCACCCTCGATGCGCGCCCGCAGGTTCGGCTCGATCGTGTCGAGTGGCACCGGTTGCTCGTACGCCGACCAGTCGAGCTTCGACAGGATCCCCAGGCCCGAACCGGGCACGGCCGCGAGCGCGCGTCCCTCCGGCAGGTCGACGAGCTCGTACTCGCGATAGCCGAGGAAGACGAAGTTCAGGTCCAACAACCATTCGAGGAAGGCAACCGTCTCGGCTACCTCGTCCGACGGGTAGAGCGCCGAACCGGCGCGCGCGATCGCGATCATGTGTCGCGCCGCGGCCTTCATCGCCTCGAAGTCGCGGACCGCGAGCCGGACGTCTCCGAGGACGCCCCGGATCGCATGCTCCAGCTCCATCCGTTCCTGCTCGGTGAGTCGCTGTTCGAGCTCGAAGTGCATCAGGGATTCGCGGTCTTGCGTCTTGCGGACGTGCAGGATCCGTTCGATGCGGCCGCCGGGTCCGCGCTCGACGCCGATCACCGGGTGGATCACGCGCCGGACGCTCACGCCCCACGCCTCGAGCTCCTCGGTGACCGAGTCGTACAGGAACGGGGAGTCCGCGGCGCTGACCTCCACGACGGTGCCGAGCGCCTCGTATCCGTCCTCGGACGGGTTGGGCTCGAACACACGGACAGCGAACTCATCCTGCCGCCGGGTGTCGGCCAGCCCGAACGCCCCGACGATCACGCCGACCAGCTCCGCGGCCGGTCGTTCGGCCAGGTCCTGCGGCGGCAGCCGCCGCGTGAAGGCGACGGCGAACGCCCGGAGGGCCTCGGCCCGTTCCGGCGCTACCGAGGCGTCGAGGAGCTCAAGCACGGAGGCGGGCAGAGCGCCCGCGGTCACCTCGTCCGTGGTGCTCACGTTGCACATGGTACCCGTGCCTGAACATGCCCCCGACCTGCGGCTTCAGGAAGAGCTCGGACCGGCCGAGTCATGAGAGGATGGCCGAGCCCTCCGGGCTCTCAGGATGGTCGAGATCAGCAACCGCATCAGCGGACCCGTCGAGGCACACGAGTTGCGCTCGGTGGCGCAGCTGCGGATGCTGCACGCCCTGGCGACGCGGCTGAACGCGCTGGACGACGTCGCCGCGATCGGCGAGGCCATCACGACCGAGCTCAAGACGCTGATCGACTACCACAACTGCCGGATCTACCTCCTGCTCGAGGACGGTCTCACGTTGTGGCCGGTCACCTTTCGCGGAGAGCTCACCGAGTACGAGTCCGAGACACCCGAGGAGCTGGTCACGCAGGTCGGCGAGGGCATCACCGGCTACGCCGCGATCACGGGACAGACGTACTACGCGCCCGACGCGCTCTACGACGACCGGGGCCTGCAGATCGAAGGCACCGACGAGATCGACGAATCGCTCCTTGCCGTACCCCTCAAGGTCGGAGACAAGGTGACCGGCGTCATCGTTCTCTCCAAGCTCGGGGCCGATCAGTTCGAGGAGGATGACCAACGGGTGCTCGAGGTCCTGGCCTCTCACGCATCCGTCGCATACGAGAACGCCAGCCTGTTGCAGAAGGAACGCGAAGCGGCGAAGACGGCATCGGCGCTGCTCGGTCTGTCGCAGTCGCTCAGCGGCGCCGGGAACATCTCCAGTGTACTCGCGCGTGTCGTCGCCGCCGTGCCGTCGATCATCGACGGGGCGGGTGTCGTCGCCTATCGCCGCGACCAGAAGACCGGGGACTTCATCCCGACCCATCATCGTGGTCTTTCCCTCGACCCACCGTCGGTCCCCGCCGATCTCGCGAGCCGCTTCCTCGCGTCGTTCGAGGAGCCGTTCGTGATCGAACACGACATGGCCGAGCAGGTCCCGACGGAGTTCTGGCTCACCGACGAGCCGATGGCGGCGCTCGTCGCGCCGATGTCGTGGGAGCCGGACGGGTTCGGGGCGCTGGTGATCCTGGCACCCGGCGCCGAGAGCACCTTCTCCGAACGCGACCGCGACCTGGCTCGAGGCATCGCCCAGATCGCCTCGCTCGCCTTGGGCAGCGCGCGGCACGTGACGGAGCTCGAGCGGTTCCACGAGCTCGCGGAGACGCTCGACGCGATCTTCTGGGAGGCCGAGCCGCAGACGCTCGCGTTCACGTTCCTGTCGAGACGGGCGTCCTTGGTCCTGGGACAGGAGCAGGAGTCGTCGGAGTCCCTGCCGCAGCGATGGGGCGACCACATCGTCCCGGACGACCGCGCGAGGATGACCTCGACGCTCCGGGCCGCCGTCGTCACCCCCGGCGACGATCTCGACCTGGAGTACCGGACCCGGGGGCCTGAAGGGGAGACGCTCTGGCTCCGCGACATCGTCCACATCGCCGTCGACGCCAGAGGCAGGCCCGTCGTCCGGGGGCTCGTCGTCGACGTGACCGAAGGCAAGCGCGCCGAGCAAGCGCTGCGCCGGAGCGAGCAGAAGTACTCCGAGGCCTTCCAGCGTGAACGCGAGGCCACTCAGCGCCTGCGCGCGCTCGACGAGATGAAGAACACCTTCCTCGAGGCCGTGTCGCACGATCTCCGCACCCCGCTCACCTCGATCCTGGGCTCCGCGGTGACCCTCGAGCACTCGGGCATGGACATCCCCCGCGAGGACGCAATCGACCTGCTCCGGCGCATCGCGTCGAACGCCCGCAAGCTCGAGCGGCTGCTCGGCGACCTGCTCGACCTCGACCGACTGCAGCGCGGGATCATCACGCCGCAGCGCCGGCGGATCGACGTGGGCGCGCTCGTCCGCGACGCGGTGCGCGAGTTCGAGCAGCTCGGCGGGCGCGAGGTCGAGTGCGGGTCCGACGAGTTGATCGCGAACGTCGACCCGCCGAAGGTCGAGCGGATCGTCGAGAACCTGTTGTCCAACGCCTCCCGGCACACGTCCCCCGACAGCCGCATCTGGGCACGGGTAGAGCGGCGCGAGGACGGGCTCCTGATCGTCGTCGAGGACGAGGGCGTCGGCGTCCCGGACGAGCTCAAGGACGCGATCTTCGAGCCCTTCCGGCAGGGTCCCGGTCCCGCAAGCACGTCGCCCGGCGTCGGCGTCGGTCTGTCGCTCGTCGCCCGCTTCGCCGAGCTCCACGGCGGGCGGGCGTGGGTCGAGGATCGTCCCGGAGGTGGCGCCTCCTTCAGGGTCCTGCTGGCCGAGGACTGAGCGGCATCGTCACCGCGGTGGTCAGAACCTAGGCCTTCACGCGGGCCAGTCGGCTCTCCCGCTGTCGGGATCGTGCCGGCCAGACGTACGCGTCCGTCGTGCACGCGACCGTGAACCGGATCGCGTGCGTGATGCTCCCCGCCTTGACCTCGTCCCAGCGCAGGAGCCCCGGCAGGATCGGGAGCCCGGCGGCGTCGGCGGACGTCCAGCTCTGGGGGCGGAGCCGATTCGAGTCGAGGTCGAAGATGGCGCCGCTCCCCGCGCGGGGGTCGCCGCGGTTCCACGACGCGGCGAACAGCTCGTAGAGCCGGCACGTGCCGCGCTCCACGATCAGCGCGTGCCGATCCGAACCGGCCTCGATCGGCGTTCGAGCGTCGAACGGGTAGGGGCCCGGGTCGCTCTCATCGGCGTAGGTGAATCGGACGCGTACTTTCGCGTGATGGCGCCCACGACGTCGAACGGGAGCCCATAGGACGGCGGCCCGAAGTCCGGATGCAGGTCCGTCGATCCCGCCTCGGCCGAACGGAGCCAGGTGTCGCTCAGCTCGTGGACCGGGAGCGCGTCGATCCGCGTGTTCCAGATGTTCGACTTCGGGAAGACCCGGCAACCAGACCCGCGGACCGGTTCGGCGACGGCCGCCGAGGGAGCGATCGCCGACCCGACGAGGATGACGCAGGCGAGCGTCTCGGCGACGAGGTTCCGGTGACGAGCCTGCATGGTCATGGCATCGGCGCCGCGGCCCCCCCGACCTTTACGGACGGGATCGGAGGTCTCGAGCCGGCGGTCGGAATCGAACCGACGACCTGCTGTTTACAAGACAGCTGCTCTGCCCCTGAGCTACGCCGGCCGGTCGGGCGAGTGTACCGCCCGGTCCGTTCTCACCCGCTCGGGAAGCACGTACGCGAACAGCACCGCCGCCAGCGACGCCGACGCGTTCAGCGAGCCGATCCGTCCGCGCATCGGAAGCGCGAGGAGGACGTCGCACGCCTCGCGCGTCAGCCGAGCCAAACCCTCGGCCTCGGACCCGACGACGACGGCGAGACGTCCGCGGGGAGGATCTTCCTCGTAGATCGACCGCTGCGCCTTCTCGTCGAGACCGACGGCGGTAAAGCCCGCGTCCTTCAGCCGGTCGAGCACTCGCGCGATGTTCGCGACGCGAGCGTGTGGCAGATGCAGCAGCGCGCCGGCCGACGCGCGGATCGCGGCCGGCGTCA
>DAIOFZ010000105.1:0-7707 GCA_036745475.1 Actinomycetota bacterium | reverse complement strand
GCTCCCCGCCGCTCAGCTTCAGGCCGTCGTCGCCGACGAGCGTGTCGAGCCCGCGCGGGAGGGAACGCAGGAACGGCTGGAGCCCGGCGCGTGCGCACGCGTCGAGGATCCTCTCGTCGTCGGCGTCACCGTCCGCCACGAGCAGGTTGTCGCGGAGTGATCCGTTGAACAGGTAGACCTGCTGCGGCACCACCCCGATAAGCGCACGGACGTCGTCCGCTCGGAACCGCCGGACGTCGACGCCGTCGAGCAGCACCTCCCCCGACACCGCGTCCCAGAACCGCAGCAGAAGCCCCACGATCGTCGTCTTCCCCGCCCCGCTCGGGCCCGTGAGGCCGAGGCGGTCGCCCGGTCCCAGCGTGAGGCTCACGTCGTCCAGCACGTCGGGGGATCGTCCGTCGTACCGGAACCGAACGTGGCGGAGCTCGAGGCCCGGATGCGCGGGAGGTGCGAGGGGTTCGTCCGGTTCGGCGACCGGGACCGGCGCGTCCACGAGCTCGAACGTCCGGTCGGCGGCCGCGCGGCTGAGCTCCACCTCGCGGAACGAGTCGCCGAGCGGCAGTACCGCCTCGTACGCCGCGAAGGCCACGAGCGGCACCGAGGCGAGGAACACCCCCTCGATCCCCCCGTCGCGCACCCCGAGGATCGCGAGCGCGAGCACCGCCAGCCCGGCCGCGCCCGCCAGGATCGAACCCGCGCCGGCGCCGGCCCCGCTGATCGAGGAGAGGGTGCGCCGCTCGCGATCCATCGCGCGTGACGAGGCGGCCAGGTCGGCGCCCACCCTCCCCTCCTGCCCGAACGCGGTCAGGTCCGCCAGACCCGAGAGATCGCTCGCCAACCCCGCGTGGAGCTCGCCGCGGGCGACGATCGAACGTTCAGAGGGACGCCGCGCGAGACGGCGCGCCGCAAGGGGCACGGCGACGCCACCGATCGCGAGGAACCCGAACAGGACGACGGCCATCGTGGGTTCGAAGGCCGCGAGGATCGCGCACGCGAACGCCACCGCGAGGACCGCCGCCGCGGGCGGCACGAGTCCGCGCACGAAGAAGGCATCCAGCGTGTCGACGTCGGCGACGGTCCGCGCCAGCAGGTCGCCGCTGCGGAACGCGCGGAGCCCGCCAGGGGCGAGCGGTTCGATCGCCCGGTAGAGCCAGACGCGGATCTCGGTCAGGACCCGGAGAGCGGCGAGGTGCACGACGTACCGTTCCGAATAGCGGAGCGCCGCGCGCGCGATCGCGAACGCGCGCACCGCCGTCACGGCCACCGCCAATGCCGCGAACCCCGTGACCAGCGTTGCCCTCGAGATCAGGTACGGCGCGGCGGCCATCAGCGCGATGTTCGCGGCGAGCGCGCCGAAGCTCGCGACCCCGGCCAGCAGCACCCACCCACGGACGGGGGCGGCGAGCCGCAACAGCCGGTGGAGCGGGCCCGGCGTCACCGCCGGCCCTCGAACGCGATCGGGGCGACCCGGCCGTTCGGCGCACGGGATCGTTCGAGGCGGTGGTGGTCCCCGACCACCCGCCCCGCCCGCAGTGAGACGACGACGTCCGCGTCCGCCACCGGCTCGGGACGGTGTGCGATCACGAGCACCGTCCGGCCCTCCGTCAGCCGCGAGATCGCCTCGACCACCAGCCATGCGCTCTCGCGATCGAGGTGCGACGTCGGCTCGTCCAGGATCAGGAGCGGCGCGTCCTTCATGAACGCCCGCGCGAGCGCGAGCCGCTGGCGCTCCCCCCCGCTCAGCCGGGCGCCGCCCTCGCCGATCTGCGTCGCGTACCCGTCTGGCAGGTCCGTGACGAACCCGTGGGCGTTGGCGGCCCTCGCCGCGGCCACCAGGTCGTCGTCCGAGGCGCCGGGTCGGGCGATCCGCAGGTTCTCGGCCACGCTGCCGTCGTACAGCGACGCCTGCTGCGGCACCCAGGCCACCTTGGTGCGCCAGAGCGCCGGATCGAGCTCGGACAGCGGTTCTCCCCCGACGGTCACGACTCCCCGGTCGGGGTCCACGAAGCGCAGGAGGACGTTCGCGACCGTCGTCTTGCCGGCGCCGGTCGGGCCCACGAGTGCCACCGTTCGGCCGTGCGGGATCTCGAGCGAGCACCCGGCGAGGGCCGTCCGCGAACCGTCGTCGTACGTCACGACGACGTCGTCGAACCGGACGTCCATCCGCTCCGGCAGCGCTCGGCCGGCGCCGGGCGCCGGGACGTGGATCCTGACGGGTGCGTCGAGGACGGCGTAGACGCGTTCGGCGGCGGCCGTGGCCGAACGCCCGACGTGGTACTCGGCGGACAGACGGCGGAGCGGCAGGAAGAACTCGGGCGTGAGGAGCAGCACCGCGAGCGCGCGCTCGAAGGCGAGCCCGCCGGCCATGAGCCGCACGCTGGTCTCGATAGCGACGAGCGCGGTGGCGGCCGTGGCGCCCCACTCCAGGACGAGCGTCGTCTGGAACGCGGTGCGTAGGACGTCCATCGTGCTCGAACCCTGCCGGCGGCTCACGGCCCGGATGATCGCGGCTTGCTCCGCGCCTCGGCCGAACATCTTCACGGTCGGCAGTCCACGCAGGACGTCGAGGAAGTGGGCGTTCATCCAGGCCAGCTCGCGCTCGCGGCGTTCGGCGAGGTCGCGGACGCGACGTCCGATCAGGCCGAGCAGCAGCACGAGCATCGGGCCGGCGATCAACAGGATCACCACCGACCAGGAGTCGAGCGCGGCGACGACGATCGCCACCAGGATCGGGACGAGCACGGCGAGGGTGCGCGCCGGGACGTAGCGCGTGACGTACGGATCGAGGCTCTCGATCCCCTCCCCAGCCATGTAGACGAGCTCGCCGATCCGCTCGCCTCGGACCGCGGTGGGCCCCAGGGCGACGATCGCGGCCGCCAGTCGTTCGCGCAGGTCGGTCACGATTCGGCTCGCCGCGCGCTGGGCGACGACCTCACCGCCCCAGAGCAGGACGCCGCGGACGACCACGAGCCCGAGCATGCCGAGCAGCAGGGCGTCGACCGAGCCGAGCGCCCCCCCGTCGACGAAGACGCGCGAGATCACGACGGACAGGAGCAGCGCGAACGCGATCCAACAGGTGGCGGCCGCGAGGAAGAGCCCGATCGCGGCCACCATCGTCCGCCGTGCGTGTGGCTGGTCCCTCCGAAAGCGGCGCTCGACCGGGCCGGCGCTAGCGCTCGGACGCATCCACCTGGATCCGGCCCGAACGCTCGTGGGTGAACCCCGCCCAGGTCCAGTCGACCACGGCCTTCGCCCGGGCCTCGCCGGCTGACAGGAGCGCCAGGTGGACCGTGCCCCACGCGAGCCACGCCGTGGTCCCGGTGAGCGATCTGCCCCGGCGGAACTGAACCACTGCCGCCTTGCGACCGATCGTCGCCATCGTCCCCTTGTCCTCGTACTCGAACGGCTCGGCCTTCTTCTTCTTCAGGATCCGCGAGATCGTCCTGCCGACGTGCTCACCCGCCTGCAAGGCGACCGAACCGAGCTGCGGAAGCACGGTCTTGGTCTTGGTGTCGGTGATCCACGCGATGTCGCCCACGCCGTACACCTCCGGGTGGCCGGGGACCGTGAGGTCCGGTCCGACCGCGATGCGGTTCCCGTGTTGGAGGTCGAGCCCGAGACCGGACACGAGCGGGTTGGCCTGCAGCCCCGCTCCCCAGATCAGCGTGTGGGCGTTCAGCACGGTTCCGGACTTCAGCCGCACGCGCGTCGGCTCGATGCTCTCGACGACCTCGCCGAGCATGATCTCGACGGTGCGCTTCTCGAGCGCCCTCGCGGCGTACGTCTGCAACTTCTTCTTGAACATCGACAGGACGGCGTCCCCGGCCTCGACCACCACGATCCGTGCCTGATCCTCGGGGACGTCGGGGTAGTCCTTCGCGAGGTTCTGCCGGTACAGCTCGGCGAGCGCGCCGGCGCTCTCCACGCCGGTCGGGCCGGCGCCGACGATGACGACGTTGAGCGCCCCGTCCTCGATCAGGTCCGGGTCGCGATCCGCCGCCGTCCACCGCTCGAGCACGTGCTCCTTCAGGCGCACGGCGTCCGGCAGGGTATACATCGGGAAGGTGTGCTTGGGGGCCCCGGCGACCCCGAAGAAGTTGACGGTCGCCCCGAGCCCGAGGACGAGGTAGTCGTAGGAGACGGGCTTCATCTCGGCGAACTGCACCAGGCGATCGTCCAGATCGATGCCCGTGACCGTCGCCTGCTTCACCTTGACGTTCGGACGATCGTGGAACAGATCGCGGAGCGGGTGCCCGACGGTGGGCGGTTCGAGCAGGTCGGTCGCGACCTGGTACAGCAGCGGCTGGAACGTATGGTAGTCGTGCTTGTCCACGAGCAGGACGTCGGCGTCGGCGTCACCGAGCTTCTTGACCGCGCCGACCCCGCCGAACCCACCTCCCAGCACGACGATCCGAGGCCGATTGGGCATCGTCGCTCCTCCTCCCGCGTCGCTCGAACCGGGCGCCCTGTGAAGCGGCCGGATGCGAGCCTAGGTGGACCCCATCGAAGTCCCTCGATCGGTGTCCGGCATCGCCCGAACCGGATGAACACCGAGACCGCCCAGGCGCGTCGCCGGCTCCATTTCATGCCTTCGGCATGATGGCCCTGACCGCTCACGACGGTTCCATACGGAGGTCGGCCGCGCCGGAGGCCGGCGCATGCGCGTGGAGGCGTCCGTGAGCGAACCCATCGAGGAGTTCTTCGAACGACTCTCCGCCGGTGGTCCCGGGACGCTCCCGCCGCGGATGAGGGGTTCCCTCCGGATCGACCTCCGGTTCGGGGCAACCACCGAACGCTGGTTCCTCACGATCGGGAAGGACGCCGTCTCGGTCTCCCATCGCAACGCGAAGGCCGACGCAGTGATCGGGACCTCCAAAGACATGTTCGAGGGGATGGTCACCGGGAGGGAGAACGCGATGGCCGGCGCGCTGCGCGGCGTCGTGTCGCTCGAAGGCGATCCCACCCTTCTGGTGTTGTTCCAGCGCGTCCTGCCGGGGCCCCCGGCACCCGCGAAGCGACGCTCGACCACGAAGGGAAGGCGATCGTGAGCGACGGGGTCGTCAAGATTCTCGATGGGAACACCTTCGTCGTGAGCGACCCTCGCGGTGACATCGAGGCATCGCTCACCGATCCGACGGGCCTGTTCTCGTTCGATACCCGATTCCTGTCGGCCTGGGTGCTCACCGTCAACGGCGAGCGCCTCAACTCGCTCTCCGTCGACGACCTGCAGTACTTCGAGGCCCGGTTCTTCCTCGTGCCCGGGACCGGCACCGTGTACGTCGACGCGAAGCTGTCCGTGATCCGCCAGCGGGCGGTGGGGGACGGGTTCCACGAGGAGCTCACTATCCTCAACCACGCCGAGGAGCCGATCGAGCTCACCGTACGGGTCGATGCCGACTCGGACTTCGCGGACCTGTTCGAGGTCAAGGACGCGCTGAAGAAGAAGGGGACGTACACCACCCGGATCGACGAGGACGGCCTCCACCTCGTGTACCAGCGCGAGACGTTCGCTCGGATGACGACGATCTCGGCCTCGGCGCCGGCCGCGATCGACGAGAAGGGTCTCACGTTCGTCGTCACGATCGAACCTCACGGCTCGTGGACGACCGACCTGGACGTGGTCACTGCCGTCGGTGCCGGCGGACGCATGGTTCGTCCGAAGTACCGACGCGGGGAACAGCGGGCTCGGCCGAACATGGGCCGGAGCCTCGAGAACTGGCTGCAGGAGGCCCCTCGCCTGGAAAGCGACGACGATCGCCTGAGGGCGACCTATCGGCGAAGCCTGGTGGACCTGGCCGCGCTCCGCTTCTCGCCGTTGGTCGCGGGAGGACGGAGTCTTCCCGCCGCCGGGCTCCCCTGGTTCATGACCATGTTCGGCAGGGACAGCATCCTGACCAGCCTCCAGGCTCTGCCCTTCACACCCGAGCTGGCGGGGACGACCCTTCAGGCGCTCGGGGACTGGCAGGGCAGCCGGATCGACGACTTCCGCGACGAGGATCCCGGTCGCATCCTGCACGAGATGCGGTACGGGGAGATGACGGCCTTCGAGGAACGCCCGCACTCTCCCTACTACGGGTGCGCGGACGCCACGCCTCTGTACGTGGTGCTGCTGGACGAGTACGAGCGGTGGACCGGCGATCGAACGCTGGTCCGGCAGCGCGAACACGAGGCCAGGGCCGCGCTCGCCTGGATCCACGACTACGCCGATCTCCTCGGCAACGGCTACATCTGGTACCGGCGCCGCAACGAGCAGACGGGGCTCGAGAACCAGTGCTGGAAGGACTCGTGGGACTCGATCTCCTACCGGGACGGCCGGATACCGGGGTTCCCCCGTGCGACCTGCGAGCTCCAGGGCTACGCCTACGACGCGAAGATCCGAGGCGCCCGCCTCGCCCGATCGATCTGGAACGACCCTGCGTTCGCCGACCGCCTCGAGGAGGAGGCGGCCGATCTCAAGCGCCGCTTCAACCGAGACTTCTGGGTCGCGGACGGGGGGTACTTCGCGCTCGCGCTCGATCCCGAGGGGCACCAGGTCGACTCCCTGGCGTCGAACAACGGCCACCTGCTGTGGAGCGGCATCGTCGACAAGTCCAAGGCGAAGGCCGTCGTCGACAACCTCCTCGGCCCGAGGCTGTTCTCCGGATGGGGCGTTCGGACGCTCGCGGAGGGCGAGGGCCGGTACAACCCGATCGGCTACCACGTGGGGACGGTCTGGCCCTTCGACAACTCCTTCATCGCCTGGGGCCTACGCCGATACGGGTTCAAGGACGAGACCGCGACGCTCGCGGAGGGCATCCTCGATGCGGCCGCGTTCTTCGACGGGCGGCTGCCGGAGGCGTTCGGCGGGTACGAACGCTCGCTCACCAAATACCCGGTCCAGTACCCGACGGCGTGCAGCCCCCAGGCCTGGTCGACGGGTGCGCCGCTCCTGCTCCTTCGGACCATGCTCGGGCTCGAACCGATCGGCGACCATCTGGTCGTCGACCCCGCGCTCCCGACAAGCATCGGGCGCCTGGAGCTCCTCGACATCCCGGGCCGATGGGGCCGGATGGACGCGTTCGGGCGCGGACGCGTCGACGTCGGGAGGCGCTCGTCGCGTAGCCGCCGGAAGACGAGATCGCGATCGCGCACTCACAGCAGCTGACCGAACCGGAGGAGGAACGTCATGGCAAGAAGCGCCCGAATCAAAGACGAGGCAAGACCCGCGGACGTGCTCGTCATCTTCGGCATCACGGGCGACCTGGCCAAGGTGATGACGTTCCGCTCCCTGTACCGGTTGGAGCGTCGCGGCCTGCTCGACTGCCCGATCGTGGGCGTCGCGGTGGACGACTGGTCGGTCGATCAGCTGAAGGAACGGGCCCGGACCTCGATCACCGGCACGGGGGAACCCCTGGACGAGGCGATCTTCGACCGTCTCGCCTCGCGGTTCTCCTACGTCGCCGGCGACTTCTCCGACGCCGAGACGTACAAGCACGTCGCCGACACGATCTCCGAGGCCCGGACGCCGGTCTTCTACCTGGAGATCCCGCCGTTCCTGTTCGGCGCCGTGATCAAGGGGCTCCACGAGGCGGGTCTGACCGATGCTGCACGTGTCGTCGTGGAGAAGCCATTCGGCCACGACCGCCAGTCCGCGACCGCGCTCGCCGAGGAGATCCACCAGTACATCGACGAGTCGCAGCTGTACCGGATCGACCACTACCTCGGGAA
>DAIOFZ010000104.1:0-7770 GCA_036745475.1 Actinomycetota bacterium | reverse complement strand
AGGAGAGATGACGATGCGCGTCGACGAGGAGATCAGATCTCGGCTGCAGCGGTCGCTTCGGATCGTGGAGGCCCCGTCGACGCGGGTCGAACCGGTCGTCCGTCGCGCGAAGAGCCTGCGGCGCCGACATCGGGCAGCCGCCCTGATCGTCGTCGTCGGCGGCATCGTGGCCCTCGTCGGTCCTCTCGTGCTGCTGTGGCCGCTGGGTGATCGAGACGAGGTCGCCGACGTCGGCCCCGCGGCCGAGTCGGGTCGGCTGGTCGTGTCGGCTCGCGTGCGGATCGAACCCGGGATCACCGATGTCGTCACGGGCTTCGGGAGCGTCTGGGTGACCGGGAACAACGGTGTCACGCGGGTGGATCCGGCGTCCGACAGGGTGATCGCGCACATCCCCGTCCCCGGGACCGGCGACTACAGCCACATCGCGGTGGGCGAGGGTTCGGTGTGGTTGACCGCGCCCGAGCTTCGGTCTGACGGCTCGAGGGGGAACCTCGTTCGCGTCGATCCCGATACCAACGAGATCGCGGCGACGATCCATATCGGCGGCCCGATCGAGTACATCGCCGCCGGCGGGGGTGCGGTGTGGGTGACGCTCCCGGACGCCCGGGCGAGCACGGTCTTCCGGGTCGATCCTGGCAGCGATCGCGTGATCGGGAGCGTTCGCGTGGCCGAGGCGTCCGGCCCCGTCGTCTTCGGTGAGGGATCCGTATGGGTAACCAATCCCTGGATCGGCGTGACCGAGATCGACCCGACGACCGGCGAGGTCGTCGACACGCTCGAGGTCCCGAACGTGCAGGCGGTGGGCGACGGGTCGCTCTGGGGCGCGACCGGCGACTCGGTGCTGCGGATCGACCCCGACTCGGGGAGCGTGCCGGCGACGATCCCGATCCCCCGAGCCCAGAACGTGGGTTTCGACGGCTCGACGCTGTGGGTGCTGGTCTCGCCGCGATCGAGCGACCCAGACCTGTTCTATCCGATCGAGGGCACCGCCGCGGTGGTCAGGATCGATCCATCGACCGATCGGGTGTTCGGGGAGCCGGTCGCGCTCGACGATCTGCAACCCATCGCGATGGTGGCGGACGATCAGGGTGCCTGGGTGGCCGACTACGACGAAGGGATCCTCAGCCGGATCGAAGTCGCCGGGTGAAGCTACTTGGGCGTCTGCTCTTCCATGGTGGAGCTCCCGATGAAGACGGCTCCCTCGGCGATCGCGAGCCTCGTCGAGGTGACCTGACCCTCGACGCGAGCTCGTGGGCCGAGCACCACTCTGCCCCTGCCGACGATGTCGCCCTTGACCACCCCGCCCACGTCCACGTTGTGGGCGCGGATGTTCCCGTCGAGCCGGCTGTCGGCCGGGAGGGACACGTCGCCCTTGGCGGCGAGGTCGCCCTTGACCTGCCCGGCCAGGACGATGCTCCCGGCCTGGATGTTCGCCTCCACCCGGCCCTGGGGGGAGAGCGTCACCTCGCGTTCGGCGGTGATCTTGCCCTTGACCTCTCCCTCGACCCTGAGGGAGCCGGCCGCGACGACGGTGCCCTCGATCCGGGTGCCCGGACCAACCACCGAGACCTCGGAGCGATCGTCCCCACCCACCATGCAGCACCTCCTGAACCGCAAGCGTATAAGCCGAACGCGATGGTTGCCCCGGCGGGACGGCCCCGGAGACAATGCCGTCGTGTCCGCCGACCAGATGACCGCCGACCGGCCGTTCTCGCTCGTCCTCGTCGGCGTCGACGGGTCGGAACGTGCCATGGAGGCGGCGCGCCAGGCGGCACGCCTCTCCTCGGCCGCTCGCGCGCACCTGATCGTCGCCTACGTCATCGAGGACCGCCCCTACGAAGAGGGTGATGCGGAACGCGCCCTCGAGGCCGCGAGCGATGCCGCGCGGGCCGCGGGCGTTGACCCGGAGGCGCGGGTCCTGACCAGCGATGCCGGCGACGCCGGCGACGCCCTGATCGGGGAGGCCGATCGCGATAGCGTCGACCTCCTGTGCGTCGGGCCCGACTCGGGGCTGCTCGGCGGCGCGATCCGGTTCGGCCACGCGGCCGCCAAGATCCTTCGCGAGTCCACGTCCTCGGTCCTGATCGCGCGGCCGGCCGGGCCGTCGTTCCCACGGCACATCGCGTGCGCGATCGACGGGTCGGAAGCCTCCGTGCTCACGGCACTCGCCGCGGCCGGCGTCGCCCGGGCCACCGACGCCGAGCTCCGATTGGTGCACGTCGTCCCGGTCTTCCGTGGGCGCAACGAGGAGTGGACGTTGGGTCCGCAGGACGAGAGCCCGCCGGAGCTCGAACCCTCCGTGAAGGCCGTGTCGAGCCTGGGCCTCGAGCCGGTCCGCGAGATGGCGATGGGTCGTCCGGAGCGCACCCTGGTGCGCGTGGCCGAGCGCGACGAGGTCGACCTCGTGGTCGTGGGTCACCGGGGCGTGAGCGGGATGACGCGACGGCTGCTCGGCAGCGTGAGCGAGCACGTGGCCCAGCGCGCCCCGTGCTCGGTGTTCGTCGTGCGGCCCTCGGGGACGACGCGTGCCTGACCCCCGGGTGGCCCGTTCGTTGTTGCCTCGCGGGGCCGCGAGTAGGGTTGCGCCCTTCACGCCCTTCACGCCCTTCACGCCCTTCACGCCCTTCACGCCGTTCGAACGGCAAGCGCGGCACGACGCAGACCGAACGAGCCATGGCCGAAGATCCGACACCGACCGCAGCCGCATCGGTCGTGGACCCGACCGCCGCGTCCGAACACTCCACGGCGCCTGCCGGATCCAGGGCCAGGGTGATGCGTGTCGCGCTCAAGCTCGCGACGTTCGCGGCCGCGCTGTTCCTGTTCGTCCTGGCGATCCAGCTGATGAAGGAGGGCGCGAAGGCGCTCGCGCCCGCCATCGAGGACAGCCCGCTCTTTAGCAACGCGATCTCCACGTTGGGAGCGGGATGGCTCGGCGCCTACATCGTGCTCTCGGGTTCGCCGATCGCGGCGGTCGCGCTCAGCCTGTACGCGGGAGGCGCGACCACCCAGCTCCAGACGTTCACGATGCTCTCGGGTTCGCGGCTGGGCGCCTCGTTCGTCGTGCTGCTGGTCGGCTTCCTGTACGCGCTCCGTAACCGGGGCCGAAACCGGGGCGAGTCGATCGGGATGGGCGTGCTCGCGCTCTCGCTCACCGCCATCGTGTACGTGCCCGGGATGCTGATCGGCTACGCGATCTTGAAGTCGGGGATGCTCGACGGGATCCACTGGAGCGCGTCCGGCGACGTCCTGTCCATCGTCGACGTGATCTGGGGCCCAGCGGTCGACGTCATCACGAGGCTGCCGGGCTGGACGCTGCTGCCGATCGGGCTCGGGCTGATCCTGCTGGCGTTCAGGCTGCTGGACAACGTCCTGCCGCAGCTCAACGGCGAGCGGCACGGCGGCGACAAGGGCTCGTGGATGAAGCGGCCCTGGCCGATGTTCGGCCTCGGCTGCCTGGTCGCGACGCTGACGCTCTCGGTCTCGGTCGCGCTCACGCTGCTCGTGCCGCTCGCGAGCCGCGGCTACATCACGCGGCGCGAGTCGATCCCCTACATCATGGGCGCGAACATCACGACGCTTGCCGACACGCTGGTCGCCGCGATGATCCTCGGGAACCCGGTCGCCGTGCAGATCATCCTTGCCGAGGCGATCGCCGTGAGCATCGTCTCGCTGTTCTACCTCGCGCTGCTGTACGGGCCGCTCACGCGCGGGATCATGGCGCTCGACGAGTGGGTGGTGTCGAAGAACCGGCGGCTGTGGTTCTTCGTCGCGATCCTGTTCGTGCTACCGGCGCTGTTCCTCACGTCGGGCATCTGGCTCGGCCCGATCGCGCACTGACGGCATTCATCGCCTACATAGGCGGGGGCTCAGTTCCGCTGGACGCCAGGTCGCGTTCCAGCTCCGCCGCCGAGTACTGCTCCTTGCGAACGCGCACGTCCAGGTAGATGAACACGCCAACGAGCGCCATGTACGGCATCGTGATGACCGAGGCGATCGAGGCGCCGATGCTTCGGGCGCCCCAGTTGTCCCCGAACGGCGCCGTCAGCAGGCTGTTGACGATCCCGTTGATCAGGGTGGCGACGACGATGGTCCCGAAGACCGGCCATCCCCGCCCGCGGACCAGGTTCCAGGACCGGCGGAGCGCCTCGCGTCCGCGTTTGCCCTCGATCACCAGCGCGGGGATCGCGCAGGTGAGGAACGTGAGCACGATGAAGCCGGGGACGATCAGCAGCACGAAGCCGACCGCGATCGCCAGGCCGGAGAGCAGCCCGACCAGCACGATCGACCAGAAGCGAGCGAACCCGTACCGGTAGCTCTCGCCGATCTCCAGGTCGCGGCCCAGGAAGGTCCCGGCCGCGGCGCGTGTGATGGCGCCCGTGAGGACCGTCCACATCAGGATCGTCGTGATCGCGACCACGATCGAGCCGAGGATGGCCCCGGCGAACGCCCCGTTCTCGGTGACCTCGACGCCGCCCCGCAGCTCTTCCTCCGTCAGGCCCTGGCGGATCCAGAAGTCGCCGACGAGCACCTGCAGGAACGAGAGCGGGATCACGATCACCGCCACGATCACGAACAGGTTCTGCCAATGCTGCCGGTACAGCTCGAACGCATCGGTGAGCAGCTCGCCGACGCTGCGCGGGCGTAGCAGCCTGGGGCTGCCCGGCGGTTCGGGGACTCGGGGTTCCATGATCTCCCTCCCATGGCCGTGCGGCCTGGCCTGCGGCCGAACGCGTGCGGCTCGTCGGGTACGCCTCGAAGGGCCCACTCTACCCCGGGGCGAGTCGGCTACCGCGGTCCCTGCGCCTCCGCCTCCCGAGAGCGCCGCAGCCGTCGCTCGGCCTCCGCCGTGTCGCCTCGGCGTTCGGAGACCTTGGCGAGCGCGCGCCAGGTCCAGCTCGCGAGCTGGCGCTCGCCGAGCTCCTCGGAGATGCGGATCGCCCTGCGGAGATCCTCCTCGGCCTCGTCCAGGCGGCCGAGCTCGCGCTTGGCGATGCCGCGCTCGGCGGTCGCGTCGCCGAGCTCCCATCGCGCGCCGAGGTCCTCGAACGCCGCGATGGCGCGGTCGAAGCACGGGAGGGACTCCTCGAACCTGCCCTGGTCGTCCAGGATCCGGCCCCGCTGCACCGTGGTCATCGCGATCGAGAACTGGTCGCCGATCTCCTCGGCGAGGGCGAAGGCCTCGTCGCTCAGCTCGAGCGCCTGCCGCAACTCCTCCTCGGGCGACACGCCGGAGTGGCCCTGGCCGCCCGTCCTGTTGATCGAGAGCGAGTTGAGCGCGCGCACGCGGGCCCAGCCGTCCTCGGGGTCGGCGACCTCGAGCGCGCGGCGCCAGATCTTCTCGGCCGCCTCGTTGTCGCCGCGTGTCCAGGGCACCCAGCCGGCGAACAGCAGCGTGCGGGTGCACGCCCACGGCTCGTCCATCGCCTCGGCCGCCGCGAGCGACTCGTCGAGGAGCGTCTCCGCCTTGTCGAGGTCGGCCTCGACGTTGATCGCGATGTCGCCGAGGAACCGCAGCGCGAGCGAGAGCGTGAACGGATCGTCCACGTCCCGGCCGAGCTCCACCGCGCGGTCGAGCACGTCGGTGGCCGCCGGATACTCGCCCAGCCAGTACCGGGCCTCTCCGATCCCGGCGAGCGCGCGCGCCTCGCGGACGCCCCACCGGTCCTCTGGACCCGCGAGCGCGAGCGCCCGCTCGTAACGATCGATCGCCGTCGTGCTCTCCATCCGGCGCCGCGCGCGGTCGCCCGCGTCCAGGAGAGCCTCGGCGGCGCGCTCGGGCACCGTTCGGTCGTCGCGGTCCAGATCGAGCGAGGCGATCGCGGCGAGCTCCAGGTGGTCGGCCGCCCACGCCGGGTGGCCGTCCTCGAACAGCCGGTCGGCGATCAGCTGGTGCAGGCGCACACGTTCACGCTTGGGCAGGCTCGCGTACGCGACCTCCTTCAGCGTCGCGTGCCGAACGCGCCATCGGGTGACCGCGTGGCCCGGGTCCTCGCGCACGAGGATCTCGGCCTCCTCGAGCCGGCGGAGCTCCTCCTCGACGACCTGGGGGTCGATCGTGCGGAGCTCGGCCAGGTCGAACGACACGAAGAACGACGATGCGCGCCGGGTGAGCTCGCGCAGCCGGGGCTCGAGGTGATCGAGACGGGCCGCGACGACGGCCTGCACGGTGGGCGGCAGGCTCTGGCGCGGCGCGGCCTCGCGCCGGCCGTCGGGGTCGGGGAGCAGCATGCCGGTCGTCTCGATGATGAAGAAGGGGTTGCCGCCGGCGCGTTCGGCGATCTCGGTCGCCTCGGCGTCCTCGATGCGGCGGCCCGAGGCCTGCCTCGCGAGATCGGTCGACTCGTCGGGAGAGAGTGGCTCGAGCTGGAGCCGGACGGCGTTCGCGGTCGTCGTGCCCCACGCCGGCCGCTGCTCGAGCAGGGTGGTGCGGGCGAGCGCGAGGACGAGCGCCTTCCGGCGACCCTCGCGGGTCGGCGAGCCCAGGCGTTCGATCAGCTCGAGCATCGCCGGGCGGAGCTCGTGCGCGTCCTCGAACACCAGGACGACGGGCGTCTCGCGCGCGAGGCCGTCGACCAGCGCGACGAACCCGGCCTGAACGTCCTGCACGAACGAGGCCTGCGACGGCCGGTCGGCCAGACCGAACAGGAGCGCGAGTCGTTCGACGACGTGCGCCGCGTCGTCTGGATCGACGTAGCGCTCGGCGAGCTCGCGCAGGCGGCGTCTCGCCTTCTCGGGCGGGTCGTCCTCCTCCAGCCCCGCGAGCTCCGCCACGATGGTCGCGGCCGGCGCGAACGTAGCCGTGTCCGTGAACGGCCGCGTCCGGCCGGTGAGCACCGGGACTTCGTCCTCGACGAGCGCGACGAGCTCGTCGGCCAGGCGCGACTTCCCGATGCCCGGTTCGCCGAGGACGCTGACGAGGGCCGGATGTCCGGTGTCGGTGGCGCGATGGAGGCTCTCGCGCAGGATCGCGAGCTCGCTCGAACGTCCCACGAACGGGATCGTCCGGCGGGCGCTTCTCGGCGTGAGTCCTTCGACGGGGAATCCCGTGAGGATGTCGCCGTCGAACCCCTTGGCCTTTGCCTGTCTCTGGTCGCCGTAGGAGACGGCGTTCGCCGTGAGCGCGACGGTGGTCTCGCCGGCGAGCACCTCGCCGGGTGCGGCGGCGGACTGGAGCCGGGCGGCGGCGTTCACGACCGGCCCGGTGACCAGGAGCTGGCCGGCGGGCCCCAGACCGGTGGCGGCCTCTCCCGACTCGACGCCGACGTGGACGTCGAGGGCTTCGGGCAAGGCGAGCGCCTCGCTGAGGCGACGAGTCCGAGCGCGGATCGCGAGGCCGGCGCGCACGGCGCGGAGTGCGTCGTCCTCGTGGACGGTGGGCAGCCCGAAGACCGCCATCACGGCGTCGCCGATGAACTTCTCCGCCCGGCCGCGGAGCGCGAGGAGCTCCTCGGACGCGGCCTCGAAGAAGAAGCCGAGGATCTCGCGAGCGCGCTCGAAGTCCAGGCGCTGCGCGAGACCGGTGGAGTCGACCAGGTCGGCGAACAGCACCGTGACCATCTTGCGCTCCTCGGTGCCGAGCGGGGAGCCGACGGGCGAGCCGCAGTTGGGGCAGAAGCTCGCGCCCTCCGGGAGCGGCTCGCCGCAGACCTGGCAGGGCGTCATGGGTCCCAGGATAGGGGCGGCGGGTGACGGGCCATCGGGCCGTCCCGCCACGACCGAACGCCAACGTCCGCGCGCCGACACGCGGCCGCGCGGCTCAGGCCCCCGTGA
>DAIOFZ010000103.1:0-7795 GCA_036745475.1 Actinomycetota bacterium | reverse complement strand
GGGCTAACGCTCGCGCATCCGCGCTCGCTTCTTGAGCCCCCCACACCCCCTCCTAGATCCTCGTGAAGATGACGGCGAGCACCACGACGCCGGCGAACAGGAACGCCGCGTAGCGCTGCACATTGCCCGACTGGATGTATCGAAGGAGCCCGCCAGTGAACCCGGCGATGTTGGCCAGTCCGTTCACCGCCCCGTCGATCACCTTCAGGTCGAACCACGCGACCCCGTTCGCGATGGTCTGGGTGAACGTGGCGGTGCCGTTGACCACGCCGTCGATCACGTGCCGATCGGTCCAGTAGACCCCGCTCGAGATGTCGTCTCGGATCGGGCGGACGACCCCCTTCCAGTAGAAGTCGTCGAGGTAGAACTTGTTCGCGACGAGCGTGTACGCGCCGCCGAGCGACCGGAGCGGATCGCGCGCCCGGTAGTCGCGGTACAGGGCGTAGCCGATGAGGATGCCCCCGAGGGCGGCGAGCGTGGACAGGACGGCGACCCACGGCACGAACAGGGCCTCCTCGAGCTCCTGGAAATACACCCACTTACCGAACACCGCCCCGAGCTGCGGCGACCCGACGAGGCCCGCAACCACCGTCACGGAGGCGAGGGCAACGAGGACGCCGGTCATGCTCCACGGCGCCTCGTGCGGCTCGCCGTGGCCCCTGTACTGGCCGTAGAAGGTCATCAGCACGGCCCTGGTCATGTAGAAGGCGGTGAGGAGCGCGGTCACCAGGAGCACGACGAACAGGACCGGGTGGCCCTCGTGCTCGGCGACCACGAGCAGCTCATCCTTCGACCAGAATCCCGCGAGCGGCGGTATGCCCGAGAGCGCAAGGGAGCCGATCAGGAACGTCCAGAACGTGATCGGCAGGCGTCTTCGCAGCCCGCCCATCTCGCTCATGTTGTTCGAGTGCACCGCGTGGATCACGGCGCCCGACCCGAGGAACAACAGCGCCTTGAAGAACGCGTGGGTGAACAGGTGGAAGAAGGCTCCCGTTCGGCCTGCCGGACCCATCGACATGCCGGCGATCATGTAGGCGAGCTGGCTGATCGTCGAGTACGCGAGCACGCGCTTGATGTCGTCCTGCGTGAACGCCATCAGCGCCGCGCCAAGCATGGTGATGCCGGCCACGACCGCGACGATCTGCAGGACGACCGGGTCCGCATCCAGGAACACGATGAACAGCCGTCCCACGAGGTAGACGCCCGCGGCGACCATCGTGGCCGCGTGGATCAGCGCCGAGACCGGCGTCGGACCGGCCATGGCGTCGGGGAGCCACACGTGAAGGGGGAACTGTGCCGACTTGCCGATCGTGCCGCCGAACAGCAGCAGGGCCGCAGCCGACACCAGCCCAACCGAAGCGCCGCCGCTCGACACGATCTCGGAGATCTTCGGGATGTTCGAGGTCGTGAACCCGCCGATGAAGATCAGCACGAAGATCCCGAACATGAACGGCACGTCGCCGATCCGGGTCGTGATGAACGCCTTGATCGCGGAGCTGGAGTTGACGTGGTCCTCCCACCAGTGCCCGATCAGCAGGTAGGAGCAGACGCCCATGACCTCCCAGCCCACGAGGAGCTGGAACAGGTTGTTGGCCAGGACCACGACGAGCATCGCGCTGGTGAACAACGAGATCACGACGTAGAACCAGGTGTAGCGGACGTCGCCCTTCATGTAGCCGAGCGAGTAGATGTGGACGCAGAGCGAGATCGACGTGACGACGACGAGCATCACCGCGGTCAGGCCGTCGACGTAGACCCCCACCTCCATGTGGAGCTGCCCGATCTGGAACCACGGGATCGAGGCCTCGTAGAAGCCGCGCTCGCCGGCCACGAAGGTCCCCAGGACGCCAAGCGACATGACGAGGGCCGCGGCCAGCGCGCTGATGCCGTAGACCGAGCCCTTGCCCGGCGTGCGCTTGCCGATGAACAGCGTGAATGCGGCGGCGACCGCGGGCAGGAACGCGATCAGCCAGGAGTACCGCAGGAACCAACTCGGGTCGTGGATCGCCTTGACGATGGATTCGGCGGACTCGGCGGCTACCACTTGAGCAGGTTCACCTCGTCCACGTTGATCGTCTCCCGGTTGCGGTAGATCAGGATGACGATCGCGAGGCCGATCCCCACCTCGGCGGCCGCCACCGTGATCACGAACAACGCGAACACCTGCCCGGTGAGGTCGTGGAGCGCGGCCCCGAACGCGACGAGGTTGATGTTGACGGCATTCAGCATCAGCTCGATCGACATCAGCACCAGGACGGCGTTGCGCCGCGCGAGTACGCCGTACACGCCGGTCGAGAACAGCGCCGCCGACAGGAAGAGCACGAGCGGCAGCCTGATCACGGGCGATCCTCCTTCCTCGACAGCACGATCGCCCCGATCAGCGCCGCCAGGAGCAGGAACGAGATGACCTCGAACGGGAGGACGAAGCGGCTGAAGATCGAAGAGCCGACCGCTGCCACCGAACCCTCGACGGGGTCGATGCGGGCGGCGTCCCAGTCGAACGCCCCCTGGATCAGGTAGACCAGCCCGGCGAGGATCGCGAGCCCGATCAGGAACGCCACGCCGCGCCGCTGGTTGTCGAGCGCCTCACGCCCGATCGGCGCCTTCGTGAGCATCAGCCCGAACAGGAACAAGATCACGATCGCGCCGACGTAGATGAGGATCTGCACCCATGCGACGAACTCGGCCGACAATAGGAGGTAGACACCGGCGACGGCCGAGAGCGTGATCACCAGGTACAGCGCGGCCCTCACGACGTTCCGCGCGGTCACCACGCGGAGGGCGCCGACCACGGCGGCCACCCCGATGACGACGAACGCGATCTCGGCTCCGGTCACGAGCCGCCCTCGGCCCTGGTCCGCGCGGCCACCATCGCCGCACGCCGCGCCCGCCCCTCGGCCACCCGTCGATCCGTCCCCTGCTCCAACAGCTCCGCCAGCACCCGATCGAACGTCTCCTGATCCATGGCCACGTCGGCGTGTTCGGCGGGCGGGGCGGCCGCCGCCTTGGCCGGTGCAGCACCCTCACCCGATGCCGCGGCCTCAGCCGGAGCGGCGACGGTCACGGCCGGAGCGCCCACCGTCACCTGAGCGGGGACGGGCGACGCGGCGGCCGGCGCCGGACCTGCCGAGGGAGCCGCGGCGAGTCCGGCCGTCTCCGGCGCGACGCTCGGTTCCTCCGGCGGCACCTCCGCCCCGTCCTCGATGAACGGCGGCGGCAGCACCGTGTAGGTCCACTCCTCGAGCTTCTCCTTCTCGTGCGTGAGCTCGACGATGTCGTACTCCGCGTATTCGAACTCCGGGCTCCAGAAGAGCGCGTCGAACGGGCAGACCTCCACGCAGATCCCGCAGTACATGCAGAGCGCGTAGTCGATCGCGAACCGGTCGAGGACCTTCATCGAGCGGCCCTTGCCGCCGGAGGCCGGCTCGTGGGTCTCCTTGTGTGCGTCGATGTAGATGCACCAGTCGGGGCACTCGCGCGAGCACTTGTAGCAGACGGTGCAGTTCGCCTCCTTGAGCGCGATGACGCCGCGGGTGCGGGGCGGGAGGTCGGGCTTCTGCTGCGGGTACTGCTGGGTGATCGAGGGCCGGAGCGCATGCTTGAGCGTGACCCCGAGCCCCTTGATCAGGCCGAGGCCGGTGGACCTGGGCTCCACCTCGGGAGCCTGCCGGACGTCTCGATCGTCGACCGCCATGACCCTCCTAGAACGCAACCTTGAAGACGCCGACCACCACGATCTGCAGCAGCGCCAGCGGGATCAGCATGAGCCACGAGACCCGCTGCAGCTGATCCTCGCGCAGACGCGGGTAGGTGACGCGGAGCCAGATGATGAAGAACGAGAGCGCCCCGATCTTCGCGAGCATCCACAGCGGCTCGGGGATGAACTCCATCGCCGGCAGCGGCAGGTAGCCCCCGAGGAACAGGACGCTCGCGATGGCGGACAGGGCCACGATCCCCCCGTACTCGGAGAGCAGGAAGAAGGCGAACTTCAGACCCGTGTACTCCGTGTAGGCGCCGAAGATGATCTCCGAGTCCGCCACCGGCATGTCGAACGGCGGCCGCGTGAGCTCCGCGAGCGAGGCCGTGAGGAAGATGAGGAAGCCGATCGGCTGGGAGAGGACGAACCAGTATTTCTCCTGCGCCTCGACGATCCCGACCATCGACAGCGTCCCGGCCTGCATCACGATCGCGGCCGCCCCAAGCACCAGTGGCAGCTCGTAGGCGATGAGCTGCGCGGCCGCCCGGAGGGCGCCGATCAGGGAGAACTTGTTGGCGGAGGCCCAACCGGCCATCAGCACGCCGATCACGGAGACCGACGAGAGTGCAAGCACGAAGAAGATGCCGACATCGAGGTTCAGGATGAAGATCTCGTCCGAGAACGGGATCACGACGAACAGCAGGATGTACGGGACGAGCGCGACCGCCGGCGCGAGGGAGAAGACCCAGGCATCCGCGGCAGCGGGGATCACGTCCTCCTTCTGGACGAACTTCGCCCCGTCGGCCAGCAACTGCGCCCATCCGTGGAACCTGCCCGCATACATCGGCCCGAGCCGGCCCTGCATGTGGGCCATCACCTTGTGCTCGGCGTAGCCGACGCCGAGCGGGGCCACCAGGAAGAAGATCAGCACGATCGCCGCCTTCGTCACCAGGACCAGCCAGTACTGGCCGAACCACTGGTTCACGAAGCTCTCGCCGGCCTGGGCGATCACTCCTCCTCCTCCTCTTCCCCTTCGGCCGCGCCCGGCCACGGCTTGGCCTCTCGCGACATGAGCGGGAAGTCCTTGCGGAGCGGGTGGCCCTCGAACGGTTCGGGGAGCAGGAGCGTCACGGGCAGCGGGTGACCCTCGAACGTGACGCCGAACATCTCCGTGGTCTCACGCTCGTGCCAGTTCGCCGTCGGATAGATACGCGAGATCGTCGGGAGCACGGTCTCCTCGGCCGGGAGCCGGACCTTCACGCGCACGGAGTGCACGTGCACGGTCGAGAACAGGTGCGTGACGACCTCCATGCCTTCGTCGCCGAAGTCCACCGCGGAGACGAAGTCGCAGTAGTCGCAGGCGAACTCGGGCTCGTTGTGCAGGAACGTCACGAGCTCGCGGTACCGCGACGGCGTCACCGCGACCACGCTGTGCCCGTGCTGATCCTCGAAGGACAGCACGTCGTCACCGAACCGCGCCTGCAGGCGCGATCGGACCTCAGGAGGCGGAAGCGGGTGTGGTGAGCTTGCCACTCCACTTCTCCCTGATGTCCTCGTCGGCGATCTTCTCTTGGAGCCGGACGATCCCCTGCAGCAGCGCCTCCGGCCTGGGGGGGCAGCCCGGGATGTAGACGTCGACCGGCAGGACCTGGTCGATGCCCTTGGTGACCGAGTACGAGTCCCAGTACGGACCGCCGCAGTTGGCGCACGAGCCCATGGAGATCACGTACTTCGGCTCCGGCATCTGGTCGTACAGGCGCTTGATCACCGGCGTCATCTTGTCGGTCGGCGTTCCGGCGATCACGATCAGGTCGGCCTGCCTCGGCCCGTGCGCGAACGGGATCACGCCGAAACGGATGAAGTCGTGCTTGGACGTCGAGGCGGCGATGAACTCGATCGAACAGCACGCGAGTCCGAAGTTGAACACCCACAGCGAGTACCGCCGGCCCCAGTTGAGGAGGAACTTCACCGGTTGGATCCCGGCCAGCGGCGTCTTCTCGGTGATCAGGCCCACCTCAGCACCCCTTTGCGCCATGCGTACAGCAGGCCCACGGCCAAGATCCCGATGAAGATCGCCATCTCGACGACCGCCTGGTAGCCGAGCCTCTCGAAGATCCTGGCCCACGGGAACAGGAAGACGGACTCGACGTCGAAGATCACGAACAGGAACCCGTAGACGTAATAGCGGACCTGGCTCTGCGACCAGCCCTCGCCGACCGGGTCGATCCCGCACTCGTACGTGAGCAGCTTGTCGCCGACCGGCCGCCGGGGTGCGATGAGCCTTGCGGCTCCGAACGCCACCGCGACGAGCCCCACGCCGGCGATCAGGACCGCGAGGACGACCCCGTACGACTGGTAGTAGGTCTCCACGCTTGTGAATGTTTTCCCGAGCAGCGCGGATTCTAGCAAGCGTCCCCCGCCCTCCCTCTCAGCTCTGCCGCTCTGTGGGGCTACCGCTCGCGCGCGCGCGCTCGCTCCTCGGGCCCTGCTCTGGAGGGCTAGCGCTCGCGCGTGCGCGCTCGCTCCTTGAGCCCTGCGGCCCCCGCGCCTCGCAGCGCGCAGCCAGGAACTCGGCCAGCTGCCCGAGCGCGGTCCGGGCCGGGCCGGCCACGAGCCGATCGGTCATGGCGTGGGCTCGGTCGACCTCGGAGACCACGGCGGAACGCGCGCGGGCGAGGTGCCCCGGGGCTCGGACGATCTCGAGCGCCCGGTCCAGACGCTCCCCGCTCGGGGGTCCGTCCTCCAGGACCTCACGCAGTTCGGCACCCCGGGGTCCCCCAAGCGCGTGCAGGATGGGGAGCGTGTAGACGCCCTCTCGCAGGTCCTGTCCCGGCTCCTTGCCGAGGATCTCCTGGCTGGCCGTCAGATCCATGATGTCGTCGGAGAGCTGGAAGGCCAGACCGAGCGCCTCTCCGTACTGCTCGAGCGCGTCGAGGACATCGGCGGGCGCGTCCGACAGCATCCCCCCCAGCCGGCACGACGTCGCGATCAGCGCGCCGGTCTTCCGGCGGATGATGTCGAGGTGGTCGGCCTCGGACTGTTCGACCCGTCCGGCGGCCTCGACCTCGCGGATCTGGCCGTCGCACAGCGTCGCGATCGTCCGGGCCAGCAGCGCGCAGATGTCGGTCCCGAGGTCGGTCGAGATCTCGGAGGCCTTGGCGAACAGGTAATCGCCGGTGAGGATCGCCACGGTGTTGCTCCATCGGGCGTTCGCCGACTGCACCGCGTGTCGCGCGTCGGCCTCGTCGATCACGTCATCGTGGTACAGCGTCGCCTGGTGCACGAGCTCGATCGAAACCGACCCGGGGACCAGCCGCGGGTCCGAGGGGTCGCCGAAGTAGCCGGAGAGCAGGACGAGCATCGGCCGGAACCGCTTCCCGCCGGCCGCGAGCAGGTACTGCGCGGTCTCGGCCAGCATGTCCGAGTCGGCTCGCACGGCCTTCTCGAGCGCGGCCTCGACCTCGTCGAGGCGTCCCCGGATCTCGCGTTCGAGCACGGGATCGGGCGACTCGAGACCCGGGATCGTGCGGCGGCTCATCGCCCCGACCCTACCGTCATCCGGAGACCGGTGTGGCCCATCACCATCGCAGCACCGCCGCCCGTTCGAGGAAGCCCACGATCAGGCCGGGGAACACGCCGAACACCACGACGAGGACCGCGGGCACTGCGAGAGCGACGCGCGGCAACCACGACTCGTCCGGACGGGTGTCCTCCTCCGGCTCGCGCATGAACATCAGCACGATGACCCGCAGGTAGACGAAGGCCGCCACGACGCTCGCGAGCACCCCGATCAACACCAGGAACCAGTACCCGGCCTCGGTGGCGGCTCGGAAGACCGCCACCTTGGCCACGAAGCCGACCGTCGGGGGGATCCCGGCGAGCGAGAGCAGGAACAGGGTGAGCAGGCCGGCCGCCGCGGGGCTCCGCCGGGCGAGTCCGGCGTACGCCGAGAGCGAGGTGTGGCGCTCGCCCCGGGCCGAGACCACCATGACCACGCCGAACGCCCCGATCACCGTCGCCGCGTACGCCACGAGGTAGAACAGGGCGGCGCCGATCCCGTCCTCCCCCGCCGCCGTGAGCCCGAGCAGGACGAACCCG
>DAIOFZ010000102.1:0-7936 GCA_036745475.1 Actinomycetota bacterium | reverse complement strand
ACGTTGTTGCGGTTGCGGTCCAGCTCGATGATCTTGGCCTCGAGCTCGGTCCCGACGAACGGATGCAGATCCCGAACCCGCCGAAGGTCGACGAGCGATGCGGGCAGGAACCCGCGGAGCCCGATGTCCAGGATGAGGCCGCCCTTGACGACCTCGATCACCGGGCCCTTGATGGTGCCGCCGGACTGCATGACCTCCTCGATCTTGCCCCAGGCGCGCTCGTACTGCGCGCGCTTCTTCGAGAGGATGAGACGGCCCTCCTTGTCCTCCTTCTGGAGGACGAGTGCCTCGACCTCGTCGCCGACCTTTACGACCTGGCTTGGGTCGACGTCATGGCGGATCGACAGTTCTTTGGTGGGGATGACGCCTTCGGACTTGTAGCCGATGTCCAGCAGAACCTCGTCGCGGTCGATCTTCACGACCGTCCCCTCGAGGATGTCGCCCTCCTTGAAGTCCCGAAGCGAGGCCTCGATGGCCTCACGGAGCTCGTCGGGGGTGAAGTCCCGCATCTCGCTCGCCGTCTCGATCTGAACCAACTCCTCCCGCGCACGAAGCGCGCACCGACCGACCATTGGGATTCGCCGGGATGCTGGTGCGCCTCGCGGCTCAGGGATGGTAGGTGACCAGCGGAAACGGCGTCAACGCCGTGCCCGGATCAGTGCCCGGCGGGCACGGCCTCGGCCCAGTTCACGCCCCAGCCGATGTCGGCCCGCAGCGGCACGTCGAGCTCGTACGCGGCCTCCATCTGGCGCTTGACGAGGTCGGCCGCCACCTCCATGCGCTGTTCCGAGACCTCGAACACCAGCTCGTCGTGCACCGTGAGGAGCATCCGGCACTCCAGGTCGGAGTCCTGGAGCGCCGCGTCCACGCGTATCATGCCGAGCTTGAAGACGTCGGCCGCGCTGCCCTGGATCGGCGCGTTCAGCGCCATCCGGCGGCCCATGTCCCGGACCCGGGGATTTGCCGCCTGCAACTCGGGGATGTACCGGCGGCGCCCGAGCAGCGTCTCGGTGAACCCCTCGGCGGCGGCGCGGGCGACCTGGCGGTCGAGGAAGTCGCGGATCTGCGGGAAGCTCGCGAAGTACGCGTCGATGAACTCCTGGGCCTCATCCGGCGTGATCTCCAACCGCGAGGCGAGTCCCCAGGCGTTCATCCCGTACGCGAGGCCGTAGTTGATCGCCTTCGCGCGGCTCCGCGTCGCGGGATCCACCTGGTCCTCGGGCAGGCCGAACACCCTGGCAGACGTCGCCGTGTGGATGTCGGCACCGGACTCGAACGCGGCCTTCAGCCCCTCGTCGTCGGACAGGTGGGCCAGGATCCGGAGCTCGATCTGCGAGTAATCGGCGACGAGCAGCACATCGCCCCCCGAACCCGGGACGAACGCCCGACGGATCTGGCGACCGAGCTCGCCGCGAACGGGGATGTTCTGCAGGTTCGGGTTGGTCGAGGACAGCCGTCCGGTGGCAGCGCCCGTCTGGTTGAACGTGGTGTGCACGCGGCCGTCCCGAGGGTCGACCTGCTTGGGCAAGGCGTCGAGGTACGTCGAGTTCAGCTTGTCGAGCTCGCGCCAGGACAAGATCGCATCGACGATCGGGTGCACGTCGCGCAGCTTCTCGAGGACGCTCGCGTCCGTGGAGAGCTGACCCTTCGGCGTCTTCTTGCCCGGCGAGAGCTGGAGCTTGTCGTACAGGATCGCCCGGAGCTGCGGAGGCGAGTTCAGGTTGAACTCCTCACCGGCCCGCTCGTAGATCTGCGCCTGGAGGGTGTCCATCTTGTCGCGAACGCCCTCCGCCATCTCCTCGAGATAGGCGACGTCCAGTGCGACCCCGTTCGCTTGCATCCGAGCCAGCACCGACGAAAGGGGCAGCTCGACCTCGTCGAGGAGCCTGCGAAGGCCCGCCCTGTCGAGCCGTTCGGCCAGGACCGGCGCGAGCAGCGCAACCGCCGCGGCCTCGGCCGCGGTCCGCCGCCACGCGTCCCCGAACAGCTGTCCCTCCTCCTCCTCTGCGAGCGAACCGAGCACGTCCGTCCCCAGGTACTGCTCGCTGAGCGGACCCAGCTCGAAGCTCGGTGCAGCGGGATCCAGGAGGTAGGCGGCCAGCATGGTGTCGGTCGCGATCCCGCCCAGGGCTCGGCCCTCCGCGACGACGGCGGTCTCGAGATCCTTGGCGTCGTGCATCCATTTCGCGGCGTCGAGGTCGGCCAGCGCGTCGGAGACACCCGACAGGTCCTTCATCGGCGCGTACGCCGCCTGACCGCCTCCCATGGAGACTGCGACGCCTCCGACCTCACGTCCGTTCAGGTCCAATCGCACTGCCTTGGGACCGCCCGACGCGATCAGCTCCGCGATCTCCGACGCCTCGACCTCGCGGAGGTCGAGCTCGGCCATCTCGACGGCCGGCTTCGCGCTCCGGCCGACCTCCTCGAGCCGCTCGAACAGCGTTCGGAACTCCAGCGAGGTGAAGAGCCGTCGCACGGCCTCCAGATCCCACTCCCCCATCACCGCGTCCTCGGGCGCGAGATCCACATCGACGTGCGTGTCGAGCTCGGCCAGCTCCTTGTTGAGCGCGAGCTGGTCGCCGGCCGCCGAGATCGACTCCTTCAGCTTCCCCTTCAGCTCGTCGGTTCGGGTCAGCAGCTCCTCGACCGAGCCGAAATCCTGCACGAGCTTGGACGCCGTCTTCTCGCCGACGCCGGGGACCCCCGGGATGTTGTCCGAGGCGTCCCCCTTGAGGGCGACGTAGTCGAGGTATTTCTCCGGCGGCAGCCCGAACCGCTCGGTCACGGCCTGGACGTCGTACCTGCGGATGTCGGAGATACCCTTGACGTTGAACATCACGGTGAGCCCGGGCCGCACGAGTTGGAAGAAGTCACGATCCGCGGTCACGATGACCACCTCGATGCCCTGTTCGAGCGCCTGCAGGGCCAGCGTCGCGATGGCGTCATCCGCCTCGTGCCCCTCGATGCCGATCACCGGGATCCGCAGGGTCTCCAACACCTCGACGATCAGCCCGAGCTGCTGGCGGAACTCATCGGGAGTCTCGGGCCGGCCCGCCTTGTACTCCGCGTACTTGTCCAGCCGCACCGTGGGCTTGCCGACGTCGAACGCCACCGCGATCAGGTCGGGACGCTCCTCGGCCAGGAGCTTGATCAGCATCGACGTGAAGCCGTAGACCGCGTTCGTCACCTGGCCGGACGTCGTCGCCAGCGACGGTGGGAGCGCGAAGAACGCGCGATACGAGAGGCTGTGGCCGTCGAGGAGGAACAGCCGCCTCGGCGGATCGGCGGCGCGAGGGGTCACGCGTGGCATCGTAGCGCGGCTCGACGACAGGCATCGCGCGCGTGGGATCTCGTTGTCGACGTCCCGCTCGGGGCGGCTACCCGCTGTTCGTGGCGCGATGGCGAAGGTGCTCGATGTCTCCGAGACGTACATCGCAAACGGCGAGGTCGTTTGTCACTCTTTCTTCGTCGCGAAGGCGCGCGCCGCTACCTGCAACGTCGTTCGGATCTCCTTGCAGCCCAACCACTCTCATCGCGTTGACAGCCACGAGGCTCGTCGCTACATTTCGCTCCGGTCCCGAGCGGTCGCTGGGATCGGGAGGCGGAAAACGCTTCCGTCGAATGGATCGGACGAGGGGGCGCGAGTCCCCGAGAACGTTTCACCGAGACGGAGGAGGCGCCGGTTCCCGGGAGTCCGGGTCGCTTGGGGCCACCTTTTGACGGGTCGAGGAACCGAGTAGACAACGCTCGCGTATGGGGAAGGCGTGAGCGGATCCAAAGGTTCCTCGGCCCGTCGATCCTTGTCCCGGAGCGTTCCGGGACGGCGCGACTCCAGGATCCAAGACCCTGAAACTCACTCCGACGCGATGACGATCACGCCCTTCATGCCGAACGCCGCCAGGTGGATCTGGCAGAAAAGCTCGTAGCGACCTGGGGCGAGCCGGTCCGCGATCGAGCCGATCACCACTTGACCACCGGGGCGCACGTCCCGCGAGATCCCCAGCACCGGGATCGTCACGTTGTGCACGTTCCTGCCCTGGTTCCGGACGATCAGGTCGCGCCCCGGACCGATCGGAAGCGAGGGATGGGCGTCGTGGAAGTGGTAGTCGATCGCCGTCACGACGTACGGACGTTCCTCGTCGCCCAGGAACGCGGACGCCAGGACCAGCGATGCGACGGCGGCGGTGAGCGCAAGCAGACGACTCGAGGACGAGCGCATCGCGACCGGTCTACAGCACTTTGGCCAGGAACTGGCGGAGGCGGTCGCTCTGGGGGTGGTAGAACATCTCCCTCGGCTGGCCCTCCTCGGCGATCCGGCCCTCGTCCAGGAAGAGCATCCTCGTACCCACCTCGCGGGCGAACCCCATCTCGTGGGTGACCACCATCATCGTCATGCCCTCGCCCGCCAGACGGATCATGACCTCGAGGACCTCCCCCACCAGCTCGGGATCGAGCGCGGACGTGACCTCGTCGAACAGCATCACCTTCGGCTCGATCGCGAGCGCCCGCGCGATCGCAACCCGTTGCTGCTGCCCGCCGGAGAGCTGTCCCGGGTAGGCGCTGGCCTTGTTGCCCATCCCGACCCTCGCGAGCTGGTCCATCGCCCGGTCGTGGGCCTCGTCGTCCGAAAGGCCGAGGACCTTCTCGAGCGCCAGCGTCACGTTGCGCAGGGCCGTCATGTGCGGGAACAGGTTGTACGCCTGAAAGACGATGCCGATGTGTGTCCTAACCTCGTTCAGGTCGGCTCGGATGTCGGTGATGTTCTGGTTGTCGAACCACACCTGCCCCGTGGTGGGGACCTCGAGCAAGCTCACGCAGCGCAGCAGAGTCGACTTCCCTCCCCCGGAGGGCCCGATGACGACCACGACGTCGCGCTGCTGCATGGTGAGATCCACGCCCTTGAGGACATGCAGGTTCCCGAACCACTTGTGGACGTCCTCCAGCCGGATCAACGGCTTCCCTACGCTCTGGGCGCGAACCGATCCAGCGGGTTCGCTCACCCGCCCGCCCCGGCGATCCCGACGAGTCCGCTCCGCAGGCGCTTCTCGGCCGCGTTGACCAGGCGGATGAGCGGGAGCGTGACGATCAGGTAGGCGATCGCGGCCACGGTGAAGAAGGTGGCGTTGAACGTGGCCGACTGGCCCTCCCGGGCGGTCGTGAAGATGTCGTACTCCGTCGCGGTCAGCCCCAGGACGACCACGAGCGCCGTGTCCTTGATCAGGATCACGAACTCGTTCATCAGCGGCGGGATGACACGGCGAACGGCTTGCGGGACGATCGCATAGCGCATCGCCTGCGTGTAGCTCATCCCCAGCGAGCGGGCGGCCTCCATCTGCCCGCGTTCGATCGACTGGATGCCCGCGCGGAACACCTCAGCAGCGTAGGCGCCGGTGTTCAACGCGAACACGATGATCGCCACGACGAGACCCGACATCCGGATGCCGAACCCGAACAACAAGAGGAAGTAGCCGGTCGCGAGCTGCCAGATCAGCGGCGTCCCGCGGAAGAAGTTGATGTAGATCCGCGCGGGGGCCCTGACCGCTCGTCGCTGGGAGAGCGTGAGGATCCCCAGGACCAGACCGATGACGATGCCGCCGAGCTCGCCGGCGAACGCCATGATCAACGTATTGCGGGCCCCCCGTACGAACGCACCCCCGTATCCTTGGAGATCCGCGAAGTTGAGGAAGTGCTTCGCGAACAGCCCCGGGCTGGCCGAGCGGAACCAGAGAATCGCCGCGGCCAGGAGCACCGCCTGTGAGCCGAGCACGGCCCCGGTGATGGCATGATCGCGGCGTCGCTTGGTCTCCATGCGGCGATACGTGGAGGCTCCGAGCACCAACGCGAGGCCACCGAGGCCGATCCCCAGGTAGAGGGATCCCGTCGTGGTCGGGTCCTCGAGCGCCTCGACGATGCTGCAGACACCGATCGCGCCGTTGTCCTCGGGCGAGATCTGCTCGTCGATGCAGTTCTGCGTCAGGACGCGGTCCGAGAGCGCGTAGTTCACCTGCGAGACGACCACGCCTAGTGCGATCACCGCGAGGGAGGCGACCCCGAGCGCGAGGATCGTGGCTGGTAACGGGGCCGTGGGTCCTCGGACGTCCGGGGCGACCTCGGGCTCGATCGACGTGGCTTCCCGAACGGCCATGCGTCACCTCCATGGATGCAAGGGCCCGCGCAGGTTCGCGCGGGCCCCTCCGATCGAACGGTTCGTCAGGAACTCGGTGCGAACTCTGCTGGCAGCGAGTCGGGCGGGAAATACTTCCCGTAGATCGTGGCATAGGTCCCGTCCGCGACCATCTGGGCGAACACCGCGTTCACGGCCTCCCGCAGGTCGGGGTTCGAGGGCGAGAACGCGAGCCCGTAGTGCTCGTTGGTCTCGATGTCCTGCACGACCTCCAGGGACGGCAGGTCCTTCACGATCTCGACCGACGCCGTCTTGTCGTTGATCACGCCGACGAGGTTCCCGGCCTCGAGGTCGCGGAACGAGTCCGTTGACGACGTGAAGGACTTGATCTCGACGCCCTGCGGCACCAGGTTCTCCTCCGCCCAGATCTTGCCCGTCGTGCCCTTCTGAGCCCCGACCACGTCGCCGTCGCCGAGCTGATCGGTCGAGGTGATGTCGGGCGTCTCCTGCGTGTTGACACTGAGCGACTGCAAGGCGTTGTAGTACGGGACCGAGAAGTCCACGACCTGCTCACGCTCGTCCGTGATCGTCGAGGCCGCGGCCACCATGTCGAACTGATCCCCGGCGACCGCCGTGAAGATCGTGTCGAAGTCGGCCTTCACCCACTCGACCTCGAGACCGAGCCGGCTGGCGATCTCGTTGGTGAGGTCCACGTCGAACCCGGTCTCGACACCCCCCTTGACCGATTCGAACGGCGCGTAGTCCAGGCACGATCCGACGGTGAGCTTGCCTTCCTCGATCGTCGTGAACGTGGGGATCCCGGTCGCACCTGTCGCGCCGGTCGTTCCCGTCTCCGCCGTCGTGCCCGTCCCGCCGGTCGGGCCCTCGTCCTCGTTGCTCGCGCAGGCACCCACGATCAGCGCGAACACCGCGATCAGCGCTGCCAGCCAGACTCTCGTCCGCTTCACCGCGTCCCCCTCCTCGTGCTCCGGTCGTGCTCGAAGGTGCGAAGAACCTATCTATCCTCCCCCGGATCGGGTCCATCGCTCAACTTCCCGCCAGGCATCGGTCCCCGTCAGATCTCGTCCCAACCGGCCCGGACCCATCGACCGCCCTCGACCCGATACAGGCGGAGCAACGCCCTGGGTTCGAGCGGCTCGCCGTCGGCAGCGAACCGGCGCGTCCCTTCGAGACCGTCGGCCGTGGTGAGCTGCTCCAGCGAGCGAGCCACGAGGGCTCGTGTGATTCCCCGATCGCCCGCCGCCCGGAGGATCAGGTGGGCGGCGTCCCAGCCCTCGACAGCAAACGCTCCCGGTGCGACGCCGTGCTCGGACTGGTAGTCCTGGATGAATCTCCGGGCGGCGAGTTCGGTGGAGGTCGACACGTTCGCGCACGAGCAGAGGGCGACCGCCCCCTCGGCCGCGGATCCGGCGCTGGACAGGAAGTCGGGATCGAGGAGCCGATCACCGCCGATGAACGTCACGTCGAGCCGCTGGAGGGCGCGAACGGCCTCCGCACCCGCGTTCGGCCCCCCGGCCCAGATCACGACGTCGCATCCCGCCTCGCCCGCTACCGCCGCCGCGGCCGAGGGATCGACGGTCCGTGCCGTCGCTCCGGGCAGGGCCTCCGACAGAAGCCCGTACAAGGGATCGGGCGGAGGATCCTCGGCGAGGACGCAGGCGCTCGACCGGCGGAGCCTCCCGGCCAACGTGTCGGCGGTCGTGCCGAGGGGCGCCACCAACCGGGCCCACCCCCGGCGCCCGTCGCCCGCCCCCAGACCCGAGAGGCTGAGGACCGGCAGGTCGGTGCCCA
>DAIOFZ010000101.1:0-8021 GCA_036745475.1 Actinomycetota bacterium | reverse complement strand
ACGACGATCCACAAATCGACCACCACGACGAACACGGTCGAGGTGCTGCCGACGACGGTGACCCCGGGCGGCACGGCCTTCACGGGTGTCGAGGACGTCGTTCCGATCGGGGCCCTCGCCCTCATGCTGATGACGAGTGGCTCGGGCCTGTTGTGGGCGGGCGCGCGACGCCGCCGCCAGGACGGCTCGCAGGACGAGGACTAACCGCCCGTAGGTTGGGAGGGAGCACGAACGAAAGACCCCGGGGTTACCCGGGGTCTTTCGCGTCCCCGCTCCTGCTCACCCGTAGAAGATGACCGTGATCCAGATCCGATCGTCGGCGCGAGCGATGCCGACGGCCGCGTGGTCGTACAGCCTGCGAAGGATGTTCTCGCGGTGCGGGTCGCTGGCCATGAAGGCGTCTTCCAGGCTCTCGAGGGACGCCCCCACGCCGACGTTCTCCCCGCCGAGCTCCCACTTGTAGCCCTCGAGCGCCTTGCGCAGTTCGTCGCCGGTCGAATGGAAGATGTACCCCTTGGCCGCCATCGCCTCGCTGTGGGACTTCGCGTACGCAGCCAGGCGCTCGGCGAACGAGAGCGACGACCGATCGTAGTTCGTGCGGTCGTTGTTGGTGAGCGCGAGCATGTGACGCCTCGGCCCGAACTGCTCGTCCCCCACCGCGCTTCCGCTCGCGGCACCCAGGAGGAGCACCCCGGACATGAGGAGAACCAGGAGGCGTCCGAGCCTTCGAACGATCGAACTTCCGGCCATGTCGAACCCCCGACTCATGGGTCCCGTGGGGGACCGAGCCCAGGGGGCTCGGATCCTTCGGTAGCTCGGCCACCTCCCTCCCGACTTCGAGGAGGCCCGGAGCTTTGCGTCCCGCCGTTGCCGGCGGTTTGCCTTTTCGGGACCGACCCTTTGTTCCTACGTGAAGAGGTATCGGCCGCTCCGTAGGGCGCCTTGAGCGGCTCGTGGTCAGGGATGACTAGCCGGGCAGGGTTCCCCCGAGCCCCCCGGCGGAGCGGCCGGGCCGCCTACCAGCGGAGCGTCAGGTGGCGTGCGGCACGGGCCTCGTCGAGGCGGCGCACCGGGGTCGTCACGGGCGCCTCGTGGAGCACCTCCGGGTCCTCGTGCGCCTCACGGAAGGCGCGGAGCAGGGCGTCCGCGAAGGCGTCGAGCGACTCCTTGGTCTCGGTCTCGGTGGGCTCGACCATGAGCGCCTCCTCCACCACGAGCGGGAAATAGACGGTCGAGGGGTGGTACCCGAGGTCGATCACTCGCTTCGCCACGTCCGTCGCTCGGATGCCCGTCTCCTCCTTGAGCGGGCGTGCCGTCGCCACGAACTCGTGCATCGGCCGGCCGTCAGGGTACGCCAGCGGGAACGCGCCCTTCACGCGCTCGGCCAGGTAGTTCGCGTTCAGCACGGCGCGCTCGGCGACCTCCTTCAGCCCGTCGCGGCCGTGAAGGAACACGTACGCGTACGCGCGAACGAGCACGCCGAAGTTGCCGAGGAACCCGTGCATGCGCCCGATGGAATCCGGAGCATCGCTCTCGAGCCGGAACGCGCCGGTCTCGTCGCGTTCGATCCTCGGGACCGGCAGGAACGGCACCAGCTCCTCGGTCACGCCGACCGGCCCGGCACCCGGCCCTCCCCCACCGTGCGGCGTGGCGAAGGTCTTGTGCGTGTTGATGTGCACGATGTCGAATCCCATGTCGCCCGGACGGCATCGTCCGAGGATCGCGTTCAGGTTCGCCCCGTCGTAGTAGACGAGCCCACCGATACGGTGCACCGCCTCCGTGACGCGCTCGATCTCCTCCTCGAACATGCCGAGGGTGTTGGGGTTGGTGAGCATCAATCCCGCGACGTCCTCGTCGATCAGCTTCTCGAGCGCCGACACGTCGACGAGTCCCCTGGCGTCGCTCGGGATCTTGAGCGCGTGGTAGCCGGCCAGGCGCACGCTGGCGGGGTTGGTCCCGTGCGAGGAGTCGGGGATCGCCACGCGCCGACGCTGGCGACCCTGCCGCTCGTGGTGGGCCCGCATGATGAGCAGGCCGGTCAGCTCGCCGCACGCACCGGCGGGCGGCTGCAGCGTCGCGCGAGCCATCCCCGTGATCTCGCATAGGGCGCGCTCGAGGCGCCACATCAGCTCCAGCGACCCCTGGACCGAGTGATCGGGCTGGTGGGGGTGCGCACGCTGGAACCCCGCGAGCTGCGCGACGTTCTCCGCGATCTTCGGGTTGTACTTCATCGAGCAGGATCCGAGGGGGTAGAAGCCCGTGTCCACCCCGTAGTTGAGCTGCGAGAGCCGGGTGTAGTGGCTCACGAGGTCGCGCTCGGCCACCTCGGGCAGCCCGGGCGCCGCCTGCCGGGCCTGGTCCGCGGGCACCGATACCTCGGGCACATCGAGCTCGGGCAGGCTGAACGCCCTCCGTCCGGGCCGCGAGAGGTCCTTGAGGGTCCCCTGGCGGTCCGCGGGACCGCCGACGCGGACGGGGGCTCCGACCCTGCCGGGGACGGGCTCGATCGGCTCCGTCGAAGATGCCTCGCTCATGCGAGCACCTCCTTGAGCGCCATCGCGAGGCCGTCGATCTCCTCGCGAGAGCGGCGTTCGGTGACGGCCACCAGGAGGGCGTGGCCGTCGGCGTTTGGGAGCGGCACGCCGCCGAGGTACCCGCGTTCGATCAGCGCGTCGCGGACCTCGTCCGCCGGCCGCGGCAGCCGGATCGGGAACTCCTTGAAGAACGGTGCGTCTCCGAACAGCGGCTCGACGCCGGGGACCTCCGATAGACGCTCCGCCGCGTACGCGGCCTTGGATACGCACCGACGGCCGACCTCCGCGAGCCCCTGGGGCCCGAGCCACCCGAGGTAGACGGTCGCCGCGATCGCCATCAGCGTCTGGTTCGTGCAGATGTTGGAGCTCGCCTTCTCCCGCCGGATGTGCTGCTCCCGAGCCTGCAGCGTGAGCACGTACCCGGTCCGTCCGTCGACGTCGAGCGTCTCCCCCACCAGCCTGCCCGGAAGTCGCCGCACGTCGTCCAGTCGCGTCGCGATCACCCCGAGGTACGGCCCGCCGTAGTTCAGGTGGTTGCCGAGCACCTGTCCCTCGGCCACCGCGATGTCCGCGCGCAGGTCACCCGGTGGGGCGAGCACGCCGAGCGACAGCGGGTCGAACACCTGGATCGCACGTGCACCACCCGCGTGCGCCGCCCCGAACAGCTCGCGCGCCGGCTCGAGCAGCCCGTACGCGTTCGGGTGCTGGACGATCACGCACGCGACGTCGTCGGCCACCTCCGGCTCGCCGCCGCGCCCGTCGACGACGTCGAAGATCTCGGGTTCGTACCCCGCCCCCCTTCCGTAGGTCCACAGCGTCTGGACCCACCGATGGTCGACGGCGGCACTTACGAGCACCCGATCGCGACCCGGCGAGGATCGCGCCAGGTTCACGGCCTCCGCGAGCGCGGTCGCGCCGTCGTACAGGGACGCGTTCGAGACCTCGAGCCCGGTCAGGTCGCAGATCATCGACTGGTACTCGAACAGCGCCTGCAGCACGCCTTGCGAGAGCTCGGGCTGGTACGGCGTGTAGGAGGTGTAGAACTCGGACCGGCCGGCGAGCGCCCACACGACGGCGGGCACGAAGTGGTCGTACGCTCCCGCGCCGGCGAAGCAGACCAGGTCTTCGGCCGAGCGGTTTCGTCCGGCGAGTGCCTTGAGGTCGGCCAGGATCTCCATCTCGGAGACGCCGTCGGGGAGGTCCAGCGGCCGGTCGAGGCGAACCGTCCGGGGGATCCGGTCGAACAGCTCGTCGACGCTCGCCAGGCCGATGGCCTCGAGCATCTGATCGATGTCGTCGTCCGTGTGCGGCGCGAACCTCATGCCGGATGCTGAGTTTAGCCGGAAGGCGCGGAGCGGCCCCGGACCGCTACCCCGATACGTCCTCGAGCCCGTACTTGGACACGAGCGACAGGTAGTCGCGCTGGTAGAAGATCTTGCACTTGATCTCCGGGTAGAGCTCGCGCAGGCGGCGAACCTTGCGGTTCTTCTTGGTCACCAGCCGCTGGTTGAGCGTCGTGATCTCGATGTAGAGGTCGTACATCGGCAGAAAGAAGTCCGGCGTGAAGCGCTGAACCACGTTCCCATCGCGGTCCCACTCGAGGTCGAACGACCTGGGCTCGTAGTCCCATTCGATCTGGTAGAAGTCCAGCAGCCGGGCGAACTGGCGCTCGCTGGCGTGCGCGAAGGAGACCGTGTCGCTGGGCAGGGCCGGGGTCTCGGCCGCCGCGCCCCGGGTCACGCGCCTCCGGCCGCCCGGGCGCTTCGACCCTTCTTCCCGGCGTTCTTGGCCAGAGTCCCCTCGAGGTCCGTCCATACCTTGTCGACCGCGATCGCGAAGACCCCCTGTCCGCTCGCCAGCAAGTCGACGACCGCCTCGGGAGATTCCACCTGATAGATACGGTGGCCGTCCGACACGAGGGTCGTCCCCAGGGCGGGTTGGTCGAGGCCCTTGAGGGTCTTCATGGCCTTGCGGACCTGCTGCAGGTTCACCCCGCTGTCGAGCATCCTCTTGATCAGCCGGAGCATGGCGAGGTCCTGGAACGAGTACAGGCGTTGGGAGCCCGAGCCCTTGGCGTCCTTGACCGACGGCCTGACCAGGCCCGTCCGGGCCCAGTAGTCGAGCTGTCGGTAGGTGATCCCGACGATGTTGCAGACCTCGGGGACGCGATATCCCTGCTCAGCCATCACAACTCCGTAATTACGCGGACGTCGGCAGCGTAGGGCCGGGCCCCCGCGATGTCAATCACCCGCCCATCCGCCTACGACATGCGCCGATCTCTCATCGGACGGGAAATCCCACCCCCCGCGGGGTTTGGACCTAGGGTGACCTGGGGACATGACGACCGCAAGGTGACGCGTTAGCGTGCGCCGGTTCCGCAACGGGCATGCGAGGGGGGTGTTGCGGTTGGGAACCCGCACGAGCACGCCGCGACGGACCTTGGTTGTCACGGTGTCGGCGATCCTGGCGCTCGCGATCGCGTTCGCGCCGGTCGCTCGAGCTGGCGGCGGTTTGCGTTCGAAGGTTCTGCGGATGGTGAACGCGACACGCGACAACTACGATCTGCACACACTGCGCATCGACAGATCGCTCTCGCGAGATGCGATGCGACACACGCAAGACATGATCGCGAGCAACGCGATCTACGATCCAAGCAACCTCGCCAGGATCCTCCAGAACGAACCATGGGAGCATGTCGGGGCCAGCGTCGTCGGGTGCGCCGACACGCTCTCCGCCCTGCACAAGGCGTTCATGCATGAGCCCGCGCACCGCGACATCCTGTTGAACCCGAGGATCCGTCGGATCGGGATCGGCGTGATCGAGGTCGACTCGGCGAACGCGTGCGGGCGACATTGGCTCTGGGCAACAGAGCTGTTCTACGGGTAGAGGCGCTACTCGAAATCCTCGGGCGTCACGTTCTCGAGGAACTCGCGGAACTCCTGTAGCTGCTTCTCCTCCTCCTCCCCGTCGGCGGGGATCAGGATGGAGGCCTCTTCGAGCACGTCCTCGTTCGCGAAGATCTTGCACCCCAAGCGCACGGCGAGCGCGATCGCGTCCGAGGGTCGCGAGGAGATCTCGAAGCTGGAACCGTTGCGCTGCAGGCCGATCACTGCGTGGAACACGCCGTCCCGGAGCTCGGTGATCGTGATGCTCGTGACCTGCACCGACATCTCGTCCAGGATGTTCTTGAGCAGGTCGTGCGTCATGGGTCGAGGCGTGACCAGACCCTGCTGCCCGATCGCGATCGCCTGGGCCTCGGACTGGCCGATCCAGATCGGGAGGAACCGCTCGCCCTCGGCCTCCCGGAGCAGGACGATGGGCGAGTTCGACGGGAACTCGATCCGAACGCCGGCGACGGTCATCTCGATCATGGACCCAACCGACCGTACACCGGCCCCCCAGGTGCGGCAACCTAGTCCAACGGCAATGGCTCCGGCCGGTCGATCCCGCCCGTCGACCGGGCGGGATCGAGCGCCGGAAGGTAGGGGATCAGCAGGTCGGGATCGGCCCGGAGCGTATCCATGTCGTGGAGAGCGAGGATGTCCGGGACGTTACGGAAGCGCTCCTCGAAGTCGAGGCCGTACCCGACGACGAACACGTCGGGGCATTCGAAGCCCCGGTAGCGCAGCTCGAGCGGGACGATGCGGCGCACGCTCTTGTCCAGCAGCGCACACACCTCAACCGACGCCGGCTCATGCGATCGGAGCACCGAGATCAGGTACGAGAGCGTGAGACCTGTGTCCACGATGTCCTCGACCACGATGACGTCGCGACCACCGATGTCGTGATCGAGATCCTTGACGATCCGCACGCGTCCGAGAGACTCGGTTGCGCCCCCGTACCGCGAGATGGACATGTAGTCGATCGAGAGCGGGAGCGCGATGGCACGCATCAGATCCGCGAGGAACACAGAGCCGCCCTTCAGGACCGAGATCAAGACGGGCGCGCGCCCCTCATAGTCCCCGGTGATGGTGCGGCCAAGCTCCTCGATCCGCCGGCGGATGTCCTCGCGCCCGAACTCGACGCTGACGACGTCCGACACCGCCGCCGATCGTAGCAGTCGATCAGCCGAACAACGCGTCCAGGACCACGCCGCCCGCGTCGACGACCGCTCCTGCGGCTCTGGCCCACCACGAGCCCGCTTCGGGCGGCGGCGGGGCCGGGACGCCCGCGACCACCAGGGGCACCTGGCCCACGATCCTGCCCCCCGCCGAGAACCGGACGATGCCGATCTCCTCCCCACGGGCCGGCGGGAAGGCTACGTGGGGCTCGACCTCCACGGTGCGCGAAACGGTCGCCTCCGACGGGATCAGACCGCGCACGTCCCCGCCGGCGCTCACCGAGACGCTCCGGCCGCCGACGTCCACGTCGTCCATGCGCTCCCCCTCCCGCAGGAGCGTCCGGTGCTCGAACCCGTCGAACCCGTAGTTCAGCAGCGCGGCCGCGGCCGAGAACGGCTCGCCCGGCGCGCCGAGAACCACGGCGACCAGTCGCTCGTCCCCACGCTGCGCCGCGCCGACGAGGCAGAACCCCGCCGGGCTCGTGAAACCCGTCTTCACACCGATCGCGCCGGGATACAGCCACAGCAGCACGTTGCGGTTCTGGACGATCCGGGGTTCGGCGTCGAGCGACTCGACCGAGTGGAACCGGGTCGCGACCACACTCGCGAACCCGGGGCTGCCGTAGGCGGCACGCGTGAGCCGGACGAGGTCGACGGCGGACGAATATCCCGTGTCGTCGAGGCCGTTCGGTGACGTGAACATCGTCCTCGTCATGCCGAGCTGCTCGGCGCGCGCATTCATGTCGTCCACGAAAACGCTCACCGAGCCCGAGACGTGTTCGGCGAGCGCCACGGCCGCGTCGTTGGCCGACTGGAGCAGTAGGGCGTACAGCAGCTCGTCCACGCGGATCCGCTCACCCGCCACCAGACCGAGACCCGAGATGCCCGAGACCTGGCCGGTGGCGGCGTCCTCGCTCACCGTGACGACGTCGGTGAGGTCGGCGCGCTCGACCACCAGCAGCGCGGTCATGATCTTCGTGACGCTCGCGATCGGCCGCCGTTCGTTGCGGTCGAGATTGAACAGCACCTGGCCGGTATCGAGATCGGCGAGCACGGCCGACGCCGCATGGATCTCGGGAAGTTCGGTCGAGGTCGACGGGGTCCGCAGCGTGGAGGGGAACGGCGAGAGACTTGCCTGCCCGCCCGGTTGGATGACCGGCGTCGGTGGGGGCGGCTGCGGCGCGGGGGTCTGCGCGCGAGCGGCGCCCAGCGACAGGAGCAGGACCGAGATCAGCGCCCACGGCAACAACCAGCGCGACAGCGCGCGCCCGGGCCGGCGGGTCACGTCAGGTGCTGGCGGAGGTTGGTGCGCAGCAGCGCCTGCTTCAGCTTCCGCGATGCCCTGGCGAGCTCGACGAGGGAGGCGGTCGCACCCCGGCGGGCATCGGGGTTCCGCTGACGGAGCTGAGGCATCACGATCGACTCGA
>DAIOFZ010000100.1:0-8037 GCA_036745475.1 Actinomycetota bacterium | reverse complement strand
CGAACCGCCGTCGCGGCGGCGACCGTCGTCTTCCCGACGCCGCGTTTCCCGGTGAACAGAAGGACTCGCATGGCGGCCAGCGTAGCGCGGCAGCCACCCCGACGCGTCGGAGGTGGGCTCAGCCGAGCTCGACGCGCCGCTTCAGGCCCTCGAGCGCGTTCTCGATCACACGCTTCTCGCCCTGCGTGCGGACGAAGCCCGGGAGCAGGATCCCCAGGTCGACGGCGAGCCGGTAGATAACCTTGGTCTCGTCGCCGTCGATCTCGGTGAGCAGGTACTCGCCGGTGATGTTCGAGACGGCGCCGTGGGCCTCGGTCGAGACCCACGACATCCCGCCGTCGCCCGGCGCGTAGCGGTAGGCGAGCGTGTAGTTCGCCTTGCCGAGGAGTGGGACGTCGACCTCGAAAGCCACCTTGGTCCCGAGGCCTCCGTCCCCGCGTTCGAGCACCTGGGCGGTCTTGACGTCGGCCCACTCCGGGTAGGCCTCGAAGTCGATCAGGACGTCCATGACCTCGACGGCCGGGGCCTCGATCACGATCTGGCCCTCGGTCTGCTCGCTCATGCCTGCTCCCTCGTGAGGACGCGATGTTACCGGCGCGCGGCCGGCAACGTGACGAAGGTGGCGAGCACGACCGACAGGAACACCGCTTCGGGCCGTCCAGCGTTCCGCCCCCGACCTCGACGTCGATCACGCCTCCGCCCGCGACCGGACCGGGGGCCGAAGAGTTAGCCGACCGCCTCGCGCAGCCAACCGGCGAGCTGCTCGGCGGCCCTCGACCACCCGAACGCACGCTCCACCCGCTCTCGGCCGGCTCGACCCATCGCGTCCGCGCGGTCGGGATCGGCGAGCAACGAGGCGACGGCGTCGGCGACCTCGGCGACGTCCGACCCGTTCACGAGCAAGCCGGTCTCGCCGGGCACGAGGGACTCGCGGGCTCCCCCCGAGTCCCCGACCACCACGGGGCGCGCGCACGCGGCCGCCTCGAGGAACACGTTGCCCCAGCCCTCGACCTCCAGACCGCCCAGGCGGCTCCGGCACGGCATGGCGAACACGTTCCCCGCCCGGTAATAGCGGGGCAGGTCGCCCTCGGACACCTGGCCCGCGAACGCGACGGATCCGTCCGGCGTGTCCGCGGCGAGGAGTTCCAGCCGGTCGCGGTCCGGCCCATCGCCGACGATCAACAGGGAGGCATCGGGCACGTCACGGCGGATCCGGGGCATCGCGCGGATCAGCACGTCCTGCCCCTTGCGCGCGACCAGCCGGCTCACGCAGACGATCAACGGGCGGTCTGCGACCCCATGGAGCTCGGTCAGGTCCCCGTAGGGCAGGTCCGGGCGGAAGACCTCGAGATCCGCACCGGGGTACATCACGGAGACGGGGACGTCGTCAGGAACGGCGGTCCGCACGACCCGGGCGATGAACGCGCTGCACATCACCGGCACCCGCGCCGCCCGCGAGGTGGCCAACCGGACGAGCGCGTGGGTCCCGGGCGCGATCGAGAGCCAGTACTCGAACCCGTGCGCGGCCGTCAGGTACGGGGTCCCGTTCATCGCCAGCGAACGACCGAGGAGGGCGAGCGGGTAGACAGCGCCGAACAGGACCACCTCGGCCCCGAACGACCGAACGGCCTCGTGGAGGCGTCGTCCGACGTCGGGGAGCGGCCAGAGGAAGCGTTCGGGCTGACGGTACACGGCGTACCCCGCGGCCTCGTCGAACGCGTCGTCTCCGTCGGCGCTCGGACACAGGACCGCGACCAGATCCGGTGGGTAGCACCGTACGAGCGCCTCCAGCGTGCGTTGGATCCCGCCCACGCGTGGCGGGTAGTCGTTGGCGACCAGGAGCGTCCGCGGAACGTCCACGGCGGCTTATCCTCGCAGACGTGGACGGAGCAACCTTCGACGAGCAGCTCGAGGCGCTCGAGCAGGAGCGCGCGTTCGTGGACCTCCGAGGCTGGGGCCTCACCGAGGTTCGAGGCGCCGATGCCGAGGGGTGGCTGAACGACCTCGTCACCGCCTCGGTGGCGGGCCTCCCCGCGGGCGAGGCGCTGCGCTCGTTCCTGCTCTCCCCGACCGGCAGGATCCGCGCCGACCTCCGCGTCTTGCGTCCACCGTCGGGCGACGGGTTCCTCCTGCTGCAGGACGCCGCCCAGCCGGACCCGATCGCCGACCTGCTCGGGCCCTACGTCCTGTCGTCGGATGTCGAGCTGGCGCCGGCCGCCCCCCGTGGGCTGTTCGTCAAGCCCCGGCCGGGTCTCGTGTGGACGGCGGCGTGGGAGGCGCCGGACGACGGGTCGGTCCCCGCAGGGCCGGAGGCCATCGAGGCCTGGCGGATCCGCCACGGCCTTGCCCGTTTCCCGGTCGACCTCGACACGGATTCCCTGCCGGCCGAGGCCGGCCTCGACGTCGAGCCGGTGATCGATCGGAGCAAGGGCTGCTACCTGGGCCAGGAGTCGGTTGCACGGGTGCGGAACCTCGGCCACCCACCGCGGGTCCTCGTCGGGGTGAGGGCGGAGGCGCCGCTGCGGCCCGGCGCCCCGGTCCGGTCGCAGGGGGCCAGGGTGGGGACGGTGACCAGCGTGGAGCCGCGGGAAGGATCATCGGCCATGGTTCGTATCCGTTGGGACGCAAGGGATACCGAGCTCACGGCCGACGGTGGCGTCGCCCTCGAGCGCCCGAACCGCCGATCGGCACGACCCCCGATACTACGGGCGCCCTGACTTTTCAAGACTGTTCTCGTTCGACCGTGAACGGTACAAGGATGTCCTGCGCGCACAGGCCCCCTCCGGGTCGCCTGCGCAACCCGACGAGGCACGCAGGAGTTGAATGTGACCAAGGACCGGATCGCGGGGATCGACCTGAAGGCCCTCCCCCCCGACCCCTCCCCCCCGGACATCTGGCAGGACCAGGCGGCCTGCTACGGGATCGACCCGGACACGTTCTTCCCTACCTCGGAGGAGGAGGCGGGACCCGCGCTGGCGTTCTGCTCGGCCTGCGACATCCGCGAGACCTGCCTCTCGTGGGCCCTGAAGAACGGTGAGCGCTACGGCGTGTGGGGCGGCCTCACCGAGCAGCAGCGTCGTCGCGTCGTCCGGTTCGTGGCCTGACGCCGCCGCCCCACGGGGCCTTCGACACGGCTGGTCGCGCGATCGGGAGGCGGCCCATACTTGCGGGCCCATGACGTCCGGCACGATCCGAGCGAGCGCACCCCTTCGGATCAGCTTCGTCGGAGGCGGCACCGACTTCCCCCATTACTACGAGCGACACGGCGGCGCCGTGCTGTCCGCGACGATCGACCACGCGGCGCACGTGTCGGTCGCGCCGCGGAACGATCGGCAGGTGCGGATCCGTTCGCTGGATCTCGGTCATCTCGTCGAATACCGCCTCGAGCACGGTCCCGTGTACGACGGAGTGATGGACCTCCCCAAGGCCGCGATCGAGCGGATGGGGGTGCCGGGGGGGATCGACGTCGACATCGCGTCCGACGCACCGCCGGGCAGCGGGCTCGGAGGCTCCTCCGCGTTGGTCACGGCCTGTGTCGGCGCGCTCGCGATGCTGACGGACCGGTCGATGGCGCCCCGCGAGGTCGCCGAGCTCGCCTACCTGATCGAGCGGGAGGACCTCGGCATCGCGGGCGGATGGCAGGATCAATTCGCGGCGGCCTTCGGCGGCTTCAACCTGCTCGAGTTCGGTGCCGAAGGCGTGTCCGTGCAACCGCTCGACCTTTCCGCGGAGACGCTCGCGGAGCTCCGGGCGCACCTGATGCTCTGCTACACGGGCCACGTCAGGACCGATCTCGGGCTGATCGACGCGCAGATCCGGATGTTCCACGACGGCCGCGAGGAGACGATCGTCGGCATGAAGCAACTGCAGGCGATGGCGTACGAGATGCGCTACGAGATCCGATCGACGAACCTCGACCGGCTGGGGCCTATGCTGCGCGAGGCCTTCGAGAGCAAGAAGCTGATGAACCCACACGTCTCCGAGGGCACGCGGATCGAACGCCTGCTGGCGGTGGCCGCGGACGCGGGCGCCTCGGGCGGCAAGATCTGCGGCGCCGGGGGAGGCGGCTACCTGCTGCTCGCGTGCCGGCCCGACCTCCAGCCGGCCGTCCGGGGCGCGCTCGAGGCGCTCGGCGGCCAGTTCACGGAGTTCGCGTTCCGCGCCCACGGGGTCGAGGCGCGGGACGGCGGTCGCGTGTGGAGACCCTCGTGAGCCGCCGCTTCGTCCTGCTCGATCGCGACGGCACGATCAACGAGGAGATCGGGTACGTGCTCCGGCCCGACGAGCTCCGGCTCGTCCCCGATGCGGGAGACGCCCTGCGCGAGCTCCGAGGGCTCGGCCTCGGCCTCGTCGTGCTGACGAACCAGTCCTCCATCGGCCGCGGGATGCTCACCGTCGCCGAACTCCACGAGATCCACGCGCGCCTGAGGGACCTGCTCGCCGCGGAGGGCGTGACGCTGGACGCCATCGAGTTCTGCCCGCACCGGCCGAACGAGGATTGCGCGTGCCGCAAGCCCGGGACGCTGATGGTCGAGCGTGCCGCCGTCGCCCTGGGGTTCGACCCCGCCGAGGCCTGGCTCGTCGGCGATCACGGGTCCGATCTGCGTCTGGGGCGCGCGGTAGGCGCCCGGACGATCCTCGTGCGCACCGGCCACGGGGACGACGAGCTCGAGCGGGGGGCCGGCGAGGACGCCGACCACGTGGTCGCCGACCTGCGCGAGGCGGCAGCCGTCATCCGGGACGACCTCCTGACGAGCGTGGGGCCGTGAACGTCGACCGGGTACGCGACTACCTGCTCGAGACCTCGCGCACGGCCGCTCGGACCGCCGAGGAGTGCGCGGCGCAGATCCTCGGCGCGACGACAGCGATCGTCCAGTCGCTCCGGGACGGAGGGAAGATCCTGCTGTGCGGCAACGGTGGCAGCGCGGCCGACGCCCAGCACCTGGCGACCGAGTTCGTCAGTACGCTCACCGTCGATCGGCGGCGCGAAGCCATCGCGGCGATCGCGCTCACCACGGATACCTCGCTCCTGACCGCGGTGGCGAACGACTTCGGCTTCGACGGTGTGTTCGAACGCCAGGTGGAGGCCCTCGGTCGCGAGGGCGACGTCCTCGTCGGGATCTCGACGAGCGGGAACTCGGAGAACGTGGTGCGGGCGTTGGCGAGCGCGAAGGCGGCCGGCATCCGGACGATCGCGCTGACCGGAGGATCCGGCGGCAGGGTCGGGGCGCTGGCCGACATCGAGATCAACGTGCCGAGCACGGAGACCTCCCACATCCAGGAGGCGCACATCGCCGTGGGTCAGCTGATCGCGTTCCTGGTCGAGGACGAGCTCTTCCCCCGCTGACCGCCGCGACCGAGCCCCCTCCCGAGCGCGTGCGGCCCACACCGGGGGCCGTAGCGGGTGCGCGCCCGTGCCTCGACGCGTGCGCCGACGTACCGTGTCCATGGGATGGACACCGTCATCGAGGTCGAAGGGCTCCGCAAGGTGTACCGACGGATCCGCGGCAGCCGGACCGTGGCGGTCGACGGCCTCGATCTGGCCGTCCCACGCGGCGGCGTGTTCGGCTTCCTCGGGCCGAACGGCGCGGGCAAGACCACCACGATCCGGTGTCTCCTCGGTCTCGTCCGTCCGACCGGGGGACGGTGCCGCCTCCTCGGCGAGGAGCCCCCCGGGCTCCACAGGGTCATCGGCCGGGTCGGCTCGATCGTCGAGAGCCCGGCGATGTACCCGCGCTTCTCCGCCAGGCGCAACCTCGAGCTGCTCGGACGGATCTCGGGGATCGGGCGCGCGCGCGTCCGCGAGGTGCTCGACGAGGTCGGGCTCGCCGAACGCGCGGACGATCAGGTCAAGACCTACTCGCTCGGCATGAAGCAGCGGCTCGGGATCGCGGGGGCCCTCCTCAAGGATCCGGAGATCCTGATCCTCGACGAACCGGCGAACGGGCTCGATCCCGCGGGGATCGTCGAGGTGCGGCAGCTGATGCGGCGCCTCGGGAACGAGGGCAGGACCGTGTTCGTCTCGAGCCACATCCTGAACGAGGTCCAGCAGACGGCCGATCGCGTCGCGATCCTCGCCAGGGGTCGGCGGATCGCGACCGGTCCGGTGCACGAGGTCCTCACGACGGGGCACGCCACGGGGTTGATCGTGCGGCTCGACGACGTGCCAGAGGGACTCCGGATCCTCGCCGAGGCGGGGATCGACGCACGCGTCGACGACGGCGTCATCCGGGTCGGCCTCCCGCCGGCCGACGCGGCGCGCGTGACGCGGACCCTGGCCGACCGCGGGCTGTACCTGACCGAGCTCCGCGCCGACGAGGCCGATCTCGAGACCGTCTTCCTCGAGCTCACGGGGGGCGCTTCCACGGAGGGCCGGCGATGAGGGGGATCCTCGTCTCGGAGTTCGGCCGGTTCCGGTCGCGCCGACTGGTCAAGGTCCTCGTCGCGCTCGAGGTGTTCACGATCGTCGTGACCGGCGTGATCGTGTTCCTTACGCAGGAGTACGCGCTCGTGGGTCTGCCCGACGTCCTGATGGGCGCGTCACTGGTCCTCGTGTCGGTCGGATTGCTGCTCGGTGCCTCCGCGATCGGCGCCGACTGGCATGCCGGCCACCTCACGACGATCCTGAGCTGGGAACCGCGACGCGGGCACGTGTTGTTCGCGAAGATCGCAGCGGCGTTGACGGGCGTCTTCGTCCTGTCGCTCCTGCTCCAGGCGCTCCTCGGGATCGCGCTCGCGGTGGCCGCCGCCGGCGCGGGGTCGACCACCGGCGTCGACGCGGCGTGGCTCGCCGAGTCTGCCGGCGTGGCGCTGCGCGTCGCTGCGCTGTCCTCGATCTTCGCCGGTTTCGGGTTCGGGCTTGCGTCGGCCGGACGCAATACCGCGGTCGCGCTGGGGGTGGGCTTCGGCTACGTCGTGATCGTCGAGAACCTCGTGCGCGGTCTCCGGCCGCGGTGGACGCCCTGGCTCCTCACGGACAACGCCGGCCTGTTCGTCGTGGCCTCGCCGATCGACTTCCCCCTGCTCGGACGGTCGACGATCGTCGCGGGCCTGTATCTGGCGGCGGTGGCAGCCGCGCTGCTGCTCGCGGCCGCGGTCCTGTTCCGCACGCGCGACGTGACCTAGACCCTTGACCTCCGAACACCTGTTCGGGTAGCCTGCTCGTCCTCGCGCGGCCCCGCGGGAGGCCGGGTGCTCGCGGACACGCTGCAGACCACGCTCGAGGACGCCGTCCCGCTGCCCGAGGTCGAGTTCGTGGTCGTCGATCTCGAGACCACCGGCGGCTCCCCCGTCGACTCTCGTATCACGGAGATCGGCGCGGTGAAGCTCCGCGGCGGCGAGCGCACCGGCGTGTTCGAGACCCTCGTGAACCCGGGCGTGCCGATCCCTCGCCAGATCACGCACCTGACCGGGATCGACGACCTGGTAGTGGCCGGTGCGCCCCCGATCGAGTGGGTGCTCCCGTCGTTCTCCGAGTTCGCGCGCGGCTGCGTCTTCGTGGCCCACAACGCGCGGTTCGACTTCACGTTCCTCAACGTCGCCCTCGAGCGGCTCGACTACGACGCGCTCCCGCCCCCGCCCGTCTGCACCGCCCGGCTCGCGCGACGCGTGGTGTGGCCGGACGTGCCGAACGTGCGGCTCCACACGCTCGCGCAGTACTTCCGCACGGCGGTCCGACCGTCGCACCGGGCCTTGCCCGACGCCGAAGCCTGCTCCGAGGTGCTTCACGGCCTGCTCGAGCTCGGGGGGCGGCTCGGGATCGTCACGCTGGGAGACCTGCACGGCGCCGTCCGGGCTCGGGGGCGTCCGAACTTCGGGAAGATCCGGCTGGCCGACCACCTGCCGAACGCGCCCGGCGTGTACCTGTTCCGGGGCCGCGACGGCCGCGTGCTGTACGTCGGCAAGTCGGTCGATCTGCGCTCGCGGGTGAAGAGCTACTTCTACGGCGACGGCCGCAAGAAGGTCGATGACCTGCTCGCCGAGACGGCTTCGGTCGACGGCGTCGCGTGTGGCTCCGAGCTCGAGTCCCTGATCCTC
>DAIOFZ010000099.1:0-8070 GCA_036745475.1 Actinomycetota bacterium | reverse complement strand
TCGGCTCGACGAGTACGAGTACCTGTCCAATCGGAAGCTCACGGCAGAGTACGTCGATCCGGTCAAGGACCCGATTCCGGTGGTGCCCACCGTGCATTACCAGATGGGCGGCATACCGACGAACTTCAAGGGCGAGGTTGTCGTCGCGGGAAGCGCGATCGTGGCGGAGGGCGGCACGTCGTCGGGCACCGGGATCGTCACGGGGTCGAACGAGCCGGTCTCGTACCAGTCCACGTCGACGCACCCGTCGATCCCGGGGATCGCACCGCAGTTGCCGTACTGCCAGAAGGTCCATCCGTTGCCGCCCCAGTTTCCACCCGGCACCGTCGGTGACGCCACGCCCCAGTGCGCCACCCACAGCGTCGTGTAGCCGGCGTCGGCGACGGCGGTGGTGTCGCCGGTGCGCGTCTCCCAGCCCTTGGGGCTCGTGTAGACCATCGGCCGGACGCCGATCCGCTCGGTCACGCGGCCGAGCCAGTCGAGGATCCACTGCGTGAGCTGCGCCTGCGACAGGTCGCCGGTGCGTTCGACGTCCAGGACCGGGATCAGGTGGCCCGGCTCGGGTTGCGCCACGTCGACGAAGTGGTCGGCCTCGATGACGGCGTCGTTCGCGGTGCCATCGGGCCGCGCGAAGTGGTACGCCCCGAACGCCACGCCGGACAGGGCGGAGCCCGCCTCGTTGGCCGCGTACATCGGATCGATGAAGGTCCGACCCTCGGTGGCCTTGGCGAACGCGAACCGCGTGCCGGAGGCCGAGACCAGCGACCAATCGATCGCGCCCTGATGGTTCGAGACGTCGATGCCCGGGAGCGCCCCCGCGGGGAGCCTCGGAACCAACGGCACGGTCGCCCCGGTCGCCCCCGACGCGCCGGCATCCCCAGGCTCGCCGGTGGCCAAGGCGGGAGCGACGACCACGAGGATCGCGACGACGGTCGCCAAGGCGGTCGCGCGCGCCATGGATCGTCGTCGAGATGTCGTCGTGGCGGCTCTCCCCCCGGTGTGCGAGACCGCGCAGGCTACCGGACGGTTCCCCGACCGTCGACCCAGTGCCTCCGGTTCGACCCATCAACGCCGCCGTAGGTAGAACCAGGCACTTCCCGAGGGGTGACGCCCGGGCACCACGCGTTCGAGCTCGAAGGCCTCCCCGAAGCGCCGCCGGATCTCCGGCTCGCGCGTCCGCGTCGAGCCCGGCCACCGGACGCTCGGCCCGAAAGCGAAGATCATCATCCTCGCCCCGGGACCGGCGACACGGGTCACCTGGCGCACGTACGCGCCTCGACGTCGGGCCGGCACGCCGTGGAAGCACCCGATGTCCACGAGCAGATCGAAGGGTCCGTCGACCTCGAGGTCGTCGAGCCGTATCACGTCGCCCTCCACGAACATGGCACCCGAGGTCCAGTCGGCCTTCCGGCGGGCCGATTCGATCGCCAGAGCCGAACGGTCCACGCCGACCGCCGTCCACCCGTGTTGGGCGAGCCACAGCACGGTCGTCCCCGTGCCGCATCCCAGATCGAGCGCCCGTCCGGGCTGCATCGCGGAAGCCTGCTCCACGATCTCCGGCGGCGTGACTCCGGTGTCCCACGGCGTTCGGCGACGCCGATACGCTCGCTCGAAGGAGCGGCCCGTGGGCGCCATCAGATGTCGGCGTCGAACGTGTCGCAGGCGTTCGGATCACCGGAGTCGAAACCGGTCCGGAACCAGGTGACCCGCTGCTCGGACGTGCCGTGCGTGAACGTCTCGGGATCGATCCTGCCCTGCGTCTGCTCCTGGATCCGGTCGTCGCCCACCGCCGCCGCCGCCGTCAGGGCCTCCTCGATGTCGCCCGGCTGGAGGACGTTGCGGGCGTAGACCGATGCGGCCCAGACGCCGGCGTAGCAGTCGGCCTGCAGTTCGAGGCGGACCGAGAGCTCGTTTCGCTCGGACGGGTTGTCCCTGGACTCGCGTTGCACGGCCTCGTTCGTGCCGAGGAGCGTCTGCACGTGGTGCCCGATCTCGTGCGCGATCACGTAGGCCTGCGCGAAGTCACCCGGGGCGCGGAACCTCTGATCGAGCTCGCGGAAGAACCCCAGATCCAGGTACACGAGACCGTCAGCGGGGCAGTAGAACGGACCGGTCGCGGCCGAGGCGACGCCGCAGTCCGAGTCGGTCCGTTCGGTGAACAGGACGACCGAGGTGTCCCGGTAGGTCCTCCCGGCGGGACGGAAGATGTCCTCATCCCACATCGTCTGGATGTCGTCGACAACCGCTTCCACGAGCCGGCTTCGCGTCCCCTCCTCGCTCGGACCGGATCCTCCCCGCGGCGCCTCGTCGGCGCCCCCGAGATCGGGCGCGCCCGGGATGTCGAACCCGCCACCGGAGCACAGCTGGAACACGAACACGACGACGACGAGCAGGATGACGGCGCCCACCCCGCCACCCACCGGGATCGGGAACCCGCCGAAGCCCCGGCCGCCGTACCCTGCCGGTCCAGCCTGTCCGCGCCGGTCGATCACGCCGCCGGGCCGGCGCCGAAGCCTCCGCCACCTCATACCTGATCCTCCTTGACGGGCGGCGCATGCCACCCCGAGGCCGTCGTTCCAAGCGCTCCGGTCGTACCCGCCGCATCGCTTCCGTACGCAGCGAGCACGATTCATCTCGACGGTTGGGGGACCACCTCCTCGGGTACACGTCCGTGGACATGGCCCCGTGGAACATGGGAGGTGCACCATGAGACCTGTCAGGGAACCGGAAGGGATGGCGGCGGCGCTCGCCGCGGTTCCGTTGGTCGCGGCGAAGGGCGACACCTTCCGCCTCGACACCGACATCGGCTCGATCCTCGGCTACATCCTCGTCGGGCTGATCGTGGGTCTGCTCGCCCGGGTGCTGGTGCCGGGCCGAGACCCGATCGGCCTGCTGGGCACGCTCGTCATCGGCGTGGTCGGTGCCGTGCTGGGTGGCTGGCTCGCCGGCGCCTTCTTCCAGGAGACGGAGGGCGTCGACTGGCTCGCCTCGATCGGCGTGGCCGTGCTACTCGTGCTGCTCACGCGCGCCGGCTCCCGGCGCAGCGCCTGGAGATAACGGGTCAAGGGATCGGACCGCGGGACCACCGCTTCGTGCGAGCGATTGGGTCCCGCGGAGATCTCCAGGTGAGGCGCTCGGCGCGAAACGAGTCCCATCGCAACCGGGCGCCGCGGGTACCGTAGGAGCGTGACCACGCTGCAGCCCGGCGACCCGGCGCCGCCCTTCGAGCTCCTGGACCAACATGGTTCCGCCGTACGTCTCGAGGACTATCGCGGCAGGAAACTCCTCGTCTACTTCTACCCCGAGGCGGACACCCCCGGATGCACAGCCCAATCGTGCGACCTCCGGGATCACCGGCAGGACCTCGCCGGCATCGGCGCGGAGGTGGTCGGGATCTCGCCCGACCTGCCCGACAAACAGCTCGCGTTCGACGAGAAGTACAGGCTCGGTTTCCCACTGCTCTCGGACCCGGACCACGCGACCGCCGAGGCATGGGGCGCCTGGGGTGAGAAGGTTCGGGGCGGCAGGACCTCCGTCGGGCTCATCCGCTCGTCGTTCCTCGTGGACGAGCAGGGGCGGATCGCGGGCGCCTGGTCGCCGGTGAAGCCCGAGGCCACGGTCCCGAACGCGCTCGCCGCGCTCGCCTGAGTTCAGCGAGCGTCTCGCCCCGCGTTCGGAGCACTCACGCGTGGAACGCCAGCAGGTGTTCGGCCTCCTCGCCGAGCTCGCGCCATGTTTCGCGTGGGAGGCGCTCGAACGCCGTGAGGCGGATCGCGCCACGCTCCACCCGCCAGGTGCCTGCCACCTGCCCGTCGACGAGGAACGTCGGTGCCGAATGCGGGGTCTTCGTGCTGAAGACCCGCGGCCTGAAGCGCTCCGGCAGGATCTGCGTCCGGCGTGCATGCACGAGCAACGTCGCGTCCCACGTCGGGAGATAGCGGACCGGCGCGGGCGTCGAGGCGTCCGGGAGCGGCGCCCGCGGCAGATCGATCAGCTCGCCGCCGTCGGGGTCCCGGAACCGACGCAGCGCCATCCGACCCAGGGGCGGGCCGAGCGAGGCGGGCGAGAGCCCGGACCAGCTCGCGAGGTCCTTGATCGAGGCGGGCCCGAACCCGGCGAGGTATCGACGGATCAGCAGCTCGATCCCCTGCTCCTCCGTCGCGGCGGGCGGGCCGAGCCAGTCCTCGGCGAGCCCGTACAGGTCCGCGGAGCGACGGTCCCACGTCCCCGACGGCGGGACGCGGACCAGGTCGATCCACAGGCCGATGCCGTTCCAGGTCGAGCCGTCCACGCCGAGCGCCTGCACCAGCTCCCGGCGAGGACGGGGGCCGCCCGCGAGCAGCGTTCGGGTCCGCTCCGCCGCCTCGATGAACTCGCGCTCGACGGCCGCGCGACGCGTCGCCCCGAGCCACCACGCCCGACGCGCCCGGCGGATCGCTTGGACGAACGGCCAGTAGTCGCCCGCCGAGACCATGTGGATCGTCATCCGAAGCAGCGTGCCTTGGATCACGGAACGTCGTTCCAGCGCTCGGGTCAGCGCGGCACGTTCGAACGAGCGCAACCGCGACCACAGCCCGAGGTACGCGGACGGCGCGTACTGCGTCTGCAGCCCGCCGATCCGCTCGATCGCCCTCGAGACCGACAGCGTGGAGCGTTCCAGCAACAGCTGCCGCGCGAGCAGCGCGCGGTTCAGCTCACGTTGGGTCAGCGTGCGCTCGGCGATCCGGGGAGTCTAGGCCCGCGGCTGCGAGCAGCCCCGTCGCGGTTCGGTCCCAAGTCCACTCGCGACCGACGAATGCGCTCACGGCCCCGCGGAGCTCGTCGCGCTCCGCGCGCGGGAGCTCGAGCACGCGGTCGAGCGCCGCCGCCAGTCGCGCCACCGCGCCGGTGCCCGGCTCGAACGTGAGAAGACCCGGACGGCCGATCTCGGCCTCGAGCGCCGCGCCGACCTCGCCGAGGCCCGAGTGGCGGGCGACCAGCGGGAGGGCGCCGGCAGCGGCTCCCTCGGCGGCGACCATGCCGAACGCCTCGGGAAGGATCGACGGCACTACCATCACGTCCATGGCCGCGAGCGCCTCGGGGGCGTACCGGTGATCGAGACGGCCGGTGAACGTCACGTCTCGCTCGCCGGTCCCCGGATCGGGATCGGGCCCGGGTTCGATCGGGATGTCGCGGACCTGGCGCAGCCACGCGAGCGCCTCGGCGTCGCCGCGCTCGAGCGCGATCGCGAGCGCGGCGAGCCACTCGCGGTACGAGCCGAACCCGACCACCAGCGCATGCGCATCGTGGTACGCGGTCCGGTGCGCCTGGAGCATCAGCTCGACGCCCTTCTGCGGGATCAACTTGCCGAGGTACCCGACGATCGGCCCGGTCGTTCCCGCGAGCCGTCGGAGCCGCGCCGCCGCATCCGGCTCCGGCACCGCCTGGTCGTAGGTCTCCGCCAGCGCATCGAGCGCCGCGGCCTCCCGATCGTCGAGGGCGCGCTCAACATGCTCGTCGATCGACGACGGCCGTCCCCGCGCCGTGTCCGGGTCCCGGTCGAGCAGCTCGGCTGCCTCGAGCAACGCCTCGTGTGTCGGTCGCGGGCGGAACGCGGAGACCTCGACGCCCGGCGGGACGATCCGGACGAGCTCCTGGATCCCAGGGACGAGGGCCGAGCAACGCACGAGCACGTCGGCGGTCGGGCCGACGACGGCGCGCGCCGCCTGGAGCCCCTCGCGCGCGAGCTCGCGGTACCGCTCCTGGATCCGCACCGCGTACTCGATGTCGCTGCCGTGGATCTTCGCGACGTACCGACCCGCGCCGAGCGCGCGTCTGCCGATCGCGGCACCCGGGATCGCGTGACCCGTGAACGTGACCTCCGTGCCGTGCCACGCGGCGGCCGCACGCAACGCATCGACGTTCGCCCGGAGGTAGGAACCGAGGTCGTCATCCGAGAGCTCGACGAACGGACGGACCTCGTCGAACCCCTCGTACCGGTCGACGACGAAGACGGGGATCATCGAGCCGATCCGAGGTCGGAGCACGACGCAGCGTCCGGGCGCGCCTCGCACGGCTTGCGACGTCAGCTCCGACGGCCCGTTGGCGTCGACCGTCCCGAACGCGTCGATCCACGGGTACCGCTCGGGATGCCGCTCCTGGCACAAGAGCAGCACGTCGTGGCCGGCGGCGCGGTAGCGCTCGGCCACGCGCGCGGTCGCCACGTTGGATCCCGAACCCTCGAGGAGCCACCCGTGCCACAGGAGGATGTGCATCGTCGGATGCTAGTCGAGCGCGTTCAACCGCTCGGCGAACGACACCCTTGCGGCGCAGCCTCGGTGCGGGTCGCTCAGGTGGGAAGGATCTTGATCTCCGACGCCTTCAACCGGCGCGTCTCCGGAGAGAGTCGCAGGCCGATCATGCCGAGCGGGGCGGCGGTCCAAGCACCGTCCTTCAGGATCTCGACGCTCAGCATCCCGTCGTCGGACTCCCCGATCCGGAGCGTCTTGCCCTCTCTCGTACGGTAGAAGTCCACGCGCACAGGATACCGGTTCGGCGGTGTGCGGGTCGCCGGGCCCCGCTCGGCCTCCTATCGTGTCGATATGCCCGCTCGCAAGGAGATCCTCGAGGCCGCCGGCCGCGAGGTGACCGTCTCGAACCCCGACAAGGTGTTCTTCCCGACGACCGGGCATACGAAGCTCGACCTGGTCCGCTACTACCTCGCCGTATCGGAAGGAGCGCTCCGCGGGGTCGCCGGCCGCCCGATGGCGTTGAAGCGGTTCGTGCACGGCGCCGAGGGCGAGTTCTTCTTCCAGAAGCGCGCGCCCGCGTCGCGCCCCGATTGGATCGAGACCGTCGAGCTCAGCTTCCCCTCGGGCCGTACCGCGGAGGAGATCGTGGTCCGCGACGCCGCGCAGCTCGTGTGGATCGTGAACCTCGGATGCATCGACCTGAATCCGCACCCGGTGCGCGCGGACGACCTCGATCATCCCGACGAACTGCGCGTCGACCTCGATCCGGTCCCCGGGATCGAGTGGCCGCAGATCCGCGACGTCGCGATGGTCACCAAGGAGGTGCTCGAGGACTTCGGTCTCGTCGGGTGGCCGAAGACATCGGGGTCGCGCGGGATGCACGTGTACGCGCGGATCCAACGTCGGTGGACGTTCCCCGAGGTCCGACGGGCGGCGCTCACGGTCGCCCGGGAGGTCGAACGCCGCGCGCCGGACCTGGCGACGAGCCGCTGGTGGAAGGAGGAGCGCCACGGCGTCTTCCTCGACTACAACCAGAACGCGAAGGACCGCACCGTCGCATCGCAGTACTCGGCACGTCCGACGCCCGACGCGCGCGTGTCGACGCCGCTGCTATGGGACGAGGTGCCCGGGTGCGATCCGGACGCGTTCACGATCGACACCGTGCCGGCGCGCGTCGCCGACATCGGCGACCCGTCCGAGGGCATCGACGAGGCGGCGGGCTCCCTCGAGGCGCTCCTCGAGCTCGCGGTGCAACACGAGGCGGCGGGTTTCGGCGACGCGCCGTGGCCGCCACAGTACGCGAAACAGGAGGGCGAGCCGGCACGCGTCCAGCCGTCGAAGCGCCGGCGCGGCACGCCCGCCAAGGAGGGCGTCGTCCCTCCGCCCGCGCCGGGGAAGCGGACCGGTCCGACCGGCCGGCGAAGGACCAAGGCTCCGCTGATCGAGATCGCCCGCGCGGAGACCGAGGCCGAGGCGATGCAGGGATTCGAGCGATGGAAGGCGCGACACCCCGAGATCGCCGCCGCGCTCCAACCTGCCGACGTGATGGTCGATCCGATGCGAGGCCGATCGACCGCCTGGTACCGGATCCGCGTCAACCTGCGCAACGTGCCGGAGGACGCGCGACCCGCGCAGGAGGCGCTCGAGGTCGACTACGACCCGTGGGAGGGCCTGGACGTCGAGTCGTGGCGCCGCGAGGAGCAGGAACGATCGAAGACGCAGGGGAAGCCACCGCCGAAGGACCGCACCTAGGATGACCCCGTGGATGTCGACAGCCTCCTCGCATTCGTCCGCTTCCACGCGTGGGCGAACGACCGCATCCTGACGACAGCGGCCGGAC
>DAIOFZ010000098.1:0-8132 GCA_036745475.1 Actinomycetota bacterium | reverse complement strand
TGCTCCTCGTACGCCGTCACAGCCTCCGCGAGCTCGGCGACCGACCCGCCGAACGCCCGATCCTCGCCCTCCTCCCCATCCGCCGGCGCGGCCGCCCCGAGCGACGGATCCCGGATCTCGATGCCGACGGTGCGTTCGAGCGTCGCGGGGTCTCGGCCCTCCGCCGCGAGCGCCGCGTCGAGCGCCTCGAGGCGACCGCGAAGAAGCTCGTCGGGAGCGCCGAGCCAGGCCGTGTTCCACGCGTCCGCGTGGCGAGCGGTCAGCCGCAGCATCCGGGGGCCGAACGCCGCAACCAGCACGGGGATGTCGCGCGACGGCGCGGGTTCGAGCACCGCGTCGCGCGTCGTGAAGTAGTCGCCGTCGAACGTCACCGTCTTGCCGCGCAGCATCGGGACGACGATCCCGAGCGCCTCCTCGAACCGGTCGACGCGGTGGTCCTTCGGGAACCCGAACGCGTCGTACTCCGCGTCGTGCCACCCGGTCCCGAGGCCGAGGATCAGGCGACCGCCGCTCACCTCGTCGGCGGTGGCGGCCATCTTGGCCACCATCGAGGGGTGCCGGAAGCTCGAGCACAGGACGAGCGTGCCGATCTCGACGCGATCGGTCGCGGCGGCGAGGGCGCTCACGACCGTCCATGCCTCGAGCTGTCCGTCGATCGGTCCGCTCGACGGCTTGTGGAAGAAGTGGTCGAACATCCAGACCGAGTCCAGGCCGTGCGCCTCGGCGGCACGCGCGAACGACACGATCGCCGGCCACGACGGCCTCCCGCCGTCCGAGTCGCTCGCCGCCGCCGGCACGATGACGCCGATCTTCACGCGGGGAGTGTATGAAGGATCCGATGCCCGGTCCGTTGCGGGTGACCCGCTCCGTCGTGATCCCCGAGCGCGAGCTCACGTGGCGGTTCAGCCGCTCCTCGGGGCCGGGCGGCCAGTCCGTCAACACCGCCGACTCGCGCGTCGAGCTCAGCCTGGACGTCGCGCGGACGAGCGCGCTCGGACCGATCCAGCGCGCCCGCGTGCTCGAACGGCTCTCGCGCCGGCTCATCGGGGGTGTCCTGACCGTGAGGGCGTCCGAACACCGTTCGCAGCTCCGCAACCGCGAGGCCGCGCTCGAACGCATGACGAAGATCCTCGCCGGCGCGCTCGCCCCCCCGCCGCCCCGCCGGCGCCCGACCAGGCCGACACGCGGCGCCGTCGAACGCCGGCTGGCGGACAAGAAACGTCGTTCGCGGACGAAGCGTCTCCGCGGCAGCGACGAGGACTGAGGCGGTCGTCAGGGGCTCGAGACGCGGAACCGCTGACCGCACCTGGTGCACTTCATGGACGTGCGGGCCGCGGGTCCGGCATGCGTGTACGGCTGCGTCTTGGTCGAGCCGCAGAACGGACACGTCGGTCGCGGGGCGACCGGCCGAGGCGCGTCGCGCGTGACCCATTCGTCACGCAGGTCGACCGAACCGCCCGCGTCGATCAGGAGCCCCCGTGCGGCCTCCGCCTTCTCCAGGGTGACCTTCGGGAGCGCGACGAAGGGCAGCTCGACGTCGTCCAGATCTACCGGCTCCGCCGAGATCGCGTCGAGCGCGTCGGCGATCTCGCGCTCGCGGCCCCGTGACCACCCGGTCAGCACGACCGTCGCACCCCTGATCTCGTCGTGCCGGCGCGGTCGCTCACCCACCGGCTGCCTCCTTCGCGCCCCAACGACGCCGGCAGTGTAGGCCACGGTCGCTGCGGGGAGTGGCCGTGGCCCGACTAGACGGAGCTCGATGCCTGCCGGCGGGCACGCTCCTGGGCTCGCCTCCTGAGCCGAAGGTCGGCGAGGCTCATGACGAGATGCGCGACGAGGGCCTCTCGATATCTCATGGGCGCGCCACGCCGAACCCTTCGGCGGCCGAGCGTGTCGACGATCGTCGTCCGGGCGGTCTCGCCGTGGGAACCCACCTGACATGTTTCGGCCTGGTGACCGCGCGGCTTGACCGGACGGGGTCATGTCGTGGGTTCGAGCGCGATGACCGGGATCCACCGGGACGTCTTCTTCCGGTACTCGGCGAACCCGGGTCGCCGCTCCACCTGCCTCGCGTAGAGCTCGTCGGCCTCGGGGCCGGTGACCTCGACCGCGCGCACGGGCATCGTGCGATCGCCGAGCTCGACCGAGGGCTCGGGGTCGGCGAGCACGTTGCGTACCCACATCGGATCGGTCGGTGCGCCGCCCATGGTGCCGAAGACCACGAACCGGTCGCCGTCGGGCAGGTACACCAGCGGCTTCAGGCGCGGGAGGCCGCTCTTGATCCCTCTGGTGTGGAGGATCAGCAGCGTGGCGCCGTCGAAGTACCCGCCGACCCTGCCGCCGTTCGCGCGGAACTCCTCGATGATCCCGGCGTTCCAGTCGTTCGGTTCTGGCAATGCGTGTTCCCTCCGTGCTCGACCACCAGGGTACGGCGCCGGGAGTGGATGGCCGGTGCTAGTCGGCCTGCGAGCGCGGCAGGAGGTTGACGCTCATCGCGACCGCCTCGGCGACGTCGACGATCTTGCGGTTTGAGCGCCGGGCCTCGTCACGCAACATCTCGAACGCGCGCTTCTCGTCGGTCGAGTGCCGCTCCATCAGGATGCCCTTGGCCCGCTCGGTGATCGCGCGGCGGGCGAACGCGCCCTCGAGGCCCTGGTACTCGGCGAATCGCGACAGCACGACGTCGAGCGAGCTCTGCAGCGCCGACGCGTCCCTGCCGAGCGTGATGTAGGCGAAGATCCCTCGCTTGGCGGCCTGGCGGATGAAGGCCTCGTCCTCGAGGTCGAGGATCGCGATCACCGGGCACGCGGCCTCGGTGACGATCCGCCCGATGAGGTCGAGCGCGCGCTCCGTGCTCTCTCCGACGATGACGATCGCGGCGTCGGGGCGAACGGAGGCGCTCGCCGCTGCAACCTCGCCGAGGGCCGTCTGCCCCACGACCTCGTGACCGAGCTCGGTCACGCTCTTTCGGACCTCGTCGAGGCGGTGCCCCTGCCCGTCCGAGACGAGGATCCGGAGCCGGTCGGGGCCTCCTTCGTCCATCACGGCAGTCTCCAAGTCTCCAGTCTCGAGCCTATCGCAGCCGATGCGGTGCCTGCCGGACTCCCGCCGTGCCTGGTGCCCATTGCTACTCGACGCGGTTGCGCGTACCGTGTGGTTCTCGGCCCCAGATCCCGGCCGTGAGCCGCCGCCGGGCGGCACGACATCGGAGCCCAGAGACTCGCTCCCTCATCGGAGGATCGTTCCTCCACGAAGGGAGTCGCGATGCGGGTCCCCCCCGAGGACTTCTCGGTGCTGATCGAGGAGTCCAACAGCGCCCTGCATCTGACGCTGGGCGGGTGGCTCGACGCCGAGGCGGTAACCACGCTGCTGGCGGCGGTCACCCGGGCCAGGCCGCGGGACGTGATCCTCGACATCGATCCGCTTGAATCGGTCGACGGCGCCGGGTGGCTCGGCGTGATCGCGTGCGAGCAGCGCGTAGCCGGCTGGGGCGGCAGGCTCCGGATCGACAACGGGATCCGCAAGGTCCTCGACCTCGCCTCGTCCTGAGCGCGGGATCGTGAACGATTGGCGGGATCAGGAGGTCCGCAACGAATCGCATTCGCGCGATCGCAACGAGTGGATCGCCGAGACGCGCGGGGCCGTGGCGCTCGAGCACGAGATCGAGGAGGTCTACGTCTGCGAGTGCAGCGATACGGCCTGCCGGTCGCGGATCGCCCTCACGCGCCTCGAGTACGAGGCCGTCCGCGGCTACCCGACACGGTTCGCGATCGCGACCGACCACGAGAACCCCGAGGTCGACCAGCTCGTCTCCGAGGGCATCCGCTTCACCGTCGTGCAGAAGATCGCCGGCGCCGCGGCGCGGATCGCCCGCGAGACCGACCATCGGCACCGCGACGCCGAGTAGCGCGCGGCACTACTCGTCGGTGCCGGACTCGATGATGCGGTCCGGTGTGTGGTGCGCGGCCGGGATGGTGCCGAGCTTACCCGCCTGGTAGTCCTCGAACGCCTGCAGCAGTTCGGCCTTCGTGTTCATCACGAACGGGCCGTACCAGGCGACCGGCTCCTTGATCGGGCGGCCGCCGAGCAGGAGCACCTCGAGCTCGGGCGAGCGTGACTCCTGACCCTTGGACGCCTCCAGACGGATCGCGTCGCCCGGTCCGAACGCCACCAGCTGTCCCGTCGAGACGACGACCTTCTCGACGCCGGCCGAACCCGCGCCCGTGAGCACGTAGGCGAGCGCATTGAAGTCCGCTCGCCAAGGGAGTTCGAGCGCGGCGCCCGGCGCGAGCGAGACATGCAGCATCGTCATCGGCGTGTAGGTCTGACCCGGTCCGGCGTGACCGGCCACCTCGCCGGCGATGACCCGAACGAGCGCGCCCGCGTCCGGCGACGACAGGAGCGAGACCTCCGTCGCGCGGAGGTCCTGGTACCGCGGCGGCGACCACTTCTCGGCCTTGGGCAGGTTGACCCAAAGCTGGATCCCGTGGAACAGGCCGCCCGAGACCACCAGGTGCTCCGGCGGCCGTTCGATGTGCAGGATGCCGGCGCCGGCGGTCATCCACTGGGTGTCGCCGTTGGTGATCGTCCCGCCCCCGCCGTTCGAATCCTGGTGCTCGAAGATCCCGTCGATGATGTAGGTGACGGTCTCGAACCCACGGTGCGGGTGCCACGGCGTGCCCTTGGGTTCGCCGGGCGCGTACTCGACCTCACCCATCTGGTCCATGTGCACGAACGGGTCGAGGTCGGCCAGATCGACGCCGGCGAAGGCCCGCCGAACCGGGAAGCCCTCACCCTCGAGGCCGCTGGGGGCGGCGCTCACGCCCCGGACGCGCCGGAAGCGGGCGCCGGCGGGCACGGGCGGGACGCGGTCGAGCTTCGTCGGGTCCGGAACCGTGATCGCTGGCATGTCCCTCCCTCGAACCGGCCGGTCGCGCCCGCTATTCCGCCTACCCGACCCTCATCGATACCGCGTCGTCTTCGACCTCGATCTCGAGTCCCGCCTCGCCCCCGAGGGCGAACACGACGCGCTGGACGATCGGCGGGGCGTTGCGGAGCCGGACGCGCTTGCAGGTCTTGGCGATCTTGGTGACGGCGCGATGGGCGCCGACGTCGAAGAAGGTGGCCTCGGCGAGATCGATCGTCACGATGCCCACGCTCCCACGACATGCGGTGGCCAGCAGGCCGGCCGTCCCGCGATCGAGCTCTCCCGAAACGTAGAGCACACCCTCGCGCCGTTCGATGCGCATCGCCGCCGACGCCGTGAAGCCGTTCGAGCTCGCCGCCACCGAGAGCGGGTGGGCGCGTTCCGCACGTTCAAGCGCCTCGGGCGGGAAGCGATCCTGACCGAACTGGCATACCAAGATCGTATCCCCTCGTTGCAGCACGGCGAGCTCGTGGGCCATGCCCTCGAGCTCCCACCAGACCTGGACGTCCCGGATCGCGGCCAGGCTCCATCCACCCTCGACGAGCAGGTGGGCGCCGGCGAATCCGTCGCGCAGCGCCGCGTCCACGGCGGCCTCGAGCGCGCGCACGTAGATCTCGGGCCTGAAGATGTCGCCGGGGGCCAGGACGGGTACTGCGTCCACCACGACCAGCCCCCCGGGGTGCCGTGGCGAGGGCAGGCCGCGCCGGACCACGTCCTCCGCGGGACCCGCGGACAGATAGAGGGCTCGGGCACCGGCGCGCTCCGCGTGCTCCACGAAGGCTCGGGCGAACCACGCGATGTCGTCGTCCGTGCGGGTGAGCGCGAACCCATGGTCCCCGCCCCGCAGGGCGGCGGGCGATGCGAACGCATCGAGCACGCTCGGAGAATAGGGCGTGGTCGAGGATGCTGCGAACCGGTCGGGCCGGTCAGCCGCCGAGCACGGCGTCGGCGCGCAGGTCGTGGAAGAGCGCTCGGGCGCGTTCGCCCAGCACGACGACGCTGAGCCCGCCGATCGTCGTCCCGCTCCCGCTCGCGACCTCGTTCTGCACGCGGCTCGGCTCGAACGCCGGCGCCGCGAGCAGGAGCTCGAAGATCTGGCTCAACGAGAGATCGGTCTGGAGGGAGCGGCTCCCGGCCAGCACCCACGGCAGGAGCGCGGTCTGCCGGCCGCTCGCCACCTGCCTGCGGAGCGTGGTGAGCGCCGCGATGATCAGCCGCCCCTGGTTGAAGGACCTGCTGAAGTCGCCGGCGGGCACGTCGTGGCGCGCGCGGGCGAACGCGAGCGCCTCGCTCCGGTTCAGGTGCTCGGGGCCGGCTCGGAAGTGCGCCCCCGCCGCCGAGTCGTCGATCGGGTACGGGATCCGGACGTCGATGCCGCCGACGGCGTCGACCAGCCGCTCGAACCCGACGAACCCGGTCAGGACCCACGCGTCGATATGGATCCCGGACACGTGCTCCACGGCCCGCACGAGCAGCTCGGGGCCGCCAAGCACCAGCGCGGCGTTGATCTTGTTCGTCCCCGACCCGGGGATCGACACCCACGAGTCTCGCGGGATCCCCAGGATCGAGACTCGGCCGAGACGCGGGTTGACGCCCACGATGTGGATCGAGTCGGCGCGCGCGTTCACGGCCGACCGGCCGGGCCGGGCATCGCTGCCGATCACCAAGACGAAGAGGGGGCCGTTCGAGGGCAGCCCCGGCGCGAAAGCCCCTCGCTCCATCTGCCCCCGCATCTGTTCGCGCCCTGGTGACCGTCCCCGCACGTCGTACGAGACGATGCGCCAATCGCCGTCGGACCGCCGGAGCACGAAGTCCCCATAGTTGGTGACGGGCGCGTGCACGTTCCCGGCGACCGCCGACGCGCGGAACCTCGTAGCGGCGAACGCCGCAAGCGGGCGACCGCCGGTATCGGCGAGGAGCGTCAGACTGACGGTCGCACGCCACGGGACCACCTCGTCGAGCTCGCCACGTACGGGTCCGATCGTGAGGCGCGCGAGGTCGCGTTCGGCCTCGCGGCGCGCATCGCCGGAGAAGTGGGAGAAGAGCGCCCGCCGATCGAGCGACGGTGCCAGGAAGGCGGTCTCGTAGAGCTCCTCGAGATCTCGCCGGATGGCCTCGGCGGGTTCGGCGATGTCCGCGGGTCGCAGGAGACCGTCCTCGGTCTTCCCTGTCGCCGTGGCGAGCCGCATCGTCAGCTGTGGGGTCGCCGGCCCCCCGGCTTTCGTCGGAGCGGGACCGGCGTCCGGCGGTCCCTCGGCGCCGCCGGTGCAGGCCACCGCCCAGAGCCCGATGACGACGGCGACCGCGGCGATCCTCGACCCAGGCATGCGACCGCACAGGGTACGAGACGCCGGGGGGTTCCCGTCGTTGGTTCAGTGGAACGGCGGCGGTTCCTTGTCGAACTCCTCGTAGTGCTTCGCGAGGTGGAGATAGACGTCCTTGCGATCGCCCTCGGGGATGTCGACCCCGCCTCGAGCACCCAGCAACACCTGCATCGCCGAACGCACGCCGTTCCACACAACGCGCAGGCGTCCGTCCTCGATCTCGTGGTGGGGGAGCTTGTACGCGCCCTTCTCGCGGGGAGGGTCGTGCCTCTCCTCATCCCGTGAGGGGTCGAACCAGGCGTGTGCGTCGGCGAGCAGCTCCCATCCGCCCGATTCGATGATCGCATCGGACTTGTCGGCCTGCTCCGTACCGTGCCAGTCCCATGCGCGATCCTCGGGAGCCTTCGGGCTCGTGTGCGGCTCGGGTACTCGACCCATCTCCTTCACCTCCGCGTGCCGGCGACGACCGCTTGGTCACGAAGCTTCGCGTCCTGAGATCTCGTACCCGGTCGACGGCCGTCGTACGCATCATCCGCCGCCGTCGTGCGCGTGCATCGCGCGCCGAGCGCTCGCCGCGCGCGCGACGTCGTTGACGAACGCCGAGTGCTGCTCCTCGCGAGTTCGATCATCGGTTGCGCGCAGGATCGAGGCCGGATGCACGGTCGCGACGACCCTCGGTTGCACCTCCTCGGCATCGAGCAGCTCCCGCGGTGCCGGGTCAGGCGGAACGAACGCCCGAGGATCGCCTGTGCGGCCATCGCGCCGAGGCAGACCAGGATCTCGGGGCGGACGATCGAGATCTCCGCGTCCAGCCACGGCCGGCAAGCGCCGATCTGGGCCATCGACGGCTTCCGATGGAGCCGGCGCTTCCCGCGCATGCC
>DAIOFZ010000097.1:4527-8229 GCA_036745475.1 Actinomycetota bacterium | reverse complement strand
GTTGGTTGCCTCGAAGCCGCTGTCCCTTCGGATATCGATGGCTCCGAAACCGACCTTCGGAGGAGGGAAGCCGTCCTCGGCACCTGGACAGTTTGCGAGGAGTCGATCCCAATCAGGCTTCAACGGCATCTCGTGCACCCTTCGCAGCTTTGCGGACTGGGCCTTGGATCGTCGCACGGTCCAGACTTGGCGTCGCTGCTTCCGGTTGCACGTCGCTGAGGTGTGCGAATACCCTGCAACATGCAGATGGCCAGGGTTCTTGTGGGCCGTGGCTCGTGCTGCGTTTCGCAGCGTGCGGCCCAGCAAAGGAGGTCGAGAATGAGGGCGCGACGGTTGCTGCTGGTGTCCATCCTTGCTTGTCTTCCCCTCGCCGGCGCGGTCACCCCGGCCGGAGCGGTTCCTCCGACAGGCGACTGCCCCACGGCTTTCGGGGGGCCATCGTCGTTCGAACAGATCCTGATCGACTTCCCGCCGCCTCCAGACGTTCCGCTCGAGGACGCCATCGCGACCCTCGAGTTCTTCGACAAGAACCACGACGAGATGCTGTGCTTCTTCGACCTTCCGGCACCTGGACTCAACCTCAACCTCATCGATAACAACGCCTCGATCCCCTGATCGCTGCTGAGCGCGAGCAGGTCCCCATCGATCGCCGCTTCCGGCGACGTCCCGGATGACCGCGCCCATTCGCTACGCTTCGGTCATGAACGTGTCTCGCGACGTCGTGCTGTGGGCGGCCGAGAACCGATGGCTCGGCGAGCATCTCCCCACGTACCGCTTCGTCCGCCGGAGCGTCCGTCGTTTCATGCCGGGGGAGACGCTCGACGACGCGATCGCCGCCGCGACGCATCTCCGGGAGCGGGGGCTCCCGACGATGTTCACCGCGCTCGGCGAGAACGTGACCGAGCTCTCGGGCGCGCGGCGAGTGGTCCAGGAATACCGCGAGGCCTACGACCGCGTCGCGGCGGCCGGTCTGGACACCGAGTTCTCGGTGAAGCCGAGCCACCTGGGCCTCGACCAGGACCATCGGGCCGCGCTCGCGAACCTCGAGGAGCTCGCGACGACGGCGACCGAACACGACAACTGGCTGTGGCTCGACATGGAATCGGCGTCGTACGTCGACGGGACGCTCAACCTCTACCGTGAGCTCCGGGCCGGGCATCCGAACGTCGGCGTATGCCTCCAGGCGTACCTCAAGCGCACGGCCGGCGACGTCGACACGCTGATGCCGCTCGACCCGACGATCCGCCTGGTTAAGGGCGCGTATCGCGAGCCGCGCGAGCTCGTGTTCGGTTCACGCGAGGTGATCGACGAGGCGTTCCGCCGGCTCGCGCTCCTGATCCTCGCGCGGAAGGGACCGATCGGGCGGCTGGCGCTCGGGACACACGACGTCGGCCTGATCCGCCAGATCGAGACGGACGTCGGGGGACGAGACGGGTTCGAGGTGCACATGCTGTTCGGGATCCGTCAGGCCGACCTGTTGCGCATGGCCGCCGATGGCTATCGGGCGCGCTCGCTGATCTCGTACGGGACGCACTGGTACCCCTGGTTCATGCGTCGGATCGCGGAGAAGCCCGTCGAGAACTCGCTGCTCGCGCTCCGGAACCTCGTCGCGCGCGGCTGAGACTCGGCCCCTCAGCCGAGGATCCGCGCCTCCCCGAACCCGGCGTCGAGCGCGCCCGCCCGTTCGAACCGCCGCGGGTGGAACTGTTCCAGGCCCGGGTCGACGTCGACGCCTGTCACGAGGTCGGCGATGTGCGCGCCGAGCCCGGGCGCGAGCTTGAAGCCGTGGCCACTCGTCCCGGCGTCGACGAAGACACCCGACGCGATCTCGCCGATCACCGGCTGCCAGTCCGGGCTCACGTCGTACAGGCTGGCCCAGCCACCCCGAGCGGTCGCGTGCCGCAGCGCCGGGGCGCGTCGGACGACGCCCGCTCCGAGCCGCTCGGCCTCGTTCGTGCCGACCCGCTCGTCGAAGTCGTCGGGGTCGACGGTGGGCTCGGGGTGGAGCGGTCCCATGAGGAACAGCTCGTCGCCCTCGGGACGGAAGTAGTAGCCGTTCGGCAGGTCGCCGTGGGCGGGAACGCGGGTGTCGTCGCTCCACGCGAAGGTCGCGACGATGTGCCGCTCGACCGTGAGCGGGAGGTCGGCGCCCACCATCGCGGCGAGCGGCGCGCTCCACGGACCCGCGGCGATCAGGACGCGTTCGGCCTGGACCGAGGCATCGGTCGTCGACACGGACCAAGCCGGGCCATGGCGCTCGATCGCGGTGACGCCGTGACCCGGACGGATCTCGGCCCCGAACTCACGGGCGCGTTGGAGCAGGCCCTGCGTCGTGAGGACCGGATCGGCGTACCCCGCGTCGCGCTCGAACGCCGCGATCGCGATCCCGTCGAGATCGAACGCCGGCCACTCCGCCACCACCTGCTGCGGTTCGAGGAGGTCGGTCGGGATGCCCTGATCGTTCAGGCGCGGCACGACCTCGCGCACCGTCGCCTCGTCCTCGGGCGGATGCAGCACCAGCAGGCCGGTCTCGCGCAACCCCGCGTCCCGCCCGGTGTGCCGCTCGAAGTCGCGGAACATCGCGATCGAGTCGCGCGCCACCCCGGCCAGGAACGCGTTCGTGTAGTAGGCCCGGACGATCGCGCTCGAGCGCCCGGTCGGCCCTCCCGCGGGCGAGGTCCGCTCGATCACGACCGTTCGGACACCGCGATTCGCGAGGTGGAACGCGGCGCTCGCGCCGTGCACGCCGGCTCCGATCACTGCGACGTCGTAGGAGGTCATCGGCCGCCCCCTAGTTCCGAGGATCGGTCTCGGTCACCACGTCCGCTGGGGTGCCGGCGCGCTTGGCCACGACGGCGAAGCGGTCGTTCTCGAAGACGATCCGCTCGATGTCGCCGATGAAGTGCTCGGGGACGATCGCGAACTGCCGGGGGTCGCTCCGGACATTCTCGTACTCCGCCATCGTGATCTCGATGACCTCGTCGCAAGACTTGAGGGCGCACTCGCAGGCGATCCTCATCCGCCGACTCGGCGGATCGTCCTGGTGGACACCCTCGATCTTCTCGTTGATCTCCCTGGACGCGGCCTCGTTCAGGGCCATCCGCTCCTCGCGCGAGCTCATGCCCGGATTATCCCCGGACGGAGCCGGGACAGGGCGGTCTCGGCGAGACCCGCCGGCAGGCGGGCACGCGCGTAGACTTGACAGCCGAAAGCGTCCCGGCTCAAGAGGAGACCGTCCATGGCGAAGGATCCGGATGTCCCCGTCGACCTGTACATCGCCGCGTACGACGATGCCGACGCCGCGCAGGAGGACTTCGACGCGCTCAAGGAGCTGGTCAAGGACGGCCTGATCTTCATGGACGTTGCCGTGCTCGTCAGCCGCGACGCCGAGGGCAAGCTCACCGTGAAGGAGAATGCCCACGAGGTCGCGAAGGGCGGCATGGTGGGCGCGCTCGGTGGGTTCGTCCTCGGGCTGATCTTCCCGGCCGGGGTCATCGCGGCTACCGTGGTGGGCGGCGCGGCCGGAGCGGGCATCGGCGTACTCACGTCCCACCAGCGCGAACACGAGATCAAGAAGGAGCTCGAGGACGTCCTGCCGCCCGACTCCTCCGGCATCGTCGCCGTCTTCGACGAGATCTGGGTGGAGCAGGTCGAGAAGGCGCTCGCCAAGGCCGAGAAGATCGACAAGGAGAAGATCGACAA
>DAIOFZ010000097.1:0-4427 GCA_036745475.1 Actinomycetota bacterium | reverse complement strand
AGGTCGAGAAGGCGCTCGCCAAGGCCGAGAAGATCGACAAGGAGAAGATCGACAAGGAGAGCGTCGAGAAGGCCAAGGAGGCCGCGAGCAAGGCGAGCTAGCCTGCCGATCGAGGGGAGCGTCTGCGGTGTTGAGCATCCTCGGGGCCGGTGCGGGCATCCCACTCGAGATGTCGAACGGGACCTCGTGGAGCATGGCGGAGAGCTTCGTCCTACTGCTGGGGTACGTGCTGGCGTTCGCGATCGCCGTCGGGCTCGTCGCGTGGGTTGACCGCACGTTGAGCTCACGCAGGCTCTTCCGCGAGATCTACCGCGAGCTCGGGATCGGGAGGGGTCCTCCTTCCCCGTAGCAGGACCAGGCGTTAGGCTGGGGCCTCGCCGCATCCGAGGGGAGGCAAGAGATGGACCTGGCAGATGCGCTCGAGCAGCTGAAGAACGCGACCCACTCTCTCAAGCTGTTCCTGTCTTGGGTCGAGAGCCAGACCGACGATGAGCTGCGCGAGATGAGCAACGACAACTGGATGGCGCTCTTCAGCGCCGGCCACGACCACGAGGAGCGAGCGATCGAGCTCGATCGGGAATTGACCCGGGGCAAGGAGGCTCGGCCGGCCTAGCGTGTCTATAGAGGGGAGAGAGGACGATGGACGCACGTGAAGTGGCCGAGGCGATCGCCGAGGCGCTCGCCGGTAAGGGCCGAGCGAGCAGTATCAAGACCGACGGAGATCGGCAGGCTGGTTTCTCGATCGCGACCGCGGTCGATGGGTTCGAGGGGATCAAGGAGTTCGAGATCACGGTTGAGGAGCGAGAGGCGGCGTCAGCTCCTTGAAGCGGAAGCAGGACGTCACATGGTCCTGCGCCAAACCGCACGCCTGCATGAACGCGTAGCACACGGTCGGACCGACGAATCGGAACCCCTTCGCCTTCAGGCCCTTGCTCATGGCCTTTGACTCGGCGGTCTCGGCCGGGATGTCGCCGAGATCCTCGAACCGACCGACGAGGGGCCGGCCGCCGACGAACGACCAGAGATACGTGTCGAGCGACCCGTGCTCGCGCTGCACCTCGCGCACGCGGGCGGCGTTGTTCACCGTTGACTCGACCTTCATCCGGTTCCGAACGATCCCCGGGTCCTGCAGCAGGCGTTCGACCTTCGCGGGTGTGAACCGCGCGACCTTCGCGGGGTCGAACCCGGAGAACGCGCGCCGGTAGCCCTCGCGCTTATTGAGGATCGTCGACCACGAGAGCCCCGCCTGGGCGCCCTCGAGCGTCATCATCTCGAACAGCCGTGTGTCGTCGTGGACCGGCACGCCCCATTCCTCGTCGTGGTACGCGGGGTAGAGCGGCTGGTCGACCGGGACCCATGCGCACCGCTTCGGCATCGGCCGAACGCTAGCATCGGCTCCGGACATGGACGCACCGTGGTGGACCAGACCCGGGCTCGAGGCCCGCGACGGCCGGCTCCTCGTGGCCGGCCGGGACGCCGAGGCGGTCGCCCGTGAGCAGGGGACGCCGGTCTTCGCGTACGACCTGCCTCGGATCGAGGAGCAGGCGCGACGACTGATCGAGGCGTTCGAGGGTGCCAGCGTCCCGTTCCGACTCCGGCTCGCGCTGAAGGCCCAGCGGGACCCGGAGGTGCTCGCGTTCGTGCGTGGCCTGGGCTCCATCGGGATCGATGCGTGTTCGCCCCGCGAGGTTCACCACGCACTCGAGCACGGCTGGGCGGTGGAGGAGATCAGCTTCACGGGGACGAACCTGTCTGCCGCCGACGTCGACGCGCTCGTCGAGACCGGCGTCCACGTGAACCTCGACCTGCTCTCGCAGCTGGAGCGATGGGGCCGCCGCGCGCCGGGCACCAGGGTCGGCGTTCGCGTCAACCCCCGCGTCGGAGCCTCCTGGAGCGGGCTGCCTGGGACGGAGGGCGAGTCGCTGTACGCGCGGGCGACCGCGACGAAGTTCGGCATCCTGCCCGAACAACTCGACGATGCGATGGTGCTCGCCGCCGAGCACGAGCTCGCGATCGACACCGTGCATGCGCACGTCGGCGACGGGTTCCTGACCGACGGCCTGTCGCGGTTCGAGGTCGCGATCGAACGCGTCGCCGAGATGACCCGTCGCGTGCTCGACGCCGGCCACGAGGTGCGCGAGGTGAATGCCGGCGGCGGCCTCGGCGTCCCGCAGCGTCCGGAGGACGAGCCACTCGACGCCGACGCGTATGCGGTACTGCTCGCGAAGCACCTCGGGCCGCTCGGCGTCACGATCGCGTGCGAACCGGGGGACTACCTCGCCAAGGAGTCGGGTGTGCTGCTCGGCGAGGTCGTCACGCTCGATGAACGCGATGACGTGTGGTTCGCGGGTGTCGACGTCGGGTTCAACGTCGCCCCCGAACGGTTCATCTACGGTGCCCTCGTCCCGACAGTCCTGTGTCGAGCCGCGGACGCCGAACCCACACGCACGTACACGGTCGCCGGCAACATCAACGAGGGCAACGACCTCTGGGGAGAAGACGTGCCTCTGCCCGAGCTCGCCGAGGGTGACGTGCTGGCGCTGCTGCTCGTGGGCGCGTACGGCCGCTCGATGCACATCGAGCACTGTCTCCGCCCGCCCGCATGCACGGTCTCGTTCACCGAACGGATCTGACCGAGACGATCAAGCCGTGTGGACACGGAGCCGGACGAGGTGACCGTGACCCTTCGGGAACGTCGACTGCCTCGGCGTGACCGCGAGCGTCACGTCGAAGACGTCCACCCCGTCCTGCCGCGTCTCGACGATGACCGTGGTCGGCTCGGCGATCATCGAGACGAGGCCGTAGACAAGCTCACGCGCGCCCTCCCGCGTGCCTTCTCCCGCGGGATCGAGGTCCACCACGAAGAGCGTGTCCTCGACGGCGGTCGACCGGAGCACGAACGGTGACCCCTCGCGAGCGCACCAGCGCTCGAGGTGCGGCAGGAGATGCGCCTCGGGCTGCTCGGTGTTCCAGTCGGGCCGGGCCATCTCGTCGAGGAGCGTTCGAAGCGGCGGAGCGAACGCCTCACCGTCCGAGACGCCGACGCCCGATCGGTCACCGTCCCAGCGTTCGTTCACCGCGTGCGCGGGAACCCGAGGTCGACCGAGCTCTTGGCCGGGTCGGGCCAGCGCTGCGTGACGACCTTGCCGCGCGTGTAGAACCGGATCCCCTCGGGCCCGTACATGTGCGCGTCGCCGAACAGCGAGCTCTTCCACCCGCCGAACGAGTAATAGGCGACCGGCACCGGGATCGGCACGTTGATGCCCACCATCCCCGCCTCGACCTCGAACGTGAACTGGCGGGCCGCCCCCCCGTCGCGAGTGAACAGCGCCACGCCGTTCCCGTACGGGTTGCGGTTCACCAGGTCGACGGCCTGGTCGTACGTCTCGACCCGCGTCACCGAGAGCACCGGGCCGAAGATCTCGTCCTTATACGCGTCCATCTCCGGCGTCACGTCGTCCATCAGCGACGGTGCGAGGAAGAACCCGGGGCTGTCCTTGTAGAGCGGGTGGGCGCGACCGTCGGCGACGATCCGCGCACCCTGGGCCGAACCGCTGTCGAGGTACGAGGCCACTTTATCGCGATGCGCGCGGGTGATGAGCGGGCCCATCTCGGACTCGGGGTCCAGGCCCGGGCCGACCTTGATCTTAGGCAGGCGGTCGGCGATCGCGTCGATCACCGTGTCGGCGATCGTGCCGACGCTCGTCAGGACCGAGATCGCCATGCACCGCTCGCCGGCCGAGCCGTACCCGGCCGAGACCGCCGCATCGGCCACCATCTCCACGTCGGCGTCCGGGAGGACGATCATGTGGTTCTTCGCGCCGCCGAGCGCCTGCACGCGCTTCCCGTTCGCCGTGCCGTTCGTGTAGATGTACCGCGCGATCGGGGTCGAGCCGACGAAGCTCACCGCGCGGACGTCCGGGTGCTCGAGGATCCCGTCCACCGCCACCTTGTCGCCCTGGACGACGTTGAATACACCGTCGGGCAGCTCGGCGTCGGCGAACAGCTCCGCGAGCACGAGCGCCGCGCCCGGGTCCTTCTCGGAGGGCTTGAGGATGAAGGTGTTGCCGCACGCGATCGCGTTTGCGCACATCCAGATCGGCACCATCGCGGGGAAGTTGAACGGCGTGATGCCGGCCACGACGCCCAGCGGCTGACGGATCTCGAACACGTCGACGCCGGTGGACACCTGCTCGGAGAAGCCGCCCTTCAGCAGGTGTGGGATCGCGGTCGCGTACTCGACGTTCTCGAGCCCGCGTTGCACCTCGCCCATCGCGTCCGAGATGACCTTGCCGTGCTGCGACGTCAGGACCGTCGCCACGTCAATCTTGCGGACCTCGAGCAGCTCGCGGATCCGGAACATGATCTCGGCGCGCTTGGACAGCGACGTGGCACGCCAGGCCGGCAGCGCCTCCTTGGCGGCCTCG
>DAIOFZ010000096.1:3155-8521 GCA_036745475.1 Actinomycetota bacterium | reverse complement strand
CGACCGAGACCACGGCGACGCCGACCGAGACCACGGCGACGCCGACCGAGACCACGGCGACGCCGACCGAGACCACCACGCCGCCGGCCGTTAAGAGCGAATCGCAAAGCTGGTCTCTGGCGCTCGTGCCGTTCGCGCTCACCCTGTTGCTCGCGATCTCGGGGTGGGCGCGACGACGCTGGCGAGACACACCCGAGGACGCGGATGGGTCAGACCCTTCGTGACTCCGTGCTCGACTTGAGATACTCCCGACGCGCATGGCGAAGAAGCGGTTCCGGTTCCGGCCTCCCGGCCTCAAGCCGACGACCAAGGTCGGCACGCTGGGGCCGTACCGCGGGCGACTCGGCCTCGCCTGGGTGATCGCTCCGGTCATCGTCGGCGCGATGATCCTGATCGCCGGTTACCTCGTGCTCGCCCGGTGACGCTCGAGGCGTACTGCTGGCCGCCTTCGGCGGTCCGGGGCGAGGCGGTGGAACTGCGGGTCTCGACCGACGCCCCGTCCTTCGACGTGGAGGTGGCGCGCGAGGGCGCCGCGAGCGAGCCCGTGTGGCGCGCCGGGCGGGTGGCCGCAGGGCCGCACGATACGCCCGTCGACGCCTCCTCGAACGGCTGCGGCTGGCCCCCCGCGCTCGAGATCCCCGTCCGCGACTGGCGCTCCGGCTACTACTCGGTCACGGTGACCGCCGGCGACCAACGCGCCGACGCGTTCCTGGTCGTTCAACCCGATCCCTCCGACCCGGCGCCGATCCTGCTGGTGCTGTCGTCCGCGACATGGCACGCGTACAACGACTGGGGCGGGCCGTCGCTGTACACGGGCGGGACGCGCGTGTCGTTCGAGCGCCCGCTCGCAAGGGGCTTCCTGGTCAAGCCCGAGCCGATCGGCCGGATGATGGAGCCCGTCCCCGACCGGGAGGCGATGGGGTTCCGCACGTGGGCCCGCCCGCTGGGCCTGTCGGACTGGTGCGGCGGGGCCGGCTGGTTCACGTACGAGCGCACCTTCACGCGCTGGGCCGAGGCGACCGGATATCGGATCGACGTGGCGCTCTCGCAGGATCTCGAGCGTCACCCCGAGATCCTGGAGGGCCCCCGGCTGTATCTCAGCGTCGGCCACGACGAGTACTGGTCGTGGAGCATGCGCGACGCACTCGACGCGTTCGTCGGGCGCGGTGGCAACGCCGCCATCCTGTCGGGGAACACGTGCTTCTGGCAGGTCCGGTTCGACCCGGACCATCGTGGGATGACCGGCTTCAAGGACCGCGCCGACGAAGACCCGGTCCTCGGGAAGCCGGACCGACGGCTCCTGACGGGCTGCTGGTCCGACCGGCGCATCGGCAGACCCGAGACCTCGACGACGGGCCTCACGTTCACGAGGGGCGGGTACTCGCGATACGGGCTCGGCGCCGCCGAGAGCTCGGGCGCGTACACGGTGCATCGTCCCGGTCACTGGGCCTTCGAGGGCACGAGATTGACGGCCGGTGAGGAGTTCGGTGGCCCCGACTCGATCGTCGCCTACGAGTGCGATGGATGCGCCTTCGAGACCGGTCCGGACGGCCTCCCGGCTCCGACGGGGCGCGACGGAGCGCCCGCGGGTCTGCAGATCCTCGCGACCGCCCCCGCGCACGTGTGGGCCGAGCACGAGCAGCCGACGAGGTACGCGCACGAGCCGGGTGGGCTCGAGCAGTGCTCGATGGCCGTGTTCGGCGACGCGAGTCCGGAGCATCTTGCGGAGCTCGGCGACGGCCACGCGGTGATGGCGGCGTTCGAACGCCCTGGGGGAGGGTCCGTCCTCAACGTCGGCGTGACCGACTGGGTGCTGGGTCTCGGCGACCCGGTGGTCGAACGCATCACGCGCAACGTGCTCGACCGTCTCTCGCGCTGACGTTCGGATCCGGCCTTACGATGGTCGGATGCGGTGGGCCGAGTTCGAGCGCGCGTGCCCCGAGATCGGCGAGCTGGCTCGAGCGCGGTTCGAACGCGACCAGCTCGTCATGCTCGGCACGATCCGCCGCGACGGCTCCCCGCGCGTCAGCCCGTGCGAGTGCGACTTCGCGGCGGGCCGGCTGTTCGTCTCGATGATGTGGCGATCGCGGAAGGCGCTCGACCTGCTCCGCGATCCTCGGATCGTGGTCCACAGCGTGACCACGAACAAGGACGGGACCGACGGCGACGTGAAGATCTACGGCCGCGCCGTGGACGAACAGGACCCCGACGTTCGCGCCGCCTTCCGCGAAGCGATCCGGCGGCGGATCGACTGGGCTCCGGACGAACCCGACTACCACTGCTTCTCGGTGGACGTGCGCTCGGCCGGCCACACGCGGTTCGGCGGCCGGGCGGAGGCGGTGGCGTGGGACGAGGAACGCGGGCTGCGGCGCCTTCCCCCGCCGGGTTAGCTCAGCCGAGCTTCCGCAACGGGGCGTAGGCGACCAGGAGCCGCTTCTCCCCCGCCTCCTCGAACCGGACCGTCGCCTCGGCGTCCGAACCTGAGCCGCTCACGGTGAGGACGACGCCCTCGCCCCACTTGTCGTGCTGAACGGTGTCGCCCGCCGAGACCTGGGGGATCTCGCGCCTGCCCTCGACCGCGGCGCGGATGGGTGACGCGGAGGAGTCCTCGGCAACGGCGAGATCGCCCTCCTCGAGGGCCCGGACGAACTCGCTCGGGATCTCACCGAGGAACCGCGACGGCGGGCTGTACGACGTCGAGCCGAAGAGCGTCCTGCTCCAGGCGAACGTCAGGTACAGGCGCTCGCGGGCGCGCGTCACCCCCACGTACATCAGGCGCCGCTCCTCCTCGAGCTGTGCCGGATCGCCCATCGAACGGTAGTGCGGGAACACGCCGTCCTCCAGGCCGATGATGAAGACCACGGGGAACTCGAGACCCTTCGCGTTGTGAAGCGTCATGAGCGTCACGCTCCCCGACTCCTCGTCGTACTCGTCCTGCTCGGAGACGAGCGACACCTGCTCGAGGAACTCGGCGAGGGTCCCGTCCGGCGAGCGCTGCTCGAACTCGGCCGCCACGCCCCCGAGCTCGCGGAGGTTCTCGATCCGGCCCTCCGCCTCGACGGTGCGTTCGGCCTCCAGCTCGAGGAGGTAGCCGGACTCGGTGGCGGCGGCCTCCACCATCCGCTGAGGGCCCGCGCCGGACTCGTACGCCTCCCGGAGGCGCTGCATCACGCCGACGAACCCGGCGACGGCGCCCTTGGCCCGGGCCCCGAGCTCGGAGAGCTCGTCGGCCCGCCGGGTGGCCTCCAGGAAGGCGACCTGCTCGATCGCCGCGAAACCCTCGAGCGCGGCCACGGTCGCGTCCCCGACGCCGCGTTTGGGCGTGTTCACGACCCGGCGGGCGCTGATCACGTCCTGCGGGTTCAGCAGGAGGCGCAGGTACGCGAGGACGTCCTTGATCTCCTTGCGCTGGTAGAACCGCACCCCGCCGACGACGCGGTACGGGATGCCGGCCCGCATGAAGATGTCCTCCAGGACCCGGCTCTGGGCGTTCGTCCGGTAGAAGACCGCGACGTCGGAGTACCGGTGGGCCTCGTCTTCGACGAGCCGATGGGTCTCCTCGGCGACGTACAGCGCCTCCTCGTGCTCGTCGTCGGCGCGGAACCGCACCGCGAGCTCGCCCTCGGTCGTCTCGGTCCACAGGGACTTGGGCTTGCGCTGCACGTTGTGCTCGATCAGCGCGTTGGCGATCGCGAGGATGTTCGAGGTGGAGCGGTAGTTCTGTTCCATCAGGAAGACCTCGGCGTCGGGGTAGTCACGCTCGAAGTCCAGGAGGTTCTGGATCGTCGCCCCCCGCCACGAGTAGACGCCCTGGTCGGCGTCCCCCACGACGCAGACGTTGCGGTACTTCTCCGCGAGGAGGTTCACCAGCTGGTACTGGGCGCGGTTCGTGTCCTGATACTCGTCGACCAGGATGTACCGGAACCACTCCTGGTAGTGCTCCAGGACGGCGGGATGGTCGCGGAACAGGCGAACGGTCTCGGTGATCAGATCGTCGAAGTCGAGCGCCCCCGCGGCGAGCTTGCGCTTCTCGTACTCCACGTAGACGTTCGCGATCGTCTGCTCGTAGAAGTTCCCCGCCATCTGCGCGAACTCGGACGCCGACAGGACGTTGTCCTTCGCCTTGCCGATCGCCGCGGACATCGCGCGTGGCGGGTAGCGCTTGAGGTCCAGGTTCAGGTCCTTGATGACGCTCGTGAGCAGGCGCTCCGTGTCTCCCTCGTCGTAGATCGTGAAGCTCCCCGGCAGGCCGAGGTGATCGTGTTCGCGCCGCAGGATCCGCGCGCAGGCCGAATGGAACGTGAGGATCCACATCCCCTTCGCGATCCGCTGCCCGAGCAGGCCCTCCACCCGCGCCGCCATCTCGCGGGCCGCCTTGTTGGTGAACGTGATGGCGAGGATCGCGTAGGGGCTCACGCCGTGCTCCCTGATCAGGTAGGCGATCCGGTGGGTCAGGGCCCGGGTCTTGCCCGACCCGGCCCCCGCCACGATCAGGACCGGACCCTCCGTGTGCAGGACCGCCTCGGCCTGTACGGGGTTCAGGGCATCGACGAGGGGCGAACGAACGACCACGGCCCTGATTGTAGGTGGGCCTCGGACGGTCCCCGACGAGGCGGCCGTGCCCGCACGCGATGGCTCGCGGCGCTCAAGGAACCGGACCGAACCTGCGACACTTCAAGGGATGGCCGAGACCGAGATCCTCGAAGGCAGCGCCGTCCCCGCTCGGCCGCCCGCGCGTCGCCGGCGGAGCCGCCTCGGCCGGATTCTGCAGATCACGGGGTTGGTCCTCATCGCGGCCGCGATCCTGCTGACCGGGTATCTGTGGTGGAACCTGTGGGGAACCGGGTACGCGACCCAGCGAGCCCAGGAGGACCTCCGCCCAAGCTTCGAACGCAACGTCGCGAGCCTCATCCCTGCCGACGCGCCGGACCGGGTGGTCAAGGTGCCGGGGGACGCGGTGGCGATCATCCGGATCCCGAAGATCGACGTCGACTACGTGGTGGTGGAGGGCACAGGCACCGAGGCGTTGAAGAAGGGCCCGGGGCACTACACCGACACGGCGTACCCGTGGCAGGACACCGGGCGGGTGGGGATCGCCGGACACCGGACGACGTACGGCGCGCCGTTCTGGTCCCTCAACGAGCTCCGAGTCGGCGACCGGATCGTGCTCGCGACCGAGTACGGGATCTTCGACTACCGGATCGCCCGCACGGTCGTCACCCCGCCGTCGGGGATCCTGCCGTCGGGCGATTGGGTCCTGCGTCAGACTGTGGGCCCGAGCCTCGTCCTGACCACCTGCAACCCGCGGTTCTCGGCGTCGACCCGGCTCGTGGTGATCGCCGAGCGCGTCGACTGACCGCAAGGCC
>DAIOFZ010000096.1:0-3055 GCA_036745475.1 Actinomycetota bacterium | reverse complement strand
GCGCCGTGCCAGAACATGATCGTGCTCACCCCGGCGTCGATCCGGTACGGCGGGCATCGCAGACACCGGAACGGCAGGCCGATCCGCGCTCCCCCGACGTCCCGCAGGGTGAGCACACGAAGGTACGTGCCGTCGAGCACCGTCCTCGTCGAGGGCGGTGGCGTCGGCGACAGGAATGGGTACGGCAGCAGCAGGGGGTCGACCGTTCGCTCGGGCTCGGCGCCTGGGGCTCCGCCGATCTTGAGCAGTTGGGACGGGGAAGCGCCCGGGACGATGGGGCTCACCGACGGCGTGGCGTCCGGTCGGGCCTGGTCTGACGGTCCCGGCTCGGCCTCGGAACGAGCGACCGCGACGACCGCCACGGTGGTGAGCACCCCCGCCGCGAACGCGAGCCCAAGCGACCCGAACCTCTGCCAACGCGCACCCATGACCGGCATCCACGTTATGCTGGTCTCTTTCGAAAGGTCAAGTCACGTCATGGACGATCGTGACAAGCGTCGCGTCGGCGAACAGATCGAGCCGGGCGGTCGACCCAAGGCGCCCGGACGGCTCGAGACGCTCCAGCGGTTCGTGAACACGTACAACAAGGACTTCCCGCCGGCGTGGGACCGGCTCGGCACGCCGGCGAAGGCGCAGGCGTGGCTGCTCCGGAAGGGACTCGTCGCGCCGCCGGTGCGGATCACGTACGGGGACGTCGCCCGGCTGCGCGAGATCCGCGAGGCGCTCCGGGCGCTCGTCGCCGCGAACCACGGCAGCGCCGTGCCGCGCGGGGCCCTCGGGACGCTCCGCCACGAGGGAGCGGGGGTCCGGCTCCGGGTGGGGTTCGGACCGCGCGGCGCGACGGAGCTCGAGCCGGTCGGACGCGGGGCGGACGCCGCGGTCGCAACGGTCCTGGACATCCTGCACGAGGCGCAGATCAGCGGGTTGTGGCCGCGGCTCAAGGCCTGCCGGCAGTGCGGGTACGCCTTCTTCGACCGCTCGAAGAACCGTTCCGCCGCGTGGTGCGCGATGTCGATCTGCGGCAACCGGACGAAGAACCGCACCTATCGACGGCGACGGGCTCGGTCGCACGCGGTCCCGACCTCGCGGAGCTGATCGGGGGAACCGTCGGGCGTCGGTGGTCTGCCGGCGTCACTCCCACTCGATCGTGCCGGGCGGCTTGCTCGTCACGTCGTAGACGACACGGTTCACACCGGGGACCTCGCGCACGATCCGGCTCGCGATCCCGTCGAGCACCTCGTGCGGCAGCCGAGCCCAGTCGGCGGTCATCGCGTCCTCGCTGGTCACCGCCCTGAGCACGACCGGATGCTCGTAGGACCGCCCGTCTCCCATCACCCCGACGCTCCGCACGTCCGCGAGCAGCACGCAGAAGGCCTGCCACGTCTCCCGGTCGAGCCCGGAGCGCCGGATCTCCTCCCGCACCACGTGGTCGGCGGCCCGAACGATCGTCAGGTTCTCGCGGTCGACCTGGCCCACGATCCGGACGGCGAGCCCGGGGCCCGGGAACGGCTGGCGCCGGACGATCTCCTCGGGCAGGCCGAGTTCGGCCCCGACGGTTCGGACCTCGTCCTTGAACAGGTCCCGGAGCGGCTCGACGAGCTCGAGGTCCATGTCCGCCGGGAGGCCGCCGACGTTGTGATGGCTCTTGATCCGCGCCGCGGTGTCCGAACCGCTCTCGATCACGTCGGGGTACAGCGTCCCCTGGACGAGGAACCTGGCGCGGCGGTGCTCGCGTGCGACCTCCTCGAAGACGCGGATGAACTCCTCGCCGATCCGGCGCCGCTTGTCCTCGGGGTCGGTCACGCCGGCGAGCCGGCCCAGGAACCGGTCCTCCGACTTGACGTGGACGAGCGGCACCCGGAAGTGGCGGCCGAAGGTCTCCTCCACCTGTTCGGGCTCGCCCTCGCGCAGCAGCCCGGTGTCGACGAACACGCACGTGAGCTGCTCGCCGACCGCCTTGTGGACGAGCAGCGCGGCGACGGCGGAGTCGACGCCGCCCGAGAGCGCGCAGAGCACCTCGGCCCGCCCGACCTGCGCTCGGATCGCGGCGACCGCGCGCTCGATCACGTTCGCCGGTGTCCAGTCCGGCAGGAGACCGCACCCCTCGTAGAGGAACCGCTTCATCACTGCCATCCCCTTGGGCGTATGCACGACCTCCGGGTGGAACTGCACCGCGTACAGGGACCGCTCGAGGTCCTCCATCGAAGCGATGGGGATCGCGTCGGTCCGCGAGGTCACGCGGAACCCATCGGGTGCCCGCGTCACGGCGTCGCCGTGGCTCATCCACACCTGCTCGTCGGCAGCGAGATCCTCGAGCAGGACCCCCGGCTCGGTCACGCGCAGCCGCGTGCGGCCGTACTCGCGCCGTCCCGTCGCCGCGACCTCGCCCCCGAGGGTCTGCGCCATGAGCTGGTGCCCGTAGCAGATCCCGAGGACGGGGACCCCGAGCTCGAACACCCCCGGATCCAGCGCCGGCGCCCCGGCCTCGTACACCGACGCCGGGCCACCCGAGAGCACGATGCCCGCCGGCCCGCGCGCGGCCAGCTCGGACGCGGGGAGGTCGTGGGCCACGATCTCGGAGTACACGTGGCATTCGCGGATCCTGCGCGCGATCAGCTGGGCGTACTGCGCCCCGAGATCGACGACCAGGACCGGGCGCCGGGGGGCCGAGGACACGCTCCTAGTGACCCATCCCGACGCGCTGGGCGGTCTGGTACGTCTTGCCCTCGCTCTTGATCGACGGCGCCACGACGAGCTCGGCCTTCTGGAACTCGCGGATCGTGGCGTAGCCGGTGGTCGCCATCGAGGTGGCGAGCGCCCCGAACAGGTTGAACGTCCCGTCGTTCTCGTGCGCGGGCCCGGTGAGGATCTCCTCCAGGGTGGCGACCTGCTGGGTCTTGACGCGTGCACCGCGTGGCAGCGTCGGATGGAACGTCGCCATCCCCCAGTGGTAGCCGCGGCCCGGCGCCTCATAGGCGCGCGTGAGCGGCGAACCGATCATCACCGCGTCCGCGCCACAGGCGATCGCCTTCGCTATGTCGCCCCCGGTGCGCAT
>DAIOFZ010000095.1:0-8607 GCA_036745475.1 Actinomycetota bacterium | reverse complement strand
GCCGCGCCGTTGATCACGTCCACGATCTCCAAGTTGTCGAGCCCGGCCATCCGCCGCGATGCGCCCGCGGCGACGATGACGAGGCATCGACCGGACCTTCCGGCGGGACGCCACCCGCGACCGGTTCGACCGGCGGGACGGGCGCCGACGGGTCCCCGGGCGACGGCGGCGGGACCGTCGTCCCCGGCGAGACGCCGATCGAGCACGTCGTGTTCATCGTCAAGGAGAACCGGACCTTCAACAACTACTTCGCGACCTACCCGGGTGCGGTCGGCGCCACCGAGGGCGGGACGATCGGGTGCACGCAGGACGGGTGCCGCGACGGCCCGGTCGTCCGGCTCACCAAGGGCGCCGACATCTACCCGCACGATCTGACGCACTGCTTCCGGTGCGGCCTCACCGCGATCAACGGTGGCAAGATGAACGGTTTCAACCGGATGAACGGACCCGTCCCACCATCGAGGATCGCCGACCTGTACGGCGCCGATCTGTCCGGCTACTCGTACCTCGACCGTGACGGCGTGCCGAACTACTGGGCGTACGCCGATCGCTTCGTGTTGGCCGACCATTTCTTCACCCCGATGTACGGTCCCACGCTGCCCGAACACCTGTACGCGGTGGCGGCCCAGTCGAACCTCATCGTCGACAACAAGTCGACCACCGATCACGAGGGGAACTACTGCGACGACCCGACCGAGAGGGCGACGCGGTTCGTCCCCCACGAGGTCCGGCAGCACGAGGACCGGATCATGGGGCTCGAACGCGCGATCGCCGAGAACGGGTCCAACGTCTACGACATCGCCGACTTCTGGGGGAGCATCCGCCTGTGCTTCGACATCCCCGTGCTGCCCGACCAGCTCGAGCAGGAGGGCATCTCGTGGAAGTACTACGCGAGTGAGAACGCGTGGATGAACGTCCTGCAGATGATCCGCCACGTCCGGTACGGGCCGATGTGGCGCCACGTCCTCGAGCCCTGGAACTTCGTCAAGGACGTCAAGCAGGGCGAGATGCCCGCCGTCTCGTGGGTCATCCCGCCCGAGTCCTACAACGAGCACCCCGGTGGCGGGAAGAGCACGTGCGCCGGGGAGAACTGGACGGTCCACCAGGTCAACACGATCATGCGGAGCGAGTACTGGCGATCGACGGCGATCGTCGTGGTCTGGGACGACTTCGGTGGGTTCTACGACCCAGTCGCTCCGCCGCAGTACGACATCATGGGGCTGGGCCCCCGGACCCCGGCCCTGATCATCAGCCCCTACACGCGGCGGGGCGCGAATCCCGACGGCGGTTCGGTGGACAGCACGACCTACGAGTTCACGTCCGTGCTGGCGTTCATCGAGCAGCTCTTCGGGCTCGAGCCGATGACCGACCGCGACGCCCAGGCCGACCCGCTCTCGGATGCGTTCGACTTCGACCACCACAACTTCGAAAAGCTCGTGCTGCCCCTGCGGGACGACTGCCCCTACGGCACGTCGACGTCGGAGTTCGCGGCGACGTGGCCGTTCCTGCGAACGATCGGCAAGCCGGGCGACTAATCGTCGGGGAACCGCGGGCCGACGCAGTCGGAGCGCAGGGGGAACGGATCCGGCGGCCGCGGGGCCTGCTCGAAGTCGAAGGCGGACAGCAGCGGCGTCGCGTCGCGGTCCCGGTGCGTGAGCTGGGTGAGCCGCCAGTTGTCCTCGATGAACCGCAGCACGCTGGAGAACTCACCGAGCTCGTGACTGACGTACCCCTGCTTCGCGTAGGGACTGATCACGAGCAGCGGGACCCGGATCCCGAAGCCGAACTCGTCGACCTGCGGCGGGGGCACGTGGTCGTAGAACCCGCCGTAGTCGTCCCAGGTGATGAAGATCGCGGTCGAGTCCCACTCGGGTCCCTCCATCAGCGCGTTCACGATCTCGGTGGTCCAGTTCTCGCCGTGGCACATGCTGTACTCGGGATGCTCCGAGAGCTCGAAGCGCGGCGTCACCCACGTGACCGGCGGCAGCCGCCCCGCGCGGGCGTGCTCGGCGAACCCGTCGACCGGGAAGATGTGTGCCTGCCAGTAGGCCTCGTTCTCCCGGACGTGGCGGATCGCGTCGTAGGCGGACCAGAGGTAGCCGTTCTGGTACTGGGTTGCCGCGTAGTATGCCCACGGGATCTTCGCCTCGCTCAGCAGGTCGCCCTCGGTGAGGAAGTCGAAGCACGGCGGCACCTTCTTCTCGACGCCCTCGCTGTCGACGACGACCGCGTAGCCGTCCTCCATCGAGTCGCAGCCCCACGCCTTGAACAGGCCGGTGTCCCGGTGCCGCTCCCGGAGCTCGTCGATGTCCTGGTACACGTTCTCGTGCGTCCCGCCCGATTGCGCGGCGATCGTGTACAGGTGGTTGGGGAACGACGGCCCCTGCGCGCTCGCGAAGAAGTTGTCCCCCAGCACGTACGACGAGGCCCAGTGCCAGTAGTTCGGAAGGTCGCCGGGTTGGTACTGCGTGTAGGCGAACTGGTCGGCCGTCTCGCTGATCGTGGCGAACCCGTCCATCTCGCTCTCGTTCCATGCCTTGAGCGCGCAGTCGTAGCAGTGGCGGATGTCCATCTCGAGGCGGTCGACCGCCGGCGTCAACGTTCGGGGTTCGCCCTGGTCCATCCCGACCGTGACGCCGTTCGCGCCCGGGAACAGTCCGAACATGTTGTCGAACGTGCGGTTCTCCTTGATCACGAACACGACATGCTTGATCGGTGTCGCCGTCTCGAACGCGCTCGCGTCCACGGTCGCCGGGGCCTTCCCGTAGTCGAGCGGCGGCAACGGGGTCCACTCGGGCGCGTCCTCGCCGCACGAGCTGCCCAGCAGCGCGGATACGAAGACGACGGCCGACAAGCGCATGAGCGTCCTGGGCATCGGTGATGACCCTATCGCGGCTCCGCGCCGCGAGATCGTTGAAGGATGCGTCCCGTGACGGGATGATGCCCGCGGCGGTGGAACCCGAGGAGCGAAGGAGGACGACGTGCGACGGTTCGTCATGGTGCTGGGGGCTGTCCTGGTGGGGATCCTCGCGGCCGGGCTCACGACCGCGGTCGCGGGGACGGGGATCGTGCAGGAAGAGACGGTGGTCTTGGGCGAGCACACGTTGCGGGGAAGGAACCTCGATCTCGTAGGACCCGATCTCGTAGGAAAGGCCAACGACTTCCGGCCCGGCGACCGCTACATCTTCCGGAGCGAGCTCACCGACTCCCAGGATGCGGTCGCGGGTCACCTGTTCGTCGATTGCTCGGTGCACTTCGCGAAGAAGGACTTGTGCTCGCAGATCTACGAGATCCCCAACCGTGGAACGGTGACGGCCGAGGGCCTGATCCCGGTCTCGCAGCTCAAGGTCGGCGGGACCTGGATGCTCGCGATCACGGGTGGGTCCGGAGGGTTCGAGAACGTGAGGGGTTCCGCTTCGGTCGAGATCGTCGACGACGCGGGCGACAGCGAGCACACCCCTGCATCTGCTGCCGTAGCGTCGTTCGCGTCGGGAAGGCTCGACGACCGTCAGACGGGTTGGAGCGCCCTCCCCTGCTGCTCCGCCTGGAACTCACGCCAGTAGCGCTTGCCCTCCTCGGGCAGCGTCGTGATCGGGTCGTAGTAGGGGTGTTCGCGCGTGAGCGCTTCGGGATCGTCGTACTCGATCCCCGTCCGGTAGTTCTTCCGCCAGTACGAGATCCCCGTCACCCGGTCGTACGACGTGACCATGTGCACCCAGCGCTTGCCGACGAAGGGCACGTCGCACACGAACCTCGGGGTCGCGAACCCGGGCAGATACCCCATGATCGCGAACTGCAGCTCCTGCGCCTCCCACACCGCGAGCCTCCAGTGCTCGCTGTTCGGGATCATGTCGCACAGGTAGAAGTAGTACGGCATGACCTTGGCGTGATCGAGCAGCATGAAGGACAGCTCGAGGATCTGGTTGGGGGTCGTGTTCACGCCGCGGAGAAGCACCCCCTGGTTGCGGACGTCGCGGTAGCCCATGTCCAGGAGCCTGCGGACCGCCGCACCGACGAGCGGCGTCACCTGCTGGGCCGCGTTCACGTGTGTGTGGATCGCGACCTCGACGCCCCGCTCGTGCGCCCGCTTCGCGATCGCGTCGTACCCGGCCAAGACGTCGTCCTGCAGGAAGTGCTGGGGGATGCCCATGAGCCCCTTGGTCGCGATGCGCACGTCGCGCACGTGCTCGATATCGAAGAGCCCGAACAGCCACTCCTGGAGGCGCTTGATCGGGACGTTGGCCATGTCGCCGCCCGAGACGACGACGTCGCGGACGCTCGGCGTCCTTCGAAGGTAGTCCAGCATCGCGTCCCAGCGCTCGTTCTGTTTCATCTCGAACTTGTACTTCAGGATCTGGGTCGTGTCGTTGCCGACCAGATCCATCCGCGTACAGTGCCCGCAGTACTGGGGGCAGGTCGGGATCAGCTCGGCGAGCACCTTGGTCGGGTAGCGGTGCGTGAGCCCCTCGACCGCCCACATGTCGGCCTCGTGCAGCGAGTCCCGGGCGGCCATCGGGTGGGAAGGGAACTCCTCGGCCCGGTCCGACAGCGCGGGGGCCATGTAACGACGGACCGGGTCCGCGTACAGATCGGTCTCATCCATCGTGTTGACCATCTGGGGCGGGAGCAGCATGGACATCGTCGCGCGCTGCTGCTGGTCACGCTCGATGTCCGCGTACAGGTCAACGGTCAGGAGTTCGCCGAGCGCTCGCTTGAGCTCGACGAGGTTCTTGATCGTGTGGGCCCGCTGCCACTGGGCCGACTCCCACTGCTCCTTCGTGACGTCACGGAACCCAGGCAGGCGCGTCCAGTCGGGTTCGACGTACTCGCGGCGAAGGGGATACTCGAACGGCTGGTCGGCCGCGCGGGCGTGGCCCGCCTCGTGCCTGGGGCGTCTCGCGCCCGGATCGCTGCGATCGTCCATCGTTCGGCTCCGGTATCCGCGGCGGCCGGTCGTGGCCGCGTCGTGATGTTCCCAACCCCGAGCCGGATGAACCGACTCTGCCGGTCATCATACCCGCCGTTCCTCCGGCGCGATGCGGATATCGCCGAAGGATCTTCGGCTGCACGGCGCAGCGGACCGTTCGGAGGAGAATCGGAGACCGATCAGCGACGGCCGCGGGGGCCGCCTCGGCCACCGTCGCGTCCACCCATGCGGGGACGACGCTCGAAGCGCCCCTGGTCCTTCTCCGGCCGGGGCATCCGCAACCGGAGCGGCGTCGGGCCCGTGCGCTCGTACCGGACCCAGATGTGGTCGATCTCGCGCCGGCGCTCCACCTCGCGCCAGCCGTCGGCGAGCAGGTGCTTGTGCCGTCCGGCGGCTCCCTTGCGGAGCTTCTCCGTGTTCGGCACCTTGACGAACAGGCGCTCGACGCGGACCTCCTTGTAGTCGGCCATGGCGGAAAGGGTAGCAGGGCCGACGCGCACGACCCCGAGCGGACGCAGCCGCGCAGGGGAACCGTAGACTCCGCGACGAGCGATCGCCCCGCAGATCGGCCGCTGGAGACCGGCCGGCCGGCCCGAAGGAGGTTCGATGGACACGGTGAACGCGTGGAACGAGCTGGCCGCGCAGCTCGGCGTGGACTCGATCAGGAGCTCGACGGCCGCGGGGTCGGGTCATCCCACGTCCTCGCTCTCGGCGGCCCACCTGGTCGCCGTGCTCTGGTCCGACCACCTCCGCTACGACGTCGCCGATCCGAAGAACCGCGCGAACGACCGCTTCGTCCTGTCCAAGGGCCACGCGTCGCCCCTGATCTTCTCCGTCCTGAAGGCCGTCGGCGCGATCAGCGACGAGCAGCTCCTTTCGTTCCGTCGGTTCGGGTCGCCGGTGCAGGGGCACCCCGCCCCGCTCCCCGAGATGCCCTGGATCGACGTCGCGACCGGGTCGCTGGGCCAGGGCCTCCCGATCGCGCTCGGGATGGCGCTCGCGATGAAGATGGACGGCATCCCCGCACGCGTCTGGTGCCTGATGGGGGACTCCGAGGTCGCCGAGGGCTCGGTATGGGAGGCGATGGAGAACGCCTCGTACCACGGGGCCGACAACCTGATCGCGATCGTCGACGTGAATCGGCTGGGCCAGCGCGGTCCGACGATGCTCCAGTGGGACCTGGAGACGTACGCCGCTCGCGCGCGTTCGTTCGGCTGGCATCCGATCGAGGTCGAGGGGCACGACGTCGCCGCGATCGACGCGGCGTTCATCGAGGCGGAGGGTTCGGACCGGCCGGCGATCGTGATCGCCAAGACCGAGAAGGGGCACGGCGTCTCGTTCCTGGCGAACCAGGAGGGATGGCACGGCAAGGCGCTGTCGCAGGAGGAGGCGGATCGAGCGATCGCCGAGCTCGGCGGGCAGCGCGACGTCTCGGTCACGCCGCCCAAACCCGAGGCCGGGGTCTCGCCGCCGGCCGACGTACCGAGCGTGGTGCTCCCGGTGTACGCGGAGGCGATCGCGACGCGCAAGGCCTTCGGTGAAACGCTCGCGGCGCTCGCCGTGCGCGAGGACGTGGTCGCGATCGACGGCGAGGTCGCGAACTCGACGCACACCGAGGACCTCCAGAAGGTCGCGCCCGAGCGTTTCGTCGAGAGCTACATCGCCGAGCAGAACATGCTCGGGATGGCGGTCGGCATGCAGGCGCTGGGCAAGGTCGTGTTCCCGGCCACGTTCGCCGCCTTCTTCACGCGCGCCTACGACTTCATCCGGATGGCCGCGATCAGCCGGGCGAACCTGCGCCTGAGCGGCTCCCACGCGGGCGTCTCGATCGGCGAGGACGGACCCTCGCAGATGGCCCTCGAGGATCTGGCGATGATGCGCGCCATCCACGGCTCGACCGTGCTCTACCCGTGCGACGGGAACTCGACGGCCCGGCTGGTGGGGGCGATGGCCGACCTGCCGGGGATCTCGTTCATCCGGACGACCCGCGAGAAGACGCCCGTGATCTACGGGAGCGACGAGGCCTTCCCCGTCGGGGGCTCGAAGACGCTCCGGTCCTCGGAGGCGGACCGGGTCACGCTGGTCGGGGCGGGGATCACCGTCCACGAGGCGGTCGCGGCCGCGGGTTCGCTCGAGGGCGACGGGATCGCCGTCAGGGTGGTGGATTGCTACACGATCAAGCCGATCGACGCGCAGACGCTCCGCGCCGCGGCGTCTGAGACCGGTCTGCTCGTCACGATCGAGGACCACTGGATCGAGGGGGGCCTCGGCGACGCCGTCCTCGCGGCGCTCGCGGACGGCGGGGACCTCTCGGGCACGGTCGTCAAGGTCGCCGTGACGCAGATGCCGGGTTCGGGGACGCCCGAGGAGCTTCGCGACTGGGCCGGGATCTCGGCATCCGCGATCGCCGACCGGGTCCGGTCGCTGCTGGGCTGAGCGCGCGTCCTCAGACCTGGAGCGGCACGAGCTCGAACCGGTCCACGTCGACGAGGCCGCGGTCCGTGAGCTTGAGTTCGGGGATCACGGACAGGGCGAGGAACGACATCGCCATGAACGGCGACGGGAGCGTGGTGCCGAGCTCCCCGGCCGCCTCCTCCAGGACGCGGGCGCGATCCGCGACCTCTTCGAACGTCAGGTCCGACAGGAGGCCGCCGATCGGGCAGGGGAGCTCGGCGATGACCCTGCCGTCCATCACGACGACCTGGCCGCCGCCGATCACACGGAGGTGGTTCGCCGCCGCCGCCATGTCCTCGTCGGTCATGCCCACCACCACGACGTTGTGGGCGTCGTGGGCGTGGCTCGATGCCAGCGCCCCAGCCTGCAGCCCGAACCCCCGCGCGAAGCCAACGCCGATCCGGCCCGTGTCCCTGTGCCGTTCGATCACGGCGAGCTTCGCGAGGTCGCGCCCCGGGTCGGCGCACGCCTTGCCGTCTCGCCGCAGCGGTTCGCCGACCAGGGCTCGGGTGACGATCGTGCCCGCATCGACGCCGATCACGCGGACGGCCCCGTCCGCGACCACCGAGAAGTCGGCCGGCACGAGCTCGCGCACGTGCATGCTCTCCCGCATCCAGCCGGGCAACGACGACGACGCGATGGGCGAGGGCCTCCCGCCGTCGGCGACCAGCCGACCTCGCTTCCACACCCGCTCCGGCCGGAACGACACGAGGTCCGACACCGCCACGATGTCGGCGAGGTAGCCGGGCGCGACGGCGCCGTGCTCGTGGAGGCGGTGGTACCGGGCCGCGTTGAGCGTCGCCATCGCGACGGCGTCCGCCGGCGGGCAGCCAAGCGCGACCGCTTCGCGGACCACGTCGTTGATGTGCCCGTGCTCCTGCAGGTCGTGCGGCTCTCGATCGTCCGTGCAGAGGAGGCAGTTGGTGATCCCGTGGTCGAGCACGAGCGGGAGGAGGGCCTCGAGGTTCCGCGCCGCCGAGCCCTGGCGGATCATGATCCACATCCCCAGGCGGCGCTTCTCGAGCGCCTCCTGGTACGTCGTGCATTCATGGTCGCTCCGAACCCCCGCCGCGACGTACGCGTTCAGTTCGCGGCCGGACAGACCGGGGGCGTGACCGTCGATGTGGAGCTCCCCCGCGGCGGCGATCTTGGCGACCACGTCCTCGCCGCCCGCGACCACCGCGGGGTAGTCCATCATCTCGGCCAGCCCGATCGCTCGCGGCTCG
>DAIOFZ010000094.1:0-8898 GCA_036745475.1 Actinomycetota bacterium | reverse complement strand
CGGCGGGTGCTCCTGCCGACGGAGCTCGTGGTCCGGGCCTCGACCGTCGGAGCCAAGGCGCCGTGACGGTGCGCGAGGTCTCGCCGCGCGAGGATCGGCCCGACGAGGGCACGGGTTTCCTGTGGGGCGCCGCCACGTCCGCATACCAGGTGGAGGGCGCCGTCCGGGAGGACGGCCGCGGGGTGTCCATCTGGGACACGTTCTGCCGGAGACCGGGAGCGATCCGCGGCGGGGATACCGGCGACGTCGCGTGCGATCAGTACCACCGGTTCGAGGACGACATTGCCCTCATGGCGCGGCTCGGGATCGGTGCGTACCGGTTCTCGATCGCCTGGCCGAGGATCCTTCCGGAAGGCGACGGCGCGGTGAACCAGCCGGGGCTCGACCACTACCGCCGGGTCGTCGAGGCGCTCAACCGGAACGGGATCGCGCCCGTGGTGACCCTGTACCACTGGGACCTCCCTCAGGCGCTCGAGGATCTCGGCGGCTGGGCGAACCGCGACACGGCGTCCCGGTTCGCCGAGTACGCGACGATCGTGCACGGGGCGCTCGCCGGTGAGGTCCCGACGTGGACCACGATCAACGAGCCCTGGGTCGCCGCGTGGCTGGGGTACGGGACCGGCGTCCACGCGCCCGGGAAGGCGGACCACGCGCTCGCGCTCGCGGCGTCCCATCACCTGCTGCTCGCGCACGGGCTCGCGGTGGAGGCCATGGACGGCGGGGGCGCGGTCGGGATCACCTTGAACCTGCAACCGACCACGCCTGCCTCGGACGACGCGGCCGACGTCCTGGCCGCTCGGCGTGCGGATCTCCAGATGAACGCGTACTACCTCGATCCGATCTTCGGCCGCGGCTACCCCGAGGAGCTCGTCGAGTTCTACCGGTCGGTCACCGACATGGCGTTCGTGCGCGACGGGGATCTGGACGTGATCGCGAGGCCGTGTGACATCCTCGGCGTGAACTACTACCGGCGTTTCACGGTCACCTCGGTTCCCGGATCTCGCGAAGCCGAGGAGCTGCCGGGGTCGCTCGGTGCCTGGTCGATCGTCCCCGACGGTGTTGCGGTGACCGAGATGGGTTGGCCGGTGGAGCCGGATGTCTTGACCGAGCTGTTGTTGCGGGTGCATCGGGAGTACGCGCCGGCGCGCGTCGTGATCACGGAGAACGGTGCGGCCTTCGAGGACGTCATCGGTGATGACGGCGACATCCAGGACACGGCTCGGATCGCGTACCTGCGCGAACACGTCGCAGCCGCGTTGCGGGCGCGGCGGGCCGGGGTGCCGCTCGAGGGGTTCTTCGTGTGGTCCCTGCTGGACAACTTCGAGTGGGCGCACGGGTACTCGGGGCGCTTCGGGCTGGTGTACGTCGATTTCGCGACGCAGGCGCGTATACCCAAGCGCAGCGCTCATTGGTACCGGCAGGTCGCTCGCCAGGGCGAGCCCAGCCGCATGCCCTCCGAGCGCGCCCCGGATGCGGGGGACGGCGAGAGGGGGTGAGTTGACCAAACGCACGTCGTGTGGGCCAAATGGTGATCGAGGAAAGGGGGCAGCCTCATGAAACGATTGAGGTACGTCGTGCCGTTCGCCGTGCTCGTGCTGATCGCGGCCGCGTGCACGAACGACGACGAGGGGGGCGGCGGCGAGACCGGTGGCACCACCGGCGCCGCCCAGCAGGAGAACACGGGGACCGTGAACGTCCTGAATGCGACCTCCGCCGATGAGAGCGAGGTGCTGCAGAACCTCTGGGACGACACGTACGGAGATGAGGTCGACTACCAGGTCGAGTTCGAGTACTCCGACCAATTCGAGGAGCAGCTCCAGATCCGGTCGCAGGCCGGGACCCTGGATACGATCCTGCTGCCGCAGCCGGGCGCGGTGAAGGGCCAGGCTGCTACCGGGAACGCGCTGTCGCTCGAGGATCTCGGCTACAACATTGACGACCTCAACGCGACCTACGGCGAGTACTTCGTATCGCTGGGTGAGTTCGAGGGCCAGCACTACGGGCAGCCGACCAACTCGAATTGGAAGAGCCTGATCTGGTACCCGAAGGACGACTTCGACAAGGCGGGCTACGAGATCCCGGAGACCTGGGACGAGCTGATGGCGCTGTCCGACCAGATCGTGGCGGACGGTGGGACGCCGTGGTGTGTCGGGTTCGAGAGCGGGACGGCGACCGGATGGCCGGCGACCGACTGGGTCGAGGACATCATGTTGGCTACCGCCGGGCAGGACACGTACACGCAGTGGGTCAACCACGAGATCCCCTTCACGGACCCGGCCGTCAAGACGGCGGTGCAGGACTTCGGCGACGTGATGTTCCACCCCGGGTACGTGCTGGGCGGCGCCGACCAGACGCCGTCGATCGCGTTCGGCGACGCGCCGCTGCCGATGTTCGACAACCCGCCGGGGTGCTGGCTGCACCGGCAGGCCACGTTCATCAACGCCTTCTTCCCCAAGGGCACCGAGTACGGCGTGGACTACAGCGCGTTCCCGTTCCCCACGATCGATCAGCAGGGAGGCCTGTTCGCAGGCGAGCTCGCGGTGGCCTATCGCAACTCGCCCGAGATCAAGGACTTCCTCGACAAGTTCAGCGGGGAGGAGTTCCAGTGCGCGATGGGGGGCGACACGGGCCTTTCGAGGCTCTCGCCGAACGTGAACGTCGGGCAGGACTGCTACGCGAACCCGGTCCTGGCCGACGCCTCGGGGCTGCTCGCCGCCGCGCTGAAGGGTGAGGGCGGGGTCCAGGCTGGATTCGACGCCTCGGACCAGATGCCGGTGGAGGTCGGTTCGGGATCGTTCTGGACCGGCATGGTGCAGTACATGCAGGAGGGCCCCGACTCCTTGGACGGGATCCTGCAGGACATCGACGACAGCTGGCCTTCTGGGTAGGTCGATGACCCAGATCGGCCAAAGCAGGCAGAGCGGGAGGGGACGGCCCCCGGGCCGTCCCCTCCGCGCTTGCGCCCGTCGCTCGCACGGGGCATCGTCATCCCGATGAGTATCTCCGGCGGCTCTGGCGAGGCCGCGACGCTGCCGGCCGGGCCCTCCAGGGCCCGAGGCCTGGTGTCCTTCATCCTGCGTCTGCTGACGGCGTTCGCCATCCCCATCGTGGCCTTCGCCCTGCTGTGGGCGACGTTCGACTTCCTGCGCAACGCCGACGCCAACCGGTTCCTCGTCGTCGGCGTGGCGATCGTGGTCGGCGTCGGAGGGGTCTTCTTCCTGTACTGGGCGATGAACCGCATCGTGGACCTGCTCCCCGAGCGGTACCGGGAGGGGGTTCGGCCATACGTCTTCGTGGGCCCCGCGCTCGTCATCCTGGGTGTGTTCCTCGTCTACCCCGTGATCAACACGCTCCTGATCAGCCTCAAGGACTCCCAGGGCGAGGGCTTCGTCGGACTGGACAACTTCAAGTTCGTCTTCACCGACGAGAGCATGCTGCGAGCGATCCGCAACACCCTGGGATGGACGCTGGTCGTGCCGGTGGTGGCGGTGAGCATCGGGCTCGCGTACGCCACCCTGGCCGATCGCCTGCGGCGCGGCGAGGCCGTCGCCAAGTCGCTGATCTTCATGCCCATGGCGATCTCGTTCGCCGGCGCCGCGATCACCTGGCGGCTGATCTACGACTTCCGTCCGGAGGGCTTCGGCTCCAACATCGGCCTGCTGAACGGGATCTGGATGGGCCTCGGCCACCAGCCCGTGGCATGGCTGCAGCAGGCCCCGTGGAACAACCTCCTGCTGATGGTCATCATGGTGTGGATGCAGGTGGGGTTCGCCATGGTCGTCCTGTCGGCCGCGATCAAGGCGATCCCCGAGGAGATCACCGAGGCGGCGCGGATCGATGGCGCCTCCGAGTTCCAGGTCTTCCGCCGCATCATCGTGCCGAGCATCGCGCCCACGATCGCCGTCGTAGCCACCTACATGGTCATCAACGCGCTGAAGGTCTTCGACATCGTCTTCGTCATGGGCAGCGCCGAGACCAACAAGACCGAGGTGATCGCCGAACGGATGATCCGTTGGTTCTTCATCCTCAACAACGGCGGGCGCGGCGCGGCCATCGCCGTGGTCCTGTTCATCGGGATCATCCCGATCATGGTCTGGAACATGAAGCGCTTCCGGGAGCAGGAGATGATCCGGTGAGCGCGCCCGCGGTCCCGGTCCCCGAGATAGACGAGGCCCGCGCGGCGACCCAGGCCCGCGCCTCCGACGAGGCGCCCGGGTCGCATCGAGGCGTGTGGTTCGTGCGGATCGCCGTCGTGGTCATCGTCCTGCTCTGGTTGATCCCGACGATGGGCGTACTGGTCACGTCCTTCCGCCCGGAGAATCTCGTGGACACCTCGGGGTGGTGGACGGCGCTCGCGCACCCGTTCCGGGCGGCGGAGTGGACGTTGGAGAACTACCGGCTGGCGCTGGACCGCGGCGGGCTGGGCAACGCGTTCCTGAACAGCCTCGCCGTGACGATCCCGTCGACCGTCATCCCCATCACGATCGCGGCCTTCGCCGCGTATGCGTTCTCGTGGATGGAGTTTAAGGGCCGGTACGTGCTGTTCGTCGTCGTCGTGGGCCTCCTGGTGGTGCCGATCCAGATGACGTTGATCCCCCTTTTGCGTCTGTTCGCCAATGGCGCGACGATCGGCCGGCTCATCGTCTTCCCGGACCTGGACCTGAACGGTTCGTTCTTGGGGATCTGGCTGGCCCACGCGGGGTTCGGCCTACCGTTGGCGATCTACCTGCTGCGCAGCTACATCGGATCCCTGCCGTCCTCGATCATCGAATCGGCGAAGATCGATGGTGCCGACCACTTCACGATCTTCTGGAGGCTGGTGGTTCCGCTCTCGGTGCCGGCGCTTGCGGCGTTCGCGATCTTCCAGTTCCTCTGGGTGTGGAACGACCTCCTGGTCGCGTACGTGTTCCTTGGGGGGACGCGGGAGACGATGGTGCTGCCCATCGCGCTCGCCGGGCTTGTGGGCGAGCGGGGAGCGACCTGGCACCTGCTCACGGCCGCGGCGTTCATCTCGATGATCCTCCCGCTGATCGTCTTCTTCTCGCTCCAGAAGTACTTCGTGCGCGGGCTGACGGCCGGCTCCGTCAAGGGCTGAGCCGATGGCCGGAGCGTCATCGCACGCCGGAGCGAGCGTGGACCCCAGGGTCCCTCGCCGCATGTGGCGGGCGATCCTGCTGGCGACCTTGCTGCTCACACCGGCCTTCTGGGCGCTGTTGATCGGCGCGGTCTCCGTCGGGTCGACGCGATCGGGTGGGGTCGCGGCGCCCGGACTGTGGATCGCGTTCGGGCTGATGCTCATGCCGTTCGTCTTCGTGGTCCTCGCGTTCGCCTCGCAGCACCCGCGCGCGCCTGGGGCTGTTGCCAGGGCGATGGGGTTGACCCTGTTGATCGGCATCCCCATCTCCGCGCTCTCCGCCGACGCCGTCACCGGCTTCGTCGCGGGGGTCGGCGCGGGCGGCATCGTGGCCCTTCGCACGGACGTCGATCGTCCGTGGAAGGCGAGGACCCTCGCCGTGCTCGTCGTGACGACTTGGGCGTTCGTCACCGTTCGCCTTGTGCCGGAGGCCGCTGTCCTGCTGGCGCCGATCCTGCCGTTCACGAGCGTGGGCGTGGCCGACCACCTGGTCCTGCTGAGGCGGGAGCGACGCGCAGCACTGCTCCCTCCCACGGGCCGAGGCTGAGGTCTTCGTCGACCGTCTCACCATCACGTGACCGGTCGGTCCCGATCGCGATCACCCCGGCTTCGACCGGCACCGTGACCGAAACGCCCGACAGGTTCACGGCGACGGTCGTCGAGGAGCCCCGTCGCCAGGTCCACGCCTCCTTCGGCGAGGGGAGCGATGCGTAGGAGCCCGAACGTAGATCCGGCGTCTCGCGGCGCAGGGCGATGAGGTCGCGGCACAGGTGGAGCATCGAACCCCGGTCTCGGCGCTGACTCTCGACGTTGATCGCGCGCCGGTCGCCGATCGGCAGCCACGGCCGGACGTCGCCGCGCGTGAAGCCGGCGCCCGGCTGGTCCGTCCACTGCATCGGCGTGCGTCCCGGGTCCCGGACAACCTGCGCCTCGCCGATCAGGCCGGGGCCGTCACGCACGTCCTCGCCCACGACCGGCACCTCGGTCATGCCGATCTCGTCCCCGTAGTAGAGGAACGGCGTCCCGCGGAGCGTGAGCAGCGTCATGAGGGAGCACCTGATCCTCGCGGGGTCGCCGGCGCACCATCGGCTCGGGAAGCGCCCGACATCGTGGTTCGACCCTGTCCACGCGGGCTGCGCGCCTTCCGGAAACGCCGCGTCGGTCGCCTCCACGATCGCCCGGAGCGCATTCGCCTCGAGGTTCGCGAACATGAACGAGAAGTTGAAGCACAGGTGAAGCTCGTCCAGATCGCTCCCGTAGAACGTCGCGAGCACCTCGGGATCGAACAACCACGTCTCGCCCACCAGCACGCGCCCGGAGGCGTCGGCAAGCGTTCGCCATCGCCGGTACACGTCGTGCACCTCGGGCCGGTTCATGTTGTGGACGAACCGTTGCCCCCGCCGCAGAACCTCGGGCGGATCCTCGCCGGTGGGAGGCGGGTTGTCCCGCAGCTCGGCGTCCTTGACAAGGCCGTTGGCCACGTCGATGCGGAACCCGGCGATCCCACGCTCGAACCAGAAGCCCATGATGTCGTCGAAGGCGTCGTGGACCTCGCGGTTCCACCAGTTGAGATCGGGCTGCTCGGGAAGGAAGTTGTGCAGGTAACACTGGCCGGTCGCCGGGTCGAGCTCCCACGCCGGGCCGCCGAACACCGAGAGCCAGTTGTTGGGCGGCGAGCCGTCCGGCCGTGGATCGGCCCAGACGTACCACTCCCGGTGCTCGGCCTCGCGCGAAGACCGGGCGTCCACGAACCACGCGTGCCGGTCGCTGGTGTGGTTGGGGACGAGGTCGAGCAGGATGCGGATGTCGCGCGCGCCGGCCTCGGCAACCAGCCGGTCCAGCGTCTGCAGGTCGCCGAGCTCCGGATGCACGTCCAGGTAGTCGGCGACGTCGTAGCCCCAGTCCGTGTTCGGCGAGGGGTGGATGGGCGAGAGCCAGATGCCGTCGACCCCGAGCCATGCCAGATGGTCGAGGTGGTCGATCACGCCCTGCAGGTCGCCGATCCCGTCGCCGTCGGTGTCCGCGAACGAGCGGACGTAGATCTGGTACAGGACCCCGTCCCGCCACCACGCGGCGTCGTCGTTCGGCACCGCCCAAGTATCGCGGCCGCCAGAACGTCCGCCCACTACTCTGCGTGAGGATGGGATCGTCAGAGCGGATCAGGCCAGAGCGCATCAGGCCAGAGCGGATCAGGCCAGAGCGGATCAGGCTGCTGACGCGGGGGGAGTGGGAGCGCGTCCGCGACCTGCGCCTCCGCGCGCTCGCCGACGCGCCCGATGCCTTCGGCTCGACGCTCGAGCGCGAGCGGTCCCTCGGTCGTCCGGAGTGGATCGCCTGGATCGAGGGGTGGGAGGGGGCCACGAACGCGATGTTGGTCGCCGAGCGAGGTGATCGATGGATCGGGATGGCCGTGGGTTCGCGCACCGGCGACGAGGACCATGCCCACCTCTTCGGGATGTGGGTGGACCCGACGTGCCGGGGCGCGGGCGTCGGCGGGCGGTTGGTGGAGGGGGTCCTCGGGTGGGCGCGGTCGTGGGGCGCGCGCTGGGTGGGCCTGGGGGTCACCGAGACCAACGACGGAGCGATCGCCTTCTACGAACATCTGGGGTTCGCCGACACGGGTGAGCGATACCCGCTGCGCGAGGGGAGCCGGCTGACCTGCCGCGCCCTGCGTCGCGAACCCTGACGACGTCCGGCGGGACGGTCCTCGGAGGACCCCTGTTACCGTTGCTCGATGCGGGCGGCCGGGGCTCCACGGATCCGTCCCGCGGTCGCCGTGCAGACGCTGTTCGTGCTCTTCGGCGTCTTCATCGCGGCCTCGTTCCCCTTCCTCTCGCTGTTCCTGGACGGCAAGGGGCTCACCGCGGCCGAGATCGGCGTGGTGATCGCCGCGATGGCGATCGCGCGCCTGCTGCTCAGCCCGCTCTGGGGCCATCTCGCCGATACCTCGCTCGGCCGACGTCGCGCGTTGCAGATCGGGGCGCTGGGAGGTGCGATCGGCGCGTTCGCGCTGTTCGGGGCGCAGACCTACCTCGCGGTGGTCGTGACGGCGTTCGTGTTCGCCGGCCTGAGCGCCACCGTCGCGCCGAACGTCGACGCGATCGCCCTCGAGTTCCTCGGCGACGACCGGATGACCGAGTACGGGCGCATCCGTGGGTGGGAGAGCCTTGCGTACGCCACGGCGTGCCTGCTGATCGGCGTGCTCCTGCAGCAGGTGGGCGTCCGGTGGGGGATGCCGGTCGTCGCGTCCGCGGCCCTCGCCATCTTCGTGTGGGCCGCCGTCGCGATCGAGCCCGACCGGCCGGCCCGCGCGATCCGTCACGGCCGGCTCGGCGCGGTGGGCGCGGTGTTCCGGGCGGCCCCGAGGTTCTGGATGTTCCTGCTGGCCCTGCTCCTGGTGTGGACCGGGTTCAACGCGGCGTGGAACTTCATCGGTCTGAAGATCGAGCGCGCCGGCGGCGGCGCGCTGCTGGTGGGGATCGGGACCGCGCTGGGCGGGCTGGTCGAGGTGCCCGTCATGCGACTCTCGTCTCGATTCTCGAAGCGTTTCGGCCTGCGGGCCGTGTACGTGGCCGGGTGCGTCGTGTACGCGACGGGGTTCCTGCTGTGGGGTCTGGTCGAGGACCCGACGATCCTGTCCGTCCTCACCGTGTTCGAGGGCGCCGGGTTCGCGCTCCTGTTCACGACGATGGTGGTCGTGATCGGCCGCATGCTCCCGTCGAACCTCTACTCGACCGGTCAGTCGCTCGCCGCGACGATGGGGT
>DAIOFZ010000093.1:0-8947 GCA_036745475.1 Actinomycetota bacterium | reverse complement strand
AAGCTCGACCCCGTGGGCAAGACGTTCACCGCAAACGGCACGACCGTGCAGGAGGGTGAGGTCGTCACGATCGACGGCTTCACGGGCAACGTCTACGTGGGGGAGCTACCCCTCGAGGAGTCCGAGCTCGAGAAGGCGCGATCCGGCGATGAGGAGGCTCGCGGGGAGAAGATCTGGAAGGCCTTCGAGCGCCTGATGAGCGTCGCGGACGCGCGCCGTCGTCTGCGCGTCCGCGCGAACGCCGACACGCCCGACCAGTCGAGCAACGCGCGCGGTCGAGGCGCCGAGGGCATCGGGTTGTGCCGGACCGAGCACATGTTCCTGGGCGAGGAGCGGGTCGGCGCGGTGCGCCAGATGATCTTCGCGGAGACCGAGCAGGAGGAGCAGAAGGCGTACGACGCGCTTCTCCCGCTCCAGCGCGAGGACTTCGTCGGGATCTTCCGGGCCATGGACGGTCTGCCGGTCACCGTCCGGCTGCTCGACCCCCCGCTGCACGAGTTCCTCCCGAACCAGGTCGAGCTCGCCGTCGGCGTGGCTCGGGCCGAGGAGCGGGGCGAGGACGAGGTCCGGCTGCGCGACGAGCGGGTGCCGTTGGACGAGGCGCGGGTGATCCTCGGCAAGGTCGACCAGCTCCACGAGGCAAACCCGATGCTCGGCCTGCGCGGGGTGCGGCTCGGGATCGTGAAGCCCGGGCTGTACGCGATGCAGGTCCGCGCGATCTGCGAGGCGGCGGCACGGGTCAAGCAGGAGGGACGGGACCCGAAGGTCGAGATCATGATCCCGCTCGTCGCGACCAAGCCGGAGCTCGAGCAGATGCGCGCCGAACTCGAACCGGTTGCGGCGGCGGTGCTTCGGGCCGAGGGCGTCCGGCTCGATCACCTCGAGTGGGGCACGATGATCGAGCTCCCGCGGGCAACGGTCACCTCGGGGGAGATCTCGGAGGCGGCCGAGTTCTTCTCGTTCGGCACCAACGACCTCACACAGACGGCGTTCGGCTTCAGCCGCGACGACATCGGCAAGTTCGTCGGGATGTACGAGGAACGCAAGCTCGTCCCGGTCAACCCGTTCGTCACGATCGATCAGCCGGGGGTCGGGCGCCTGATGCGGATCGCGGTGGAGGAGGGCCGGGCCGCGAACCCCAGCCTGCACATCGGGATCTGCGGCGAGCACGGCGGCGACCCGGCATCGGTCGCGTTCTGCCATCGGCTCGGCCTCGACTACGTGAGCTGCTCGCCGTTCCGGGTCGAGACGGCCCGCCTCGCCGCCGGCCAAGCCGCCGTGGGATCGGCGGAGTCTGCGTCGACCTGACGGACCTCGATGACCAAGGACGTCTGACGCGACCACGCCGCTCGGCGGCGAATGGTCCTCGCTCACCGAAGGAATCCCCCGCCTTGGCGATGCGCGGTCGAACGCGCGTTCGCTAGGCTCCGAGATCTCTCCCGCCTCCCCCGGGCTCCGAGGAGGTGGCTCGTGCGGACATGTTCGCATGGCAGGGGAGTGCTCCGGTTCCTCAGCACCGCGATGCCGATAGCGGTCGTGCTGCCGATGGTCGTCGCGTTCCATTGGTCGCGGCTCGGTTGGCGAGATCAGCACGTCAACTACCCGTCGCGTCCCAGCGGGTACACGCAGATCGTCAATCGGTTCGGGCAGCCGTGCAACGCGGATGCCAGGGCGATCTCGATGAGGTGGACCGCGGCGGACAACGGGGTCACGTACTCGTTCAGGTTCCATCGCAAGCTCGGTGGTCGTCCGACTGCGATGGTCTCGGACAAGGGCGGGAAGTCGACCAACCTGGACAACGACGTCTACGGGCACATCCAGAACGCCCACCTGCAGCCGTACATCAGGCACGGGATTTACGGGTACGTGTGCCGAACCAAGCGGAACTCCAACGAATGGAGCACCCACGCGTTCGGGATCGCTATCGACGTGTCGTCGGCCGAGGAGTACATGGGCAAGTGCACGTCGACGGTCAACAAGTACCACTCGTCGATCTGGCAGAACCACGGCTGGTACTGGGGGCTGGCGTTCTGCGACCCCATGCACTTCCAGTACGCCACCAACTACTGAGTCAGCGGAGGAGGCTTCGATGAAGCGGAAACAAGCTATCGCCGTCGGACTCGTGGTCGGCGTGACGGCCTCGGCGGGGGTGATCGCCGGCGCCGCCGGGAAGGCACCCGTTCGATCGCCCCATGGTTCTCCTATCGGTCCCGTGGTGCCGGCGGACACGGGAGCGGGCGAGCTGCTGCTCGCCGTTGTGGGTGGGGTCTTCTCGAGCCGGGCGGACGCAGAGGCGGCCAACGCGGCGCTCGCCTTCGGCGATCTCCACGGGTACTACGTGGTGCCGCTCGCACAGTTCCAGGGCTTCCGTCAACAGGTGGGCGAGCCAGGCGAGTTCGCACTCGTGAGCGCGTTCCGTACCGAGGAGGGCGCCCGAGCGTTCGCCGAGCTCGCCGCGACGTTGGGGATCGAGGCGACCATCCTGCCCGAGCGGGTGCGGAGCCTCGGCGGGCTTTACGCGGGCCTGGGGCAGGAGGCCAGCCCCGACGGAACGGGCCCGCTGCTCGGGCCGTTGGCGGAGTCGCTCCCGTGACGGGTGCGCGGAACGCCGCGGCCTTCGTGTCGGGTGTGCTGACACTCGTCGCGTGTGGGGGCGGGGCCGCGACGCAACCCATGCCGACCGCGCAACGGAACGTGTGTGAGGTGCGTTTCGTCACCCCGCCGGGGTTCGAGCGGACGGACACGTTCGAGGAGCGTTATCCGGATCGGATCGGTCTGCGGCTCGGCTTCCGCGACGAGGCCGGACGCGAGCTGCACGCGTTCGCCGGCATCCCCGGCGAGTTCGGCGAGGGCCTCCCCGACGCCGGGACGGTCGAGCTCGTCGGCGGCCGGACGGGGCGTCTCGCCGGCGGTCCCCACCGCGTGTGGGTCCTCACCTGGGAGGAGGGCGGCATGTGCGACCCGAGGGCCGTCCTGGGTCGGGGATTCGACCAACGCGAGTTCCTCGACCTGCTCGCACTCGCCGGCATCGCACTCAGGTAGGGATCTCGCTCCCGAGAGTGTTCGTGGGAGGCGTTGCTAGCATCGCCTCCATGGAGGCGGTCCGTCGACACCCCGTGCTGATCACGATCACCACGGTGGCCGCGGCGATCGTGATCGCGTTGGCCGGCACGGGGATCGCCGTCTGGCGGGCGGCGCACACGGACGATGCCAGCACGATCGAGCACGTGGACGCGATCCTCGTCCTCGGCGCTGCGCAGTACGACGGCGATCCGTCGCCGGTGTTCGAGGGCCGGCTCGAACACGCGAGGCTGCTGTACGAGGAGGGCCGGGCCGACACGATCCTGGTGCTCGGCGGCGGCGCGCCCGGCGACCGGTCGACGGAGGCGGACGCCGGACGCGAGTGGTTGATCGCCCAGGGTGTCCCCTCGGATGCCGTGGTGGCGTCGCCGGTCGGTTCGACAACGTTCGAGAGCCTCGAGGCTGCCGCGGCGTGGATGAGCGAGCGCGGGATGGAGGCCGCGTTCCTCGTCTCGGATCCCTGGCACAACCTGCGGATCAAGCGGATGGCGTCCGACCTCGGCCTCGAGGCGTACGCGTCGGCGACATGGCACTCGGCGGCTCGCACGGAGGGGACGCGGTTCGGGGGCTACCTCCGCGAGACGCTCGCGTACGTCTACTACCGGCTGTTCGGGCGCTAGGCTGGCCGGATCTCTAGCCCACCTTCAGCTTCGCCGTCATGCCGAGGGATTCGTGGAACCGGCAGATCAACTGGTACGTTCCCGGCGGCAGGTCGATCGTCACGGTCTCGGTCGCGAGCGGCGCGAGCTCGAGGTCGACGTCCTCCCCGACGACCGTGAACGTGTGCGGGGTCCGCGCGTTGCCGTTACGAACGGCGACGACGTCACCGCTGTCCACCTTCACGGTGCCCGGATCGAATAGATAGTTGTTGAGAGACACCGAGACGTCGGCGTCCACCTCGCCGGTCGCTCCGGTGGCTCCGGTCATCTCGTTCGAGCCTCCGTACAGGCTCCCCGCGCCGGCGTCCTCACCCGACTCCGTGGCTCCGGCTGCAGCGGTCGCGCCGGTCGGACCGGCCATCGAGCCGCCCGCACCCGCGTCTTTCGCGTCGTCCCCGCACGCGGCCGCGAGCACCGACAGCGCCGCGAGACCTACCATGACGCGCATCCGAACGCCTCTCATCGTGGCCTCCTCGAGCGGGACGGGATCGGGACGGACCGACGTCGAAGCGGCGATCGTACTGCGGGTCGGTGGAAAAGGTGCGTCGGAGCGCGACGGTAAGATCGGAGCGTGGCGGTACCCCGAGAACGTTCCGAGGAGATCGAGCGCGAGACGCTGGCGCCGACCGCGACGCTTGCCTCGGCGAGCAAGGGCCGAGAGCACGAAGAGCCACACGATGACCTCCGGACCTGCTTCCAGCGAGACCGCGACCGCATCGTGCACTCGAAGGCGTTCCGGCGCCTGAAGCACAAGACGCAGGTGTTCCTCGCCCCCGAAGGCGATCACTACCGCGTCCGGCTCACCCACACGCTCGAGGTGAGCCAGATCGCCCGGACCGCCGCCCGTGCGCTCCGCCTGAACGAGGACCTCACCGAGGCGATCGCGCTCGGTCACGACCTCGGACACACGCCGTTCGGGCACCTGGGCGAGCAGGCGCTCACGCCGTTCCTGGGGAGGCCGTTCCGCCACAACGAGCAGAGCCTTCGGATCGTCGATCATCTCGAGAACGACGGGCAGGGCCTGAATCTGTCCTGGGAGGTCCGCGACGGCATCGTGCACCACACCTGGTCGATGCCGTCGCCCTCGACGCCGGAGGCGCAGCTCGTGAGGTTCGCCGACCGCATCGCGTACGTGAACCACGACGTCGACGACGCGGTGCGGGCCGGCGTCATCGGTCGGACCGAGCTGCCCGCCGCGCCCCTCGAGGTCCTCGGCGAAACCCACTCGTCCCGGATCAACACCCTGGTGACCGACCTCGTCGGCCGCAGCGCCGACGGACCCGAGGTCGGGCTGTCCGACGACGTGTTCCAGGCGCTCGACGCGCTGCGCGAGTTCCTGTTCGACCACGTCTACCTGCGGGACGAGGCCCGCTCGGAGCAGGACAAGGCGATCTCGATGGTCCGGAGCCTGTTCGCGCACTATCTCGATCACCCCGAGGAGGTTCCGCGGGAGTACCATCGGGCGCCGGGAGACCTGCCGACCCGTGTCGCCGACTACATCGCCGGCATGACGGACCGGTACGCTCTGCGGATCTACGAGCAGCTGTTCCTTCCCCAACGCTGGTTGCTGTAGCCGGCGCGAGGCGAGGTCGAAGGGGAGGAACGTGGCCGGCAGGATCAGGGACGAGGACATCGCCGCGGTTCGCGAACGCACGGACATCGTCAAGCTCGTCTCCGGCTACCTGACGCTGAAGAAGGCAGGACACGACCGCTTGGTGGGGCTGTGTCCGTTCCACACGGAGAAGACGCCATCGTTCGGCGTCTCGCCCTCCAAGGGCCTGTATCACTGCTTCGGGTGTGACAAGGGCGGCGACGCAATCGGGTTCCTTCGCGACGTCGAGCGCCTCGAGTTCGCCGAGGCGGTCGAGCGTCTCGCCAAGGATGCCGGCGTCACCCTGCGCTACGAGGGCGACACGCCCGCCGAACGCCGCGTCGCGTCCAAGCGCCAGGCGTTGGTCCGAGCCAACGAGGCCGCATTCGAGCTGTACCACCGCACCCTGCTGGAATCCCAGGAGGGGGAGGAGGCCCGGGCCTACCTCGAGTCCCGCGGGATCGACCGCGATGTCGCCGCCGAGTTCGAGATCGGGTACGCGCCGGCCTATCCGGACTTCCTGCTCCGGCGGCTGGTGAGGTCGCTCTCGGCCGAGCTCCTTGTTGATGCCGGGCTCGCGATCAAGGACCAGGAGGGCAACGTCCGCGACCGGTTCCGCCGCCGGATCACGTTCCCGGTGCACGACCTCTCCGGCAAAGCGGTCGGGATCGGCGCGCGGATCCTGCCCGGCGGCAGCGGTCGCGACGAAGGGCCGAAGTACCTGAACTCGCCCGAGACGCCGGTGTACCGAAAGGCGGAGGTGCTCTACAACCTGCAGCGCGCCAAGGCGTCGGCCACCAAGCTCGGCGAGCTCTACCTCGTCGAGGGCTACACCGACGTGATCTCGATGGTCCGGGCCGGGGTGACCAACACGGTCGCGACGTGCGGGACCGCGCTCGGAGAGGGGCACTTCCGGCTCGCGTCGCGGTTCGCGCAGCGGATGGTGCTCGCCTTCGACTCGGACGATGCGGGCGCGCGCGCCGCCGAACGCGCCTTCGAGTTCGTCGAGCGGTTCCCGGTCCAGCCGGTCGTCCTGATCCTGTCCGAGGGCCTGGACCCGGCGGATTTCGTCGAAAAGCACGGGGGACAGGCCCTCCGCGAGCTCGCGGGCAGGGCCGTCCCGCTCGTGGAGTACATGGTGCGAAGGACCGTGGGCCGTCACGACCTCTCGACGATCGAGGGCCAGAGCGCGGCGGTCGCCGCGGCCGTCCCTATGCTCGAACAGCTCGGCGACCCGGTCCGGCAGAGCGAGTACGCGCACCTGCTCGCGGAGCTCGCCGGCGTGTCCGAGGGCTCGGTCGTGCTCGCGATCGACCAGCGGCTCTCGGGGCGCCCCGTCGAAGTTCAGCAGGCCGTCAAGCGGGCCTCGGCGCAGGAGAAGGTCGAGCGGGAAATGCTCAGGATCCTCGCCCGCGACGCCGAGGCGTTCGGTCGGATCGCGCCGCGCCTGACCGACGAGCACTTCCGCACGACCCGGCACCGAGAGCTGCTGCACCTGCTCCGGGAGACCGACGGCCGCGTCAGTGGTTCGGACGCCGAGGGCGGTGACGAGGAGGACGTCCAGGCGCTCACGGCGTTGGCGCTCGAGCCGCTCGACGGCGATCTGCTCCCCGGCTATCCGGAGGAGGTCTGGGTGAGGCTCCAGGAATTCCTCCTGCGACGCCGCAGCGCCGCGCTCCGTCGGGAGCTGCAGAAGATGAACCCGGTGACCGACCCGAGATACGACGAGATGTTCGAGCGGCTGATCGCGGCCGACGGCGAGCTGCGTCGTCTACGAGAGCGAGGACACGATGCGGCGTAGTGCGAACGACCCCGCGCTGCAGTCCCAACCACACGGGTCACGGGTGCCCACAACTCGTACACTTCCCGACGTTTCCCACCTGGAGCATATGGGAGCGAGAGCATTGACCGAAGTCACCCGCGACCTGGGTCTGGAGGAAGCGAAGGAACAGATCACCGCCCGCGGGCGTGAGCGCGGCTTCGTGACCTCCGACGACCTGCTCGAATCGGTTCCCGTCGACGACTTCACGCCCGAACAGGTCGAGGAGTTCCTGACCCAGGTCGAGGAGCACCTTCGCGGCGAGGGGATCGAGGTCATCGAGGTCCCCGGCGACGAGGTCGACGGATCCGCCCAGCGCCAGCTCGACGTGGATCTCCTGAAGGCACCCACGAACGACCCCGTCCGGATGTACCTGAAGGAGATCGGGAAGGTCCCGCTCCTCACGGCCGCTCAGGAGGTCGATCTCGCCCGGCGGATCGAGGCGGGGGAGTTCGCGACCGTGCTTCGCGAGCTCACCGAGGAGGAGGACCGGGTCGACCAGAAGCGGCTTCGCCTGGTGACCGAGTCCGTCGTCGCGATCCGCGACCACCAGGTCGAGAAGTTCGGCAAGGTGGAGGGCATCGGGCGCGACCGCATCGGCAAGACCTACAAGCCGAAGACGCGCGAGGCGCTCGATGACTTCCTGCGCCGCGTCGAACGCGACGGACAGCTCGCGAAGCGCAAGCTGATCGAGGCGAACCTGCGCCTCGTCGTCTCGATCGCGAAGCGGTACGTCGGCCGCGGGATGCTGTTCCTCGATCTGATCCAGGAAGGGAACCTCGGTTTGATCCGAGCGGTCGAGAAGTTCGACTACTCCAAGGGGTACAAGTTCTCGACGTACGCGACGTGGTGGATCCGCCAGGCGATCACCCGCGCGATCGCCGACCAGGCCCGCACGATCCGCATCCCGGTGCACATGGTCGAGACGATCAACAAGCTCGTCCGCATCCAGCGACAGCTCCTGCAGGATCTCGGCCGTGAGCCGCTCCCGGAGGAGATCGGGCGGCAGATGGGCATCCCCGCCGACAAGGTGCGCGAGATCTTGAAGGTGAGCCAGGAGCCCGTCTCCCTCGAGACCCCGATCGGGGAGGAGGAGGACTCGCACCTCGGCGACTTCATCGAGGACTCCGACGCCGTCGTCCCCGTCGACGCGGCCAGCTTCATCCTGCTGCAGGAGCAGCTCGAGTCCGTGCTCCACACCCTGTCCGAACGCGAGAAGAAAGTCATCCAGCTCCGCTTCGGGCTCCTCGACGGCCACCCGCGCACGCTGGAGGAGGTCGGCCGCGAGTTCGGCGTCACCCGGGAACGGATCCGGCAGATCGAGTCGAAGACCCTGTCGAAGCTCCGCCACCCGTCACGGTCGCAGAAGCTGCGCGACTACCTCGAGTAGCCTTCGGCCGCGGAGACCGGACCCTCAGTTCAGCGAGATGTCGTCGACGTCTGGGTCGAGCCGCCGCTGGATGTTCGCACGAGCCCGCTGGATCGCCTCGACGCTCTTCCAGCCCGCCTTCTCGGCGATGCGCCGTCCGTGTACGGCGATCCGATTGGACGGATGCCTTGCCATCGCCGCGCGAACGCCGGGTGGCCGCTCGTCGTCCGGGTCCTGCTTGGTGAGCTCGCGGGCGACGAGGTAGCCGAGCACCCCTCCCACCATGAGACCGGTTCGGAACCGCATCCCCTGAGCCTAGTCCAATCCGAGGCCGTTGGTAGACTGCGTCGACTCTCTCCGGGGTAGCTCAATTGGCAGAGCGGCGGACTGTTAATCCGTAGGTTGTGGGTTCGAGTCCCACCCCCGGA
>DAIOFZ010000092.1:0-9123 GCA_036745475.1 Actinomycetota bacterium | reverse complement strand
GGCCGGATCCACGGCCGGACCGACTGGACCGAGGCGCTGGCCGCCGGGTTCCTCGGATCGTTCGTGGGCGGGCTGCTCGCGAGCCTGATCGCCGGCGATGGCCTGGACTTCCGGCCGAGCGGCCTGATCGGGTCGATCCTCGGCGCGATCATCGTCACTGCCGGGTGGGGACTGGTGCGCGGTCGGCGCACCGCGTAGCGCTCAACGCGTGGTCCGGACCTGGCGGCTCGGCCGGTTCGCGCTCGGCGCAGGCCTGTTCCTCGTCAGCCTCGCCGAGGCCCGGCGTGGCAGGCTCCCCGACTACGAGGAACGGGTCTTCCGGACCGTCAACCGCGCGAGCGACCGGATCCGCATCCCCGTTCGCGCGATCATGCAGGCCGGAACGGTCGCAACGGTGCCGGCCGTCTCGGGCCTCGCGCTCGTGACCGGGCACAGGCGCCTGGCAGCGAGGCTGGCCGTGGGCGGCACGATCGCCTGGCTGGGTGTGAAGCTCGTCAAGCCGTTCGGGGGCCGAGCGCGGCCGCAGGGCGTCCTGCCCGACGTCACGATCCGCGAGGGGATCGCGGGCGACCTCGGCTGGGTGTCGGGCCACACCGCCGTCGCGACCACGCTCGCGCTCGTCGCCGCCGAGGAGCTCCCTGCGACCGCGCGGCCCCTCCTCGCGGGGATCGTGGGGATGGTGGGGTTCGGTCGCATGTACGTCGGCGCGCATCTGCCCCACGACGTCGTGGGTGGCGCCGCCCTGGGGATGATGATCTCCGCCGCGATCCCGCCGGCCGACGCGGGCTGAGTCACCGCGCGCCGGCGCTCGGCGGCGGCTCACGCCGAGCGTGCAGCGTGGCGTTCAGGAACTGCGCGGCCACGAACAGCCGCGCGACGAGGAACAGGAACAGCATCATCACGGCGGCGAACCCGAGCGCCCCGTACAGATCGTCGCTGTGGTCGAGGCGGTAGGCGAAGTACGTCGAGACGCCCAGCCCCAGCAGGCGCATCCCGACGCCGATCAGCACGGCACCGGGCACGACGGAGGTCCATGGCGCGTCCGCCCGCGGCAGCAGGCGCAGCACCGCGAACGCCAACGACGTGGCGAGGATCAGACCCAGGACGAACCGCACCAGGGCGGGGAGGCTGAGCGTCTGGCCGATCTTCGGCATGAACGCCTGCAGGGCGATGGCGAGCAGACCGAAGCCGGTGACGGCCAGGGAACCCCTCAGCGCGCTTCCGCTGGGCGTGCGGGTGTCCCACGCAAGCTCGCTCACCAACCGAACCCCTCGGTACACGCCCCGCCCCGCCCAGACCGTCAGGAACGCACCGAGGGTCAGGAGCCACCACCTGGCGCTGTCCGACGCCGCGACGGCCTGCGAGATCGCCCCAGCGAGGGCCGCGGTCATGCCGGTCTTCCTCGCGAGATCGGCGGGATCGTCCCCCGACAGCTCGGTGGCCAGGCCGAGGGCGCTCACGAGGAACAGGGCGAGCGGGATCTGCCACAGGAAGATCCGATACGCGAGTCCCCCCGCGAGGAGGCCACCAGCGCGCCTGCGATCGCTCTCGAAGGCCCGGACCGCCAGCCGCACCGTGGGGTGCTGTTCCTTCGCGTAGTCGAACTCGCGCCGCGCCCGACGCTCGAGCTCCGCCGCGGAGCGGCGAGCACGTGCGACGCGGCCCGCTTTGCTCGTGGCCTCGGCGTCCGTCCTGGAGGGGGCCGACGATGACGCGGGCGGCTTCGCCGGCTCGGTCCGGGGCAGGCCGTCGGGGAGCTCGGATCCGGGGGCGGGCGGCTGCGGCTCCAGGACGTCCTCCACGCATCGACACGTGACCTGCCCGGACGACGTTCGGGCACGGCGATGGTAGCCCAGCGATGACGCGCTGTTGGCACCTCGTCGCCCGGGGGGTGATGATGGGCACCCCGAACGAGAGGCCGACCGTGGACGAGGGCGCCGCTTCAGCCGAACGTCTCGGCAAGGTCGTCCCGCTTCGGGTCGCCGCCCAGCCCCCACCGCCGCTCCAGGAGCTCGTCGAGCAGTCGTTCCGCATCGCGATCGGGCTGACCGCGCTCGCCTCCGATGTACTCGCGGAGGCCGTCGCCAGAACGCTCGGCCAGGAACCCTTCGCCGAGGGCGAGACGCCCGGCGATGAGGCCGCTCGAGCGGCCACCGGGGTCCCGCTCGTCGCCGGCGCGGCGATCGGGATCGCCCTCGAGGGCGCTCGGTGGGGCGCCCGCGCCGCCACGACGATGGTCCGCAGCGCGGAGCTGTTCCTCTCGCTCCTGACGAGCCCGGGGTTCGTCCAGGAACCGCTCCGCCAGGCCGGGGAGCGGCTCGGGGCGCTCGATGCCCGATGGCGCGAGCGACGCCCGGGCGACGAGGACGCGGCGGCATCGTTCCTGCGTCTGTTGGTCCCACAAGTCGTGGACGCGGCCCTCGACCAGATCGACCTCAACGAGCTCGTCGCCGAACGCATCGAGCTCGACCGGGTGATCGACCGGCTCGACCTCGACCGGGCGATCGCGCGTCTGGACATCGACGTGATCGTGAGCCGGATCGACCTCGACCGCATCGTCGAACGCATCGACGTTCGAGCGATCGTGGAACGGGTCCCGGTCGACGAGATCGTGTCCCGACTCGACCTCGACACGATCGTCGCGAGCGTGGACCTCGATCAGGTCGTGCGCCGCGTCGACATCCAGGCCGTCGCGGACAGGATCGACCTGCAGGCCCTGGTCAGGCGTCTGGACCTCACGGCGATCGCGGCCGAGGTCATCGAGGAGCTCGACCTCATCAAGCTGATCCAGGACGCGGTGGGCTCCATGACGAACGAGACCGTCGGCGGCATCCGCGTTCAGAGCATGAACGCCGACCGCGCCATCTCACGGCTGCGCGAACGGTTGCTGGGGCGCGGCAACGCCGAGGGCCCCGCCGCGACGCCACCGAACGCACCGAGCGAGCCCGCGGCCGGCGGGCCGCACGAGCCCGAAGGCCGGGAGCGACCGTGAGCGTGTCCGCCCCGCCGATGGCCCGAGGGATGCAGGGCCAGCGCGCCGGGATCGTGTCCCGATTCCTCGCCGACACGATCGACCTCCTCGTGGTCGTCGCCGCCGTGGTCGGCGTCTACTTCGCCGTGAGCGGCGTCCGGTTCCTGCTGCACCCCCGCCGGTTCTCGTGGCCGGAGGTCTCGACGCTGCGCCTGGGCACGCTCGGCTGGATCGTGCTGATCGCATACCTCACGATCGGATGGGCCAACACCGGTCGCACGTGGGGCAAGGGCGTGCTCGGCCTGCGCGTGGTGTCCTCGCGCGACGCCGGTCTGCCGCTGTGGCGAGCGTTCGTGCGCGCCACCCTGTGCGCGCTCTTCCCGATCGGGTTGTTCTGGAGCGCGGTCAGCAGCCGGAACGAGTCGGTGCAGGACCTGTTGGTCCGTACGACCGTCGTCTACGACTGGGGTCCGAAGCTCCCCCGGCTCCAGTAACCGCTACGCCGCCTCGGCCTCCTCGGGCTCGTGACCCAGGCGTGCCAGGGCGATCTCGTACAGCGCGATCACGATCCCGGCGATGACGAACCCCCACAGCGACAGGTCGAACAGCAACAGCAGCGCGACGGCGATGAGCGCGCCGCCGAGCATCAGCCCGTCCCGGTGCGCGCGGATCCAGCGCACCCGGCCCGTGGCCGGCAGGGGCTCGCCGGTGAAGGCGGCCGCCACCCCCCGGGCCCCGTCCCGCACCCAGCCGCGCACGGTCACCGCCCACGGGTAGGGACCCGTGATCAGGGCGATCAGCAGCGCCAGCAGCACGATCACCAGCAGGATCGCCGTGTAGCGGAAGAGGCTTTCCATCAGGTCGTCGGTCAGGACACGCACCGAGGGGAACCGTTGGGTGTCGACCTTGTCGTAGAGGTCGTTGCGGGACATGATCGCGATGCGGCGGATCAAGACCAAACCGACCGCCGCCCCCGTCGTCAGTTGGATCAGCGTTCGGCGCCGACGCGTCGAGACCAACAGGCTCGCCCCGACCAGGATCGGGATCAGGACCAGAAGCAGGACCAGCAGTCGCTCGAATGCATAGAGGGCCCGCTGCAGCGCCGCCAGGTCCTCCGAGTCGTAGACCACGATCTGCCCATAGGTGTCGGGCAGATCGATGCCGAGCGCCTGCTCGATTTTGGTGATCGCCTCGCTCGGCGCCTCGCTCTCCGAGATCTGTGGCAGCGTCACCTCACGGCCGACCAGGTCGGATGCCACCGTCTGGATCGACACCAGCGCGAGGTTCACCATCGGCAGGAGATTCAGGAGCACCTTTCCGTCTACGATGCTGATGCTCTCGGTGTCCCCCCGCAGGATCGCCAGGACCTGCGTATGGACGAATCGGTTCGCCTCCACCCAGAACGTCTTGAAGGCATCGCTCGCCACCACCTTCTCGACCTGGTCCTGCACGAACCCCCTCACGGCCGTAGTGAGCGGGCCCGCCAGCACCGTGGCGCGCTCGCCGAGCGATACGAGAGCGTCGGAGATCGTCCCCTGCACGTCCAGCGCCGAGAAGACCTGGTCGGTCAGCTTCGTCGCGATCGACGCCTGCACCGCCGGATCGTCCGCGAGCGGCGCGACGGTCGCCACGTACCGGTCCGTGTTCAACACCGTCCGCGCACCCCATGCCGCGGGAACGGTGACGGTGAAGACGAGGATCGACAGGGTGACCAGGATCGGGGTGAGGATCCGCCGCGTCCGCCGCCGCTTCTGAGGTTTCGCCTCGAGGGTCTCGACCCGCGCTTCCAGTTCCTGCCGTTCCGCCCTCAGCCGCTCGAGCTCGGCCTCCAGCTCATCCGGTGACTGCTCCTGCGATCCGTTGCCGCCCTCGTTCACGACGCCTCCGTTCCTCGATCGTTCCGGACCTCGCGTCGGCAACGAGAACGCGCCCTGGGACGTCTCGATGGCTGTTCCTATACCGCCGCGGACAGCTCTCTGCTCAGCCTCCGGGCGTCGAACGCGAGGAAGATCTCGGTGAACCCTCGGAACATCGCCGCGAACCCGACCCAGATCAGGATCAGCGCGGCGCGCGGCGCGAACATCTGCTGCGAGGCCCAGAAGGCAAGGAACACCTCGAGGATCCCCACCACGAGCCCGAGCCACCACAGATCGTTGACCTCTCGTGTCATGAATGCCATCGAGATGTCGAGGGACCCCTTGAGCAGGAGGAGGAAGCCGAGGATCGCGGCGAGCTCGTAGAAGGCGTCGAGCGGGTGCACGAACGCCCAGATCCCGCCCCCGATGAACAGGACGCCGAGGATGGCGTGCGCCCATCGCCAGCCCGGCCGCGCGCCCATCAGGACGAACTCGTTGACGCCGGCCGTCAGGAAGATGACCCCTAGCAGCGCGCCGACGGCGGCGATCGACGTCACGTCGAACCGGAGCACGATCAACGAGATCAACAGCCAGGCGATCCCCGTGATCAGGAAGAGCCACCAGGGCAGCATCGGAGCGCCCCGCTCCCGCATGCTCATACCGATCCCTCCTTGTGGGCACCCACGTTCGGCGACGTCAGCGCGGTCGCCGGGTCGGAGCGTAGCCGAACCAGGGGGAGCCTCGTCATGGTGCCGATCGGATGAGATCGGGCGGCTAGGAGGGCCCGGTCGGCTCGGGCGGCGGACCGCTGCCGCCCCCGCCCGCGTCCGAGACCACGACGGTGCCGTTCATGGTCGGGTGCACGTTGCACTGGAAGTAGTGCTCGCCCGGTGGCAGCGCGGGGACGGCGTACTCCACGGTCGCGGGTCCCGTGACCAGCTCCCCCTGGAACAGCTCGTCTGCGAGCGAGCTGTCCGAGTAGATCGCGATGTCGTGCTGCACGCCGGCGTCGCGGTTCTCGAACGTGATCGTCGTCGGCACCGGTTCGAGCCGGATCGTCGAGGTGTCGAACGCGATGTTCTGAGCCGCGATGGTCACGCCGCTCGGCCCTCCTGGACCCCCGGGCCCGGTCTCCCCCGGGCCGCCGGGGCCGCCCGCCACCGCCTGCATCTTGCCGGTCATCGTCGTTGGATGGACGACGCACCTGAAGAAGTACCCGCCGGGGTCGAGCGCGTCGACGGCGTAGTCGATCTGCGTGACGCCCGTCACCAGATCCCCGTCGAACAGCGGCGTCCCGCCGAACCCCGGATCGTCAAAGATCTCGACGTTGTGCTGGGTGTTCGCGTCCTCGTTGTGGAACTGCAACGTGAACGCCTCGCCCGCCGGGACCCTCAGCGAGGTGGGCTCGAACGCGATGTTCGCAGCCGCGAGCGTCACCACCGGCTTCTCGTCCCCGCCCGGCTCCTCCTCGGTCCCCCCGACGACGGCGAGCGCGACCCCGCCTGCGAGCATCGCCGCGCCGGCCGTCACGCCCAGCATCGCCCCCAGGGTCGAGAGCCGGACCTGCTTGCGACCTGCGGCCACCGAGGCCGTGACCACGACGCCGATCGCCACGACGATCGCGGTCGCCGTCGCGGCCGTAGGGGTGAGCGACAGGAGGATCCTCGAGAAACCGAAGAGCGCCGCGGCGATCACGGCCAGGATCCCGAGCGGCAGCAGGACGGGCATCACGAGACGATCGCGCAGCGCCGGCCTCATCGCGACACCTTCGATCGCAGCTCACGCTCCACGTGCCGGAGCGCGAGGGCGTCCCACCCGTCGCGCTCCTCGCGGGCGTACCACCGGAAGAAGATCGTCGCGACGAACCCCCACAGGATGAACCCCCCGACGAGCTTCATCAGGAGCCCGGCGATCAGCTGGTCGTTGAGCGCCGAGATGCCCCAGATCCGGGGGAACGTCCCGTACACCGGGTACAGCAGCGTGTGACCGAAGGTGAGGAAGGACGCCGGGATCGTGGGCGCGAGCGACTGCGCGAACAGGTACATCATCTGCGCCGGTGGGGTCAGCGCCGGGAGCTCGACGAGCGGCGACATCACCGGCCACCACATCACGATCGCCGACCCGAACAGCAGGACATGCAACGTGAAGTGCGTGAGCTCGAACCGTACCGATGCCTCGACGATCTCGGGCCAATGCGTGAACAGCAGCAGCCCGTTGAACAGGATCAGCGCGACGATCGGGCGCGTGAGGAAGCGGAACGCCACGAACAACCATCGCGGCCGCAGGATGTCCCTCCACATCCACGCCGGCATCCCGGCGATCAGCAGCGGCGGCGCCACGAGCGTGAAGAGCAGGTGCTGGGCCATGTGCGCCGAGTAGAGGTAGCCCTCGGCGAGATCGTGCACCGGCCAGTCGGCGCCGAGCCACAAGCACGCCATCCCCACCGAGAACAGCGTCGTGCGCCGACGGCGGTCGGGGGCCTCACCGGCGACCGTCCGATGCCGGCGGACGGCGACCAGGTAGGCGATCCAGACCCCTCCGAGGACCAGCCAGACGCTCGGGTGCGTGTGCCAGGCCGGCATCGGCTAGCTCGAGAAGACCTGGAAAGTGAGGAGCACGATCAGGAACAGCGTGATGGCCCCCGCGAGCCCCATCACGAAGAAGCGCGCATAGGTCCGGCTGTCGAACCTCAGATGCATGAACCACAGGACCACGAGGGTGAACTTGAGGAACGAGAAGACGAACAGGAGCGGGACGAGGATCTCCTTGAACCCCTCGATGTAGTAGATGGCGACCTCCGCGGCGGTGATCGCCGCCAGGATGATCGCGATCCGGATGTATTCCTTCGGGCCAGGGTGCCGTCCGGCGTGCGCGCGAGCAGGGGCCTCGGGGACCGGCTCGTCGACGTGTGTGTCGGCCATGCTCGCCTAACCCCCCGCCCCGGGGTTCCCGGTCGGGATCAGGTAGACGACGGTGAAGATCACGATCCACACGATGTCCACGAAGTGCCAGTAGAGCCCCACGAGCTCGACGGTCATCGAGCTGTCCTGCGTGATCTTGCCAGCGAACGACAGCGTGAACAGCGTGAGCAGCATCAGCACGCCCACCGCGACGTGGGTCCCGTGGAACCCGGTCAGCACGTAGAACGAGGTCCCGAAGACGTTGGTCGTCAAGGTCAGCCCTTCATCGACGAACGTCGTGAACTCGTAGACCTGGCCGCCGAGGAACGCCATCCCCAGCAGGGCCGTCGCGAGCAGCCAGACCCGGCAGCGGCCCACGTCCCCACGTTGGATCGCCGACAGCGCGAGCACCATCGTGAGCGAGCTGGCGAGCAGCACGAACGAGGACACCGACGTGAACGGGATGTCGAACACATCCGCCGGGTACGGCGGTTTCACGCTGGCGCCCCGGTACAGCACGTAGGTCGAGATCAGCGCGCCGAACAGCAGGCAGTCCGAGGCCAGGAACAGCCACATCGCGAGCTTGAGGTGGGGCAGCCCGGTGCTCGTGACCGCGTGATCACTCACCACGGGGTCGACCGAGTGCTCGAGGCTCGCCATCAGCCGCTCACTCCGACGAGGGCTCCAGTGCCCACCCGAAGAAGCCGGCGAGCGTGACCACCAGGCCCACCGCCACGGCCGGGACGCCGAAGATCAGACCGTAGCCGATGACCGGGAAACCTGCTGCGGCGATCAGGGGGAAGTAGGAAGGCGACGGCATGTGGATCGCGTGACCTCCTCCTCCTATGGCGCCGTGCTCCCCGGCGTGCTCGCCGACCGCCGCGGGCTCCCCCGATCCGCCGGCGGCCACCGGGACGACGCGCCCCCCCTCGGTCTCCGCGTACTTGCGGTGCCACAGGTCGTCCAGCGAGTGGACCACCGGGATTTCCTCGAAGTTGTAGTCGGGCGGCGGCGAGGAGGTCGCCCACTCGAGGGTCCGGGCGTCCCAGGGGTCCGCCTCCATCCGCTTGGGCTTGCGAAAGCTCGAGATCGCGTTGACCAGGAACACGAGCACGCTGAGCGCGATCACGAAGGCGCCGACCGACGAGACCATGTTCCAGAAGGAGAGCCCGAGCGACGCGGGGTAGCTCTGGATGCGTCGCGGCATGCCCTGGAGCCCGAGGATGTGCATCGGCCCGAACGTCAGGTTGAAGCCGATCAGCATCAGCCAGAAGTTCACCTTGCCTCCGGTCTCGGACAGCATCCGCCCGAACACCTTGGGCCACCAGTAGTAGATCCCGGCGAACAGCCCGAAGATCGCGCCGCCGAACAGCACGTAGTGGAAGTGCGCGACGAT
>DAIOFZ010000091.1:0-9124 GCA_036745475.1 Actinomycetota bacterium | reverse complement strand
GAACCTGTTCGTCTCCTCGGCCAACTGGTACGGCGAGAACCTGATGGCCAAAGGGGTCGGGAGGTTCCTCGTCGAGCTGCTCACGTGGGCGCGACGGGGCGGCGGAACCGTATGGCCGGCGGACGAACCCGGCGCAGAGGACGCGGAGGCCGCCCAGACCAACCCGCTCGAGGGGTACCGGCAGCGGTTCGTCCGGCCGTGGCCAGGGCCGGCGCGCCCCGACGATCGCGAGGAGCTGTTCCCCGAGGGCTGGCGCCGCGCGGCGGTCTCGGCGTACGAACGCGGACACGTGGCGCCGGCGTCGCTCGACACCCTGTCCCCGGCCGAACACGCGAGGTTCGAAGAGGCGTCCGCTGCCCGCCGTACGCTGGCGAGGCATCTGCGAGCGCAGGAGGCGGAGGTGGACCAACGACCGGCCCGCCCGTCCACCGTCTCGGTCGGCGGGCTGATCGGCTACGCGAGGTGCCCGAAGCTCTACTACTGGTCCGCGGTCCGCCCGCTGCCGCGCTTCGCGGGACCGAGCGCCCGGATCGGCACCGAGATCCACCGCTGGATCGAGATGAAGTCGCGTGGCCAGGCCACGCTCCTGGAGGTGGAGGACGAGCCCGATGTGACCGTCGAGGAGCTCGCCGGGACCCCCGGCAAGCTCGTGGACCTGCGGTCGGCGTTCCTGCGGAGCCGGTTCGCGGACCGCGTGCCCCTTTACGCGGAGCGCCCGTTCCTGCTCCCGCTCGAGGGCATCGCGATCAAAGGCCGGATCGACGCGATCTACGGGCTCCCGGACGGACCGTGGGAGGTCGTCGACTACAAGACCGGCCGGCTGCCCGCCGACGACGACCCGCTCGCGCGTCTGCAGCTCGACCTGTACGCGCTCGCGTGCATCGAGGTGTGGCACAAGGCGCCCGAGGACCTGCGGCTCACGTACCTGTATCTCGCGGCAGGCGAGGAGCGTTCGCACACGGTCGGTGATGTCGACGCCGTCCGCGAGCGGATCGGGTCGTGGTTGCGCGGGATCGGGGCGGCCGCGTTCGAGCCGACGCCGGGGCCTCAGTGCCGGTTCTGCGACTTCCGCCCCTTCTGCGATGCGGGCAGGGCCTGGGTCGCGTCCAACCCGTAGCTACGGCGAGCTCAACCGGTCGACCTCCTCATCGAACGACCGGTACGAGGCTGCCGGATCCCACCCGCCGACGATCTGTCGTGCCACGAACCGAACCCGCAGACCGAGTGGCTCGGCGCGCGTCCGCAATGCGGCTCGGAACCAGGCGGACGACCCGGGTTCGAGCAGTGCCTCCCCGCTCGTGCCCGGAGGTCGGAGCGACGGGTCGTCGACGACGACGGGGGTCGGGCGCACCAGGGTTTCGAGGCGTTCGATCGACGCGTCGAGCACCTCGAGGTTCGCGCGACCGTCCGACCACGTCGCGATCGCGACGATCGACTCCGGGGAGTCCGGGCGATACAGCTCGGCGCGCACGCTCAGCCGCTGGCGGGCCGTTCGAGCCTTCGGAGCAGGGTGGCGGCGTGCTTGAGGAGGCCGACCGTCACCTTCGGCTCCGACTGGAGCAGCGCCCCGAAGTCCTTGCGTGAGAGCGCCAACGCGGTGAAGTTCGTCGCGGCCACGACGGTGGCGGTGCGCGGACCGCCGTCCATCAACGAGATCTCGCCGAAGAAGTCGCCCGGGATGAGCCCGGAGAGCGTGCGGCCGTTCGAGTCCTTCACCTTCGCCTCGCCCTCGACGATCACGTAGAACGTGTCGCCGGGCTCCCCCTCGCGAACGATGGTCGCTCCCTCCATGAACCGCTGCTCATCCATCTTGTCCCCGAGCCGCTTCAGGAATCGCGACGGCATGCCGGTGAACAGCGGCACCTGTGCGAGCGCGTCCCGAGCCCGGACGGTCACGTTCGGCTCCCTCTCCTGTGGTCCGACGGCTGGTCCGACGGCGTCGGAAGCGCAGCCTACCCCGAGCGACGCGGCGCTGTCGAAGACCCCCCGAGGCAGCCCCGGGCTGCCTGTCGGCGGGTCAAGTTAGAGTCGCCGCGTGGGGGTTGCGCTCGACCGAACGGAGGGCGGCGTGACCCGCCGGCTCCCTCACGGCGAGGTCATCGTTCGCCAGGGCGACGCCGTCTCGAGCCTGTTCCTGGTGACGTCGGGTGCCGTTCGGCTCTCGTCGGTGACCGCCTCGGGGCGCGAGATCGTCGTCGGGCTGTTGTGCCGGGGCGACCTGTTCGGCGAGTCCGCGCTCCTGGGTGATCCGTCGCTGGTTCGCGCTCAGGCCGTCGGGCCGACCACCGTGCTCGCCCTGCCGATCCCATCGCTCCGGGCGATGCTCGAGCGCACCCCGGCGACGGCCGAGGAACTCCTGCGGCTGATCGCCGCCCGCCTGCACCGGACCTCGGCCGCCCTGGAGGATGCGATGTCGGCCGACCTGCCGAGCCGTGTGGTCGGTCGCCTGCGCGAGCTCGCCGACGACCATGGCGTGCCCGGTCCCAACGGAGTCCGCCTCCGTGTCCCGCTGACGCAGGACGAGCTCGCGCGGATGGTGGGTGCGTCGCGCGAATCCGTCAACCGGACGGTGAGTACGCTCGCGGCACGTGGCGTCGTCCGTTCGGGTGGGGGACGGATGGTGATCACCGATCCGGAGGCGCTGCGGAACGCCTCGAACCGCTGACCCGCCGCCCGTGGTCGTCACTCCTGGAGCACCGCGACCGTGCACGAACCGCACAGGCGCACCCGCCCGCGAACCGGTCGACCGCACCGTTCGCACGAGCGCGGTTCGATCGCGGACCAATGGACGACGCCGGCCCTCGTGCGCTCCTCGGCGCGGCCCTCGGCCTCGAGCTTGATCAGGTGGGCCAGAACCGAACGCGCGGCCAGCTCGTGCACCTCGGGCGGGTAGTCCGCATAGATCTCGGCGGCGAGCTCCTCCGGCGTGCGCGACGCGTCGCCGAGCGCCGAAAGCACTTGGGCCTCGCGCATCGCCCGGTGGTCGAGGTACTCGTCGAGCTTGGCGAGCGGACGCAGGACCACCGGACCGTGCCCGGGATAGATGGTCTTCGGCGCCAGCTCCCGCATGCGGCGCAGCGAACGCAGGTAGGCGGCGAGGTCGCCCTCGGGCGGATCGATGACGCTGGTCCCCCGTCCCAGCACCGCATCGCCCGTGAACAGCGACGCCGTGCGCACATCGAAGAACGCGACGTGATCGGGCGTGTGGCCCGGCGTGCCGACCACCGAGAGCACGAGCGAGCCGGCCGACACCTGCTCGCCGTCGCGGATCCGTTCCATCCCCTCCGCCGGACGAGCCGCGAACACCGGCGCGCCGGTCATCGCCCCGAGCGGGACCGCGCCGGGCGCGTGGTCCGGGTGGTCGTGGGTCAGCGCGATCGCGCCGATCGAGCCCGCGGTCCGGACGACCTCGACCAGGTGCCCCTGGTCGTCGGGCCCCGGGTCGACCACGATCGCCGGCGCATCGCCCACGACCCAGGTGTTGGTTCCCTCGAGCTCGCGGATCCCGGGGTTCGGCGCAAGGACGCGCGTCACACGCATCTCGATCAGTCCTGCCAGAACGTCGAGCGAGGCAGCCGCTCGAGCTCGTCCTCGCGAGGCTCCCGCGTCCGGATCCGCAGGCCGAACAGCTCTTCGACCGACCGGCACCCCGAGATCTCGGTCACCGTGAAGAAGGTCGGCCAGTACAGCAGACGACGCCCCGCCGTCCACTCCTCCAGGAGGCGGGCGGGCGAGACCCACCAGGCGTCCGCCGTCTCGCTGCCGTCCGCCACGGGCTCGATCCCCGCCGGCGCGCGGACCGCGAAGTACCGCGCGTCGAACCGCACCGGGACCCGGGGCGGCGCGACCCAGTGGGCGAGCTCGGGCAGCTGACCGGCGGAGGGCGGGGCGGAATCGATCGCTTCGAGCTCGCCGCCCTGGGCGAGCCCATCCCGGGTGAGGACGAGGGACACCTCCTCGACGAGCTCCCGCACCGCGCACGCGCGGCGAGCCTCCTCCGGCGTCCCGAACCAGTGCCGGGCGAGCTGCCGGTCATCGCTGTCGGTCGACCCCCCCGGGAACGCCACGTACCCGGGGAGGAACCGGCTCGCGGCTCCTCGCTCCAGCACCACCACCTCGAGTCCCCGCTCACCGTCACGGGCGACCACGGCCGACGCGGCCTCACGGATCCGCTCATCCACGAGCGGCATCCTCGCATGCACCCGCACCACCGACATCCAGGCCCGCGGGGACACAACCACGGGTCACTAGGCTTGACGGCATGAGCGACCGGGTGGCGCGACGCGTGCGAGCGGCGGTCGAGCACCACGGACCGATCGGGTTCGACGAGTACATGGAGATCGCCCTGTACGGCCCGGGCGGCTTCTTCGAGGCCCCGCCGGTCGGCCCGGACCGGCACTTCGTGACGAGCCCGCACGTGCATCCGTTCGTGTTCGCGCACTGCCTCCGCGACGCGCTGCTCGACGCGTGGTTCGGCCTCGGCGAGATCGAGCCGTTCTCGCTCGTCGAGCTCGGTGCCGGGAACGGCGCGCTCGCCGATGCCCTGATGTCCGCGTTCGCCGAGCTCCCGGCCCCGCGACCGTCGTACGTCGGCGTCGAGATCAGCCCCGGCGCGCGAGACGCGGTCGCCGCTCGAGGGCTCGCGACGGCGTCCGCGGTCTCCGACCTGGACCCGTTCGAAGGCGTGATCGTGGCGAACGAGGTCCTCGACAACCTGGCGTTCGTCCCGGTCCGCGGGCGACCCGACGGCCCAAAGCAGGTCCGCGTGGGTCTGCGAGGCGAGTCGCTCGTCGAGATCGAGGTGCCGTGGCCGAGCGCCTCGGTTCGCCCGCTCGAGTCGGGCGAGGAGACGACGGTGCCGGTCGGAGCGTTCGCGCTGCTCCGGATGCTGGTGCCGGTGCTCCGGCGGGGGTACGTCCTGCTGATCGACTACGGCAGCGTGGAGGGACCGGCGGGGCCAGTGCACGGGTACCGCGACCACCGAGAGGTCGCCGACGTCCTCGCGGATCCCGGTGGCGCCGACATCACGGCGGGCGTCGACGTCCCGATGCTCGCCGAGCGCGCGCGCTCGGCCGGCCTGCAAGCGTTCGAGCCCGTCTCGCAGCGGGCCGCCCTGCGGGCCCTCGGGCACGATCGGTGGCAGCGGACGATGCGCACGACGCAGTCGGCGCTCCAGCAGGCGGGACGCGACACGGAGGCCGTTCGCGTCTGGGAGGAGCGCAGTCGGGCGAGCCTTCTCGCCGATCCCGCGGGGTTCGGCGGGTTCTGGTGGCTCGTCCTCGCGACCGAGGGGCTGCCCGAGCCGCCGTGGCTCACGCGAGCGCGTGCCGGCGCCGGGCGGCCGGAAGGGGGACAGCTCGCCGACGACAGCTAGCCCAGGAGATCCCCCAGCCGCGATGAGTCCTGCGGCGTCCGGCGGTCGTACTGTCGTACGCCTGACCGAAGGAGGACTGCAGGTGCGCAGCGTGACCTATGCGATGGGCGTCTCGCTTGACGGCTACATCGTCGGGCCGGACGGAGGCTTCGACTGGACGGCGCCCAACGAGGAGGTCTTTCGCTTTTGGATCGACGAGATCCGAGAGGTCGGCGTCCACCTGATGGGACGACGGCTGTACGAGACGATGCTGTACTGGGAGGCCGCCGACCAGGATCAGTCGCTCGACGACGCGGAGCTCGAGTGGGCCGCGCTGTGGAAGCCGCTTCCAAAGGTGGTGTTCTCCAGCACGCTGTCGGCGGTGCAGGGAAATGCCCGCCTGGCCTCCGGCGGCCTGGCGGAGGAGATCGAGCGGTTGCGAGCCGATCCGGGGGAGGGCGACATCGCGATCGGCGGCGCGACGCTGGCCGCCGAGGCGGCCGCGTTGGGTCTGATCGACGAGTATCGGGCCATGGTCTACCCGGTGCTGGTCGGCGGTGGCATCCCGTTCTTTCCCCAGCGTGAGCGCCGGGTGGATCTCGAACTCGTCGAGACCCGTACCTTCAGCTCGAGCGTCGTCTACCTCCGCTACCGCGTGGCGCGCCGGCCCTGAGCGCCCGGGTCGGGGCGGCGGGCTCTCCGTGGGAACTACAGCTAGCGGTCGATGTCGCCGACCACGAAGAAGATCGAACCCAAGAGCGCGATGAGGTCCGGGACGAGCGAGCCCGGCAGCATCGCGGGCAGGACCGAGACGTTCGAGAACGACGGGGTCCGCATCTTGAGCCGGTACGGCTCCTTCTTCCCGTTCCCGACGACGTAGTAGCCCATCATGCCGAGCGGGTTCTCGGTGCGCACATAGGTCTCGCCCTCGAGCGAGAGCTTCTTCGGCAGCTTGCCGGCGATGTAGTCGCCCGCCGGCAGCTTCTCCATGCACTGCTCGATGATCGCGCACGACTCGTGCATCCGCTGGACCAGGACCCACAGGCGGTCGTAGGAGTCGCCGTTGCGGCCGATCGGCACGCGGAACTCGACCTCGCCGTACTTGGCGTACGGCTCGTCCTTGCGCGGGTCCATCGCGACGCCGCTCGCGTGCAGGACGGGTCCCGAGCAGCCGTATCCGATCGCCGTCTCCGCCGAGATCGCACCGATCCCCTTGGTGCGCGCGAAGACGATCTCGTTGCCCATCACGAGGTTGTCGAAGTCCTTCAGCTTGGCGCGCACCTGCCTGAGCACGTCGGCGGAGTGCTTCAGCCATCCGCGGGGCAGGTCGTCCTTCAGGCCGCCGGGGCGGACGAACGAGAAGTGCATCCGGCCTCCCGTCGCCGACTCCATCAGCCCCTGGATCAGCTCGCGCTCGATGAACGCGTAGAAGATCGGGGTGATCGCACCGAGCTCGAGGGGGTAGGAGCCCATGAACATCAGGTGGTTCAGGATGCGGTTCCACTCGGCGAGCATCGTGCGGATCCACTGCGCCCGTTCGGGGACCTCGATCCCGGCGAGCCGCTCGACAGCGATGATCCAGCCGAGCTCGTTGTTGAACGCCGAGAGCCAGTCGTGGCGGTTCATCAGCACCAGCACCTGCCGGGCGTCCCGGTACTCGGCGAGCTTCTCGGCACCACGATGCATGTAGCCGATGACGGGTTCGGCGCGCGTGATGACCTCGCCGTCGAGCTCGAGCACGATCCGGAGCACACCGTGCGTCGACGGGTGCTGCGGGCCGATGTTGAGGATCATCTCCTGGGTGCCGAGCGTCCCCTGGGGAACGATCTCGATATCGACCCCTCCGCCCCGAACCATCCAGTTCTCGGCGGCGGCGGTGAAAGCGGTGCGTTCCTCGGTATCCACCTGCTCCATCCTGCCACGGACGGGCCGCAGCGACCAACGAGCCGGGCCGCGAAGGCCCGCAGAACGCCGAGTGAGGCGGTAGTAGGCTGGCCGAACCATGGCCCGCGCCGAACGCGAACGCATCGGGAACACCGTCGCGAACGCGGGACCCGAACCCCGCCGACGGATCCCCTCGGTCGACGCGCTGCTTCGCTCCGAACCGGGCCGGCGCGCGAGCGGCACCTTCGGCCGGCCGCTGGTCAAGCACGCGCTGTCGATCACGCTCGAACAGGTCCGGGAGGCGGCCGAGCGCGGCACCGAGCCCCCGCCCGATGACGACATCCTCGCGCGGGCGCTCGGGCTGACCTCGGCCACCGCCGCGGGCCTCGTCCGCGTGATCAACGCGACGGGGGTGGTCCTGCACACGGGTCTGGGCAGGGCGCCGCTCCCGGCACGGGCCGCGGCCGCAGCGGCGCGGGCCGGACAGGGCTACGTCGACCTCGAAGTCGATCGCGCAACCGGGGCGCGCGAACGGCGTTCGACCCGGGCCGAGCGGCTGCTCACGTCGATGACCGGGGCCGAGGACGCGCTCGTCGTGAACAACGGCGCGGCCGCCCTGTTGCTCGCCCTCGCGTCGCTCGCGCGAGGCAAGGGCGTCCTGGTCTCGCGCGGCGAGTTGATCGAGATCGGCGGAGAGTTCCGGATCCCCGACATCATGGCGGCCTCGGGGGCGCGACTCGTCGAGGTCGGCACGACGAACCGGACGCGCGCGTCGGACTACCGATCGGCGCTGTCGGACAAGACCGCGCTGATCCTCAAGGTGCATCCCAGCAACTACCGCGTCGTGGGGTTCGCTTCGACGCCCGGCGCCAAGGACCTGGCCGGGATCGCACGACGGGCGAACGTTCCCTTCCTGTACGACATCGGCTCGGGCCTGCTCGAACGGGTCCCGGGCGCCGCGGCGGACGAGCCGAGCGCGACGGGCGCGCTCGCGGACGGCGCCGACCTCGTCACGTTCTCGGGCGACAAGCTCCTCGGCGGGCCGCAGGCGGGGATCGTGCTTGGACGGAGCGAGCTGATCCGGCGTCTCCGGCGCCACCCGATCGCGCGGGCCGTGCGCATCGACAAGATGCAGGTGGCCGCGCTCGAGTCGGTCCTCGCCCAGCACGCCCACGGTCTGGGCTCCGGTCTGCCCGTGTGGACGATGCTCCGTGAACCGCCCACGCACGTCCGGCGTCGCGCCGACGACCTGGCGATGGCGCTCGACGGCGAGCTCGAGGGCGCCCACGTGATCGCGTGCGAATCGGCGGTGGGCGGCGGCGCGCTGCCGGGGACCGGCATCCCGTCGTTCGGGGTCGAGATCCGGGTTCCCCAACCCAGCGCGATGGCGGCCCGCCTGCGCACGGGCTCGCCGTCGGTCTTCTGCAGGATCACCGAACGCGGCGTGCTGCTCGACCTCCGGACGGTGTCGCCCGACGCCATCCCCGATCTGGTCCGGGCGGTCCGCTACGCGCTCGAGGGCGACGACCTGCGCGATGACTGAACGCGCGGGCGCCCCGGCGCCCGGCGCACGGGAGCACCCCGGACCGTCCGTCGTCGCGACCGCCGGCCACGTCGATCACGGCAAGTCGAGCCTGGTCACGCGGTTGACCGGGATGGACCCCGATCGCCTCGACGAGGAGAAGCGCCGTGGTCTCACGATCGAGCTGGGGTACGCGTGGTGCACGCTCCCCTCGGGTCGCGAGCTCGGATTCGTCGACGTCCCGGGGCACGAGCGGTTCGTCCGCACGATGCTCGCCGGGGTCGGACCCGTTCCCCTCGTGCTGTTCGTCGTCGCGGCCGACGAGGGGTGGAAGCCGCAGTCGGAGGAGCACCTCGAGATCGTCG
>DAIOFZ010000090.1:0-9131 GCA_036745475.1 Actinomycetota bacterium | reverse complement strand
TCGATCTTTCTTGGCACGAGGTCGGTTCGCTCCGGCTCGCATCGTCCAGGGAGCGGATCGAGGAGCTCCAGCGGCTGGCCGGGTGGGGCCAGACCTTCGATCTGCCGCTGCGCATCGTCTCGACGGAGGAGGCCCTCGAGCTGTGGCCGCTGTTCGACCCGGAAGGGGTCGAGGGGGCGGCCTACCTTCCCACCGACGGGTACCTAGACCCGACGAACCTGACGATAGCCCTCGCGGAGGGCGCCAAGCTTCGCGGCGCACGCGTGTGGACCGACACGAGGGTCACCGGCATCGAGGTCGAGGGCGGGCGCGTGGCCCGCGTGCGGTTCGCCGAGCGCGACCCGGTCGAGACGGACGTCGTCGTGAACGCGGCCGGTATGTACGCGAACCAGGTCGGAGCGCTCGTCGGGGTGGAGGTGCCGGTCGTCCCGTTCGCGCACCAGTACCTGCTCACGAAGCCGATCGAGGGGGTGCGCGCGGAGATGCCCACGATCCGGGACCCAGACCGACTCGTCTACTTCCGCCCGGAGGCGGGCGGCGGGCTGGTTGCCGGTGGCTACGAGCGAAACCCAGCACCGTGGAACTGGGAGCAGGGGCCCCCCTCTGACTTCAACCACAGGCTGCTCGACGAGGACTGGGAGCGGTTCGAACCGCTCGCGGACGGGGCCTCCTCGCTCGTGCCGGCGATGCAGCAAGCCGAGATCGTCCGCATGATCAACGGACCCGAAGCCTTCACGCCGGACGGCGAGTTCATCCTCGGCGAGTCCACCGTCCGGGGCTTCTTCGTCGCGACGGGTTTCTGCGCCCATGGGATCGCGGGCGCTGGCGGCGTAGGCAGGGTGATGGCCGAGTGGATCGTCCAGGGTGAGCCCGAGCTCGACGTATGGAAGATGGACATCCGCCGCTTCGGCCCCCACTACCGTGCTCGAGGTTACGCGCTCGCGCGTGCGGTCGAGATCTACGCCACCTACTACGACATCCATTATCCGAACGAGGAGCGGCAGGCCGGACGTCCGCTCAAGACGGGGCCAACGTACGAACGGTTGCAAGCGCTCGGTGCAGCGTTCGGCGAGAAGGCAGGTTGGGAGCGGCCGAACTGGTTCGAGCAGAACACCGACGAACGATTCGAACACCTGCGTCCCCGGGGATGGGCAGGTCAGCACTGGTCGACGGCCATCGCGGCGGAGCACGTCGCGACGCGGGAACGGGCGGCGCTGTTCGACGAGTCCTCGTTCGCGAAGATCGACGTCTGGGGGGTTGACGCGTGCGCATTCCTGCAGCGGATCTGTGCGAACGACGTCGACCGACGTGCGGGCACCATCGTCTACACCCAGCTGCTGAACGCGCGTGGCGGCATCGAGTGCGATGTCACCGTCACGCGCCTGGGGACCGACCGGTTCCGCATCATCACCGGAACGGCGTTCGGAACCCACGACCTCGTCTGGATCACGAAGCAGCTCGGACCGGCCGACGATGTCCAGATACGAGACGTGACAGGCTCGCTCGCGTGCTTCGGCCTGTGGGGCCCGAGCGCGAGGACGATCCTCGAACAGGTGACGAGCGGAGACGTATCCGATGCGGCCTTCCCGTACATGACCGCCCAACAGATCGTCGCGGGGGACGTCCCGTGCCTTGCCGCTCGGGTGACCTACGTGGGTGAGCTCGGGTGGGAGCTGTACCCACGCGTCGAGCTCGCGCGCTCACTGTGGGATGAGCTCACCGCCGCCGGCGAAGGATACGGCCTGATGCCGGCCGGGTATCGCGCGATCGATTCGCTCCGTCTGGAGAAGGGCTACCGAGCGTGGGGGTCGGATATCACGCCCGAAGACACCCCGCTCGAAGCGGGGCTCGGCTTCGCTGTCGATATGCGGAAAGACTTCGTCGGCCGCGACGCGCTCGAGCGGCTCCAGGAGGCCGGTCTCTCCCGGCGCCTCCGGTGCTTGGTCCTCGCTGAGGCGCGGGCCATGTGCCTGGGTAACGAGCCCGTGTTCGCGAACGGTCTGGTCGTGTCCAGGGTGACCTCCGGCGGGATCGGGCACACCCTCGGCGTGAGCATCGCCTTCGCGTACCTGCCTCCCGAGCTCAGCGACGCCGGCACATCCCTCGCGGTCGAGGTGTTCGGTGATCGTGTGGACGCGAGCGTTGCGGACGATCCGCTCTACGATCCGACCGGCGAGCGCGTTCGCGGCTGAACTCAGTCGCGGCCGAAAGAGTTGCCATTCCAGTACGCGCGGATCCGCTTGGTGCGCCAGCCCTTGACGGCGAGATGGAGCTCGTCGGGGAGACCGTGCTCGCTGGTGTCGATCAGCACCTCCAACCCATCCCCGTCGAAGCGCACGAACTCGTGCTCGATGCCCGGCGACTCCGTCGAGGCCTCGAGGGCGAACACGTCGGCGCCGCCGGTCGGAGCATCCAGCGTCAGCGGCCACACGAAGACCTGCCCGCCTCGCTCCCGCACGAACGCGACCGCCGCTTCCGCGGCAACGACCCGCACCCGATCAGGTTCAACCATCGAACCGGCGGCCGTCAACCGTTGGCCGCGGAGATCCAACGGCCGATGTCGTCGGACTCGAAGACCGCGAGGGCGCGCTCCCACCGCTCGACCGACCAACCCCAGAAGTCGTACTCGATCGTCGAGATCGTGGCCTGGATCGCGGCCCACAGCGTCCAGCCGACGTCGGCCATCAACGCCTGGAGGTTCATCCGCGCCAATCGGTCCTCGCGCAGTCCGCCGAAGTAGGCCTCGCAGAGCGTCGCCCGAAGCTCCTGGTCGAAGCCGCATTCCTGGGCCGTGTCTCCCAGCTCGAAGCATGGATCGTTGTTCCCGCTGTACTCGAAGTCGACGATCCACAGCCGCCGCCCGTCGTCGATGTAGTTCTCCGCGAGCAGATCGTTGTGGCACGGCACGGCCTGCACCGGGTTCGAGGAGAACGCGCGCTCGATCTCCCGCACCCGGTCCAGGCGCTCGCGGAACCCGCCGGGGATCGCGACGCGGCGGTCGTCGCAGACGCCGAGGTAGAACTCGGTGAGTCGGAACATGTCGAAGTCTTCTCGGAACCGCGGCGAGGTGTGGAGGAGTCGGAGCGATCCGGCCATCCGTCGGGCCTGTTCGGGCGTTCGAAGGGCGTCGCCGGACATCGTGGTTCCCTCGACGAACTCCAGGATCATCACGTCCCATCCGCGGAGGACCTCGATCACCGCGGGCGAGACGCCGGTCGTTGCCGCGGCCTTGGCGTTGTGGCGCTCGTTCTCCCGGTCGACGGCCAGGAGCTCGGTCGAGCGCCCCGGGATCCGAACCACGAACTTCTCGCCATCGGCGACGATCAGGTAGTTCGCGTTGGTCAGCCCGCCGGACAGCTCGGAGACCTGGAGCTGCTTGCCCGCAAAGATCCCCGCGCGAGCGACCACGCGCTCGATCGTCGGCCGGTCCATCAGCTCCGCACCCGCGTGTGCTTGGGATCGACCACGACGTCCTGGGCTACCTCGGCCGGGATGAGCTCTCCGAACACCTCGACCCTGACCTCCGATCCCGGCCCGAAGGCGGCCGGGAGGTACGCGAGCGCGATGTTCCGGCGCACCGTGAAACCGAACGCGCAGCTTCTCACGCGCCCCACCACGCCTCGGCCGTCGTCGACGGCTTCGCCACCGTAGATCGGCAGGTAACGCTCGGCACCGACCATCAACGTCCGGAGCCGCGTGGCCGGCGGCTCGGTTTGCCGAGCCGCGAGGATCGCGTCCCGCCCCACGAACGCCTTCGAGACGTCGACGCAGAAGCCGACCCCGGCCTCGTCGGGCTTGTCCGCCGCCGTGAGGTCCGTCCCATACGCTCGGTACCCACGTTCCAGCCGCAGGCCCTCGAGCGCCCGGTACCCGCATGGCTCCACCCCCAACGGCCGGCCGGCCTCGGAGAGCCGATCCCACACGGCGACGGCCCATCCCGGTTCGGTCCAGAGCTCCCACCCGAGCTCACCGACCCAACTCACGCGCTGCGCGACGACCGGCGCGCCTCCCACGCGCAACTCGCGCGAGGTCAGGTAGGGGAACGCCTCGTTCGAGACGTCGCCGTTGGTGACGGCCCCCAGCAGCTCGCGCGCGAGCGGCCCCCACAACCCGATCACCGCGAGTTCGTCGGTCACCTCGCGGAGCTCCACCCGTCCGTCCTCGGGTCGGACGTGCATGCGTATCCAACCCAGGTCGGCGTCAACGGTCGCCGAGCCGGTGGTCACCCGGAAGCGATCCTCCCCCAGGCGCGTCACCGTGACGTCGGCGACGATGCCGCCGCGTTGGTTCAGGAACTGGGTGTACACGATCGATCCGAGCGGTCGGTCGATCCTGTTGTCGCAGACGCGCTCGAGCAGGGGGAGCGCGCCGGGCCCATCGACCTCGATCTTCCCGAAGGAGGTGAGGTCGATCAGGCCGGCACCCTCCCGGAACGCGGCGTGCTCCGCCCCGAGCCGCCCGAACCACGGCGGCCGCGTCCATCCGAAGGCTCGCTGGTCGGCGCCTGCCCGGCGCCACGGCTTCCCCGGCTCGAAGAACTCGGCGCGCTCCCATCCGTTCTTCGCGCCGAAGACGCAACCGAGCTCCTGCATCCTCGAGTGCAGCGGCGAGATGCGCTTGGGGCGGCCCCACTCATCCTGATCGAACGGAAAGCGGAGAAGGTAGTAGTGACGATAGGCCTCGCGCGCCTGCTCGGCGGCGAACGCCGGGTCGCGGTGCACCCGTCCGAACCGCCAGGCCCTGTACGACGTGAGGTCGAGCTCGGTCTCACCATCGACGACCCATTCCGCGATCGCCTTGCCGATCCCGCCCGCGCCCCCGAACCCGTTCAGCGACAGGCCCGCCGCGACGAAGAACCCGGGGATCCCGGGGATCGGACCCAGGAGCGGGTTCGCGTCGGGCGTCATCGCGTCCGGATGACACACGAGCTTGAGGACCTCGGCCCCCTCCAGGAATGGGAATCTCCTGATGGCGCCCCGCATCAACGGTTCGAACCGCTCCTGATCCGGCGGGAGCGAGCGCGACGCGTGGTCCCAGGGCGCACCGTCTATCCACCGCGCGTGCGGATCCCCCTCGTAGCCGCCGAACAGGACCCCGCCGTGCTCGGCGACGCCGTAGACGAGGTTGTCGGGATCTCGGAAGCATGGCGTGTCCGAGGGGAGCTCGTTCCCGGCGACCGCCTTCAGCGCAACGTGCTGGTGGTCGACGGGCGTCGACGGCACGAACGCGCCGGCCATCTCGGCGACGCGGGGCGCCCAGATCCCGGCGGCGTTCACCACCGCCTCGCACTCGATCCGGCCGGTCTCGGTCGTGACCGCTCGCACCTCGCGCCGAGAACCGAGCTCGATGCCGGTCACCCGGCAGCCCGTCCGGATCGTCGCACCGAGCTCGCGGGCGGCCGCGGCCAGGGCATACGTGGCCGTGTGCGGATCGAGGAAGCCGTCGCCCGGAACCCAGACGGCACCGAACAGCGATGCAGGACCCGCCGCCGGCAACAGGTCGAGCGCCTCACGGGGGGAGACGAGCTCGACATCTAGCCCGATCCCCCGCGCGCGCGAGACACCCCGTTGGAGCTCCCCGAGCTGCTCCGGGCTCGAGGCGAACCGAAGGCTCCCCACCGTCTCGAACACCCCGAGCTCGCGATACAGCTCGATCGAGTATCGGCGGAAGCGCATCATCGTCGGCGAAGGATTGAACATCGTGACCAACCCGGCCGCGTGTGCGGTCGAACCGCTCGTCAGGTCGGCCTTCTCCACGAGGAGGACGTCATTCCACCCGGCCCTCGCCAGGTGCAAGGCCACACTGCAACCCGTCACGCCGCCGCCGATGACGACGGCGCGGGCGCGCTCGATCATCTCCCCTCCGACGGGTGGGGCGGGGACCAGCCGCCCCACCGGATCCAAGGCCGTCCCTATTCGGGTGGGATCTCCGAGAAGGCGTACTCGACCTTGAGGCCTCGCTGAGCCCTGAACGTGCGCATGATCCAGTAGACGATGATCCCGAACGCCGCCGTGCCCGCGACGATGTAGTACGGGAACGCGTCGCTGGAGAAGGCGAGACCGAGATCGTCCACGAACAGGAACGACCCCACCATGAAGCCCCCGAACAGAAACCCGAGCGCACCGAACACCGTGACCATTGGCAGGTTGCCGAACCGGTACTGGGCGCCCGGCGACGCCTGATACAGCTTGGCGGCTCGGTACGGGAGCAACGCCGCCGCCAGCGCCGACAGCGTCATCACCGCGCCGTTCGCGAAGGTCACGCCCAGCGTCCAACGGATCCACTCGGAGTACTTGTTGTACGCGATGATCACCGGTACCGCCGCGAGGAAATACGCGATGTGCGCGTTGAGCGGCGTCTTCAGCCTGGGATGCACGCGAGCGAACCAATCGGGAAGCAGACCGTCGAGTCCTTGCGCCACCATGATCCTCGTCGTCCCGATATAGCAGTTACAGACGATCTGGAACGAGTTCAGGATGTATCCCACGCCGATGATCGCGATGAGGATCGGGCTGGACGTCATCGCGACCGCAATCATGTTCGGCATGAGGAACGTGCCGGCGATCGTCGCCTCCGGTACGCCGAGCCAGTAGCCGGACGATGCCACGAGGATCCCGTCGTTTCCGATCCCCTGCTTCATCCCGACGGCGAGCAGGACGAGCAAACCCGCCGTCGCGATCAACGACCCCACGATGATGAACAGCTGATTCCGGAACACGTGAGCGTTCTTGATCTCGCCGCCCTGCTCGACCGAGTACGTGGCCCACTGCAGACTGGTCCAGGCGATCGGAGCCACCATCAGCGTGCCGAACAGCCAGAACGGCGGGTTGAAGTTCACACCGGCATCGGCGGCGGCGGCCTTCGCGGTCTCGAAGAAGTTGGCCGACCCACCGGTCGCGAGCGCGAATTCGTTCAGCTTGTCGGTCGCGTCGGTCGGGTTCGTCGTGAAGAAGAGCAGGAGCATCACGCCGAACGACGCCAGGATCGCGTACCACATCACGTACTGGAAGCGCACGTAGTTCCTGAACCCGCTGACGAGGAGGACCAGTGAGACCAGCGCGTTCAGGATGCTCACCACGATGATCCCGTTGGCCGTCGCGACGTTGGTCCCCCAGTTGATCAGGGTCTGGTTCTCGAGCGACACACCGAGCCCGATCAGCGTGGGTGCGAAGCCTAGGACGGCGAGCAGCCACCCGGACAGCGCGACCCATTGGAGGATCCAGACGACGAAGAAGGCGAACACGACCGTGAACCCGAACCCGCCACCGAACACGCGGCTCTGGAACACGTAGTCGCCGCCCGAACGTGGTAACGCCGTCGCCAACCACGTATACGCCAGCGCGATCGGCAACTCGAACACGAACGCGAAGACGATGCCCAGGACGAGGTTCGACCCCTGGAACGCGGCCGGAGCCCACACGTACGTCCAGGGGAAGATGATCCCCATTGTGAGGATGTTGTAGATGAACGCCGAATACGGCGACATCACGCGAACCAAACCGGACGCTCGCCTCGTGAAAACCTGTGGTGCTACGGCTTCCGCCATCTCCCCTCCTTGCAGGCGCGGGCTAGCCGGATGTGAACTGCTGGCCGACCACCTCACCACCCCTGATCGCCACGATCAGGCCTCGCAGCACCCCCTCCCCGTACTCGCTTCCAGGGTTGAACGCGGGCGTTCTCCCGTAGCGGTTCATCCCGCGCGACTCGTGGATGTGGCCGTGGAGCCCCACGGTGGGCTGATACCTCCTTAGCGCATCGGTCACCGCCTGCGAGCCTGCGCCGTAGTACACGGGCTGCCGGTTCGCGATCACGGGTGTCGGCGGCCATACCGAGGCGTCAAGCTTCAGGCACGTGTCCAGGCTGGAGTCGAGCGGGGGGCAATGGAAGTTGAAGACAGCCCGCGACGGGTCGGGAACCTCGGCCACCACCTTCTCGATCACCTCCGCGATCTCCGGCTCGGTCTTTTCGCGAGGCGTCTGCCAGGGCGTCGGCGTCGAGTATCCGACCGTCACGAGCACGTGCTCGTCGTCGATCGGGACGACTCGGTTCTCGGCGTTCACCACCCGGTCCCGGGGGGCCTCGTCCAGCGCCGTGAGCACCTCGTCGGTGTCGTCGTTGCCTCCACAAAGGTAGGCGCGCACGCCGCTCCCCTCGAGGCGCTCCTCGGCAAGAGCGACCCAGTCCGCCAGACGCTCCTTGGCCAGGACGTCGAACAGCGTGTCGATGCGATCCTGCTGCCCCTCGTAGGTCCGATACTCGTCCGGATCCATCTCCTGCCAGTAGAAGCCGAGCGTCTGGAGCGTCCGCTTGAACCTCTCCATCTCCTCCTCGCCGCGGATGTGATGGTTCTGACCCTGAAGCCTGGCGCGATAGGTACCGTCCGCTTCACGCACGATCGGGATCAGCAGCTTGCCCATGAGGTCACCGCCGAACACCAACGCGTCCACCTCGTAGAACTTCGCCGCGTTCAGGAACTTCCTGTACGTCGGCTCGGAGCCGTGGATGTCGCAGGCGTAGAAGATCCGGGTCGGCTCGCCCCCGGTCCTCCCCTTCTTCCAGAACGGCATGGGGTCAGAGCTCCTGGACGTGCTCGGCCAGCTCGCTCACCTCGCGGTACCACTTCTTGCGATCGCCGATCTTGGCTCGCATCCTCCAGCCCATCGACTTCGGCTCGTCCTCGATGCGCTGCATCGCGGCGTCCACCTGTGCGACGACGCGCCCGGCCTCCTCTACGGTCAGATCGTACGCTCCGGCGGCTTGCCGCACCTTGCCCAGGTTCATCGTGAGCGTGCGCCACCACCCCCAGTCCTTCGCACACACGCCGGCGACCAGGCCGATGTTGATCACGTCCCCGTCCTCGTCGCCGAGAGGGTGTTCGAGCAGGAGCATGATCGTGTCGATGATGTCCTTCTCGTTGATCTGTACGATCTGCATCTTCTGCATCAGCATCTCGGCCAGTGGGATCGTCGCCTCGTGGGTCTCGAGACGACCCTTCCACGGGATCGTGTGACAGAACTCCAGTTTGTCGAGGAACACATCCAGGTGGAGACCCGTCCGAGGGTGGTTCAGGACCATCCGAGACCCCTCGGACTCGACGTACGTGAAATCGTCCTCGACGAAACCCTCGTTCG
>DAIOFZ010000089.1:0-9132 GCA_036745475.1 Actinomycetota bacterium | reverse complement strand
GTCGCGGCCGACGAGGGGTGGAAGCCGCAGTCGGAGGAGCACCTCGAGATCGTCGACGTCCTGGGCTCGAACGGGGCGGCGATCGCGCTCACCAAGTGTGATCTCGTCGAGGCCGCGGATCTGGACCGCGTCCGAGCCGAGGTGACCGAGCGCGTCAGGGGCACCGCGCTCGAGGGCAGCCCGATCGTCGCGTGCTCGTCCGCGACGGGCGAGGGCTTCGACGAGCTCGTCGCCGCCCTGGAGGCGGCGCTCGCCGGCGCCGCGGAGCCCGACCGCGGCGGCCGCCCCCGCCTGCACGTCGACCGCGTGTTCTCGATCAGGGGCTCCGGCACGGTCGTCACGGGAACGCTCACGGGCGGACCACTCGCAACGGGCGAGGAGGTCGAACTCTTACCGTCCCGGACCCGGGCGCGGATCAGAGGTCTGCAGACCCACCACCGGGGCGTCGGGAACGCATCGCCGGTCTCGAGGGTCGCGGTCAACCTCACCGCCGACCGCACGCGCATCGGTCGGGGCGAGGTCCTGGCCCCGGCCAGCGCGTGGACGACCACGTCGGTGATCGAGGCGCGGATCGAGCCCGTGCGATCGCTCGATCACCCGATCACGTCGCGCGGCGCCTTCAAGCTGCACGCCGGCGCGGCCGAACGCGACGCGCGGATCCGCCTGTACGACGTCAAGCAGGTGCCGCCCGAGGGCGCCTACATCAGGATCTCGCTCTCCGAACCGCTCGTCCTCGACGTCGGCGACCGGTTCGTCCTTCGCGAATCGGGGCGGCGACGAACGGTCGCCGGGGGGATCGTTCTCGACACTGACCCGCCGCGTCGTGCGGGCCCGACCCCCGCCCACCGTCTGGCAGCGCGTGCGCGGGCGTCGCGCGACGAGCTGCCGGCGCTCCTCATCGTCGAACGCCGGGCCGTGCGGAGCGACGATGTCCGGTCGATCCTCGGCACCGTGCCCGACGCCGTCGACGGCGCCGTTCGCCTGGGCGGGTGGTGGATCCGACACGACCTCTCGGACGAGATCGGCGCGGCGATCACGGCCCGCCTCGCCGCGTTCCACGCCGCGGAGCCCGCCGCGGCCGGGGAGGGCATCGCGACGACGCGCCGGTCGATCGCGGATGCGTTCGCCGCCGCGGGAGCACCGCACGACGTCGAGCTCGCCGACGCCGTGGTCCACCGGCTCGAGACCGAGGGCACGCTCGTCCGGGAGGGCGCCCTGGTGCGTCTCGCGTCCCATCGCGCCGGATCCGGCGACCAGGTCGCTGGGGTGGTGGAGGTCGTTCGGAGCGCCGAGCCCACACCGCCGTCGATCGCCGACCTCCGTGCGGCCGGCGTCGCCCCCGCCGTCCTGGACACCGCCGTGCGCTCCGGCGCCCTGGTCCGGATCTCCTCCGAGCTCGTGTTCACCAGGGAGCTCGTCGAACGTGCCGGGACGATCGTGCGCGAGGCCGGCGCGAACGGCATCACGTTGAGCGCACTCCGCGAACGGCTCGGCACGTCGCGGAAGTACGCGGTCCCGCTCGCGGAGCATCTCGACCGGACCGGGGTCACGAGGCGCTCGGGCGACCTGCGGTTCCCGCGCGGAGCAACGAGCGGTTCGGGCAGGTCCCCGGCTCAGCCGAGCTGAGCCAGCAGCGCCACCTCGACGGCCGCCCCGAGTGGCAGCTCCGGGACGCCGACCGCCGCGCGGGTGTGCCGGCCCTCGTTGCCGAAGACCTCGACCAGCAGATCGCTCGCGCCATTCGCGACCGTCGGCTGCTCGGTGAACCCGGGCGCGGAGGCGACGAACACGTCGACCTTCACGATGCCCTTGACGCGATCGAGGCTCCCGAGCGTCGCGCCGAGCGCAGCGAGCGCCTGGATGGCGCACCGGCGAGCACCGGCGTTGGCCTCCTCGGTGGTCACGTCCCCCCCCACCGAGCCCGCGACGGTCACCGCCCCGTCCTGCATCGGGACCTGCCCCGCCACCCAGGCGAGATCACCGACGACCTTCACGGGGATGTATGACGCGACGGGCTGTGGGGCGGGCGGGAGCTGGATGCCGAGCTCGGCGAGCCGTTCCTCGATCACGGTGACCACCCTATCTAACCCGCCTGGAACGCCTGCTGGCGGAGGCGCTGACGGCGCTCGTACTCGTTCAGCCCGCCCCAGATCCCGTGCGGCTCGCGGATCCGAAGGGCGTACTCGAGGCAGGGTTCCCGGACCGGGCACCCGGTGCAGATGGCCTTGGCTTTGACCTCGCGGCCGGCCTTCTCCTCTCGCTTCTCGAAGTAACTGGGCGCGAAGAACAGGGACGAATCCTCGCCCCTGCACGCTCCGTCGAACTGCCAGCCCCAGGTCCAGCCGGCGCGCATCCGCTCCACCACCGGATCGCTCTCCCGTTTCCGATGCCTTCGATAGGTCTTTCGTAACTGAACGTCCGGGGGATTCCGCCTGTTGCTCGACGCCGCGGATACGCAGGGAATCGCAACAACGAGGGGTCACGGCGGCCGGCTGGGCTCAGGGGTGGGGCCCGGGTCGGCCGGGTCTGGAGACTAGGCGTCGTGCGGCGGATCCGGGCCCCGGGTGGTCGGGGGCTCGAGCTCGACGCGCAGGATCAGCCCGTCCACCCCTCGGACGCGGATCCGGCTCCCGGTTGGGATGGGCCCGTCGGCGCTCCGGCCCCGCCACAGCGCCCCCTTCACGAAGACCGGGCCGTCGGGGCTGAGCTCGCCTCGGGCCTCCCCGACCAGCCCCACCAGCCCTCGCTGGGTGGAGGTGAGCCGGTCCCGGGACTGCACCGCGACGGTCAGGCCGAAACCCCAATACAGGAGCGCGGCGACCGAGCACGACCCGATCAGCCACGGGGAGACGTCGATCTCGTCGGCCACGCCCCTGAAGACCAGCACCGACCCCGCGACGAACGCGAGCATCCCCACGAGCGAGAGAGGCCCGAGCCTGCGCAGACGGACATCGAGCGTGAGCAGGCCGATCCCCGCGAGCAGCAGAACGAGCCCGAGCGGGGAGAACGGCACGACGGTGAGGCCGTAACCGGCGAGCGCCAGCATCCCGACCCCGCTGAATCCCGCGAACCCGAACCCCGCCTGAGTGGCCTCGAAGGCCAGCGCCGCGAGCCCCAGCACGAGCAGGACGTAGATCCAGGTCGGAGACGCGGCGGCGTGGAGCGCGCGATCGAGCGGCCCGAGGTCGGTGAACCGCACCGTGACCCGCTGCTCCGCCTCCGACGTCGCGATCTTGGTCTGCAGCGTCACCTCCCCGTCGGCCGTTCCGGCCGCGCGGTTATCCACCTGTTCGAGCAGGTCGGTGATCGAGACCGCGGCGACGCTGGCGATGTTGCCGTCGAGCGCGGCCCGCGCCGGCACCGGCCGGTCCGGGAACGACAGCGGCGTCTCGCGGCCCCGCTCCTGGACCCAGCCGGTCGCGAGCGCCTCCACCTCGCCCAGCGGGATCTCGGGCTCGCCCCCCGCCAGGTCGAGCGGTTCGATCGGGCCGACGCCCGCCCCGGGAGCGACGGCGCCGAGGCTCGCCGCGTACAGGAGCAGGAGACCGGCCCCCGCGGCCTTGGCAGGCGCCGGGCCAACCCAGACAATGACCGGGACGCTCGCGTCGTGGATCCGCTCGGCGAGCGGGACAGCCTCCTGGTCCAGGGTTCCCGCGCTGTCGAGCTGCAGCACGAGGGTCGACCCCTCGCGCTCGGCATCCTCGATCGAATCGACGAGGTACGAGGCGAGCGTTCGGTCGATCGAACCGTCCACCTTGGCCACCAGGACCGAGGGCGTGTCCCGCGCGTCCGCACTGCCGGCAACCATGCACATCAGGGCGCTGAACAGGAGGAACGGTGCGGTGCGGCGCATGGGCGGGCCTCATCGTACCCGGGCCGACGGGCTATCCTTTGGGCCGCATGCGGGCACCGCCCCGGCATCGGCCGAGATCTCACCAGCCGCTCCAGACGCGCGAGGAGATCGTGCGGGTTCCCGAACTTCGCCCACGCCTGGTGATCGCGCCGCTCGTACTGTTCGTCCTGATCCTCGTGATGGCCGGGTTCGCCGCGGTGCTCGCCCTCGCCTTGCTCCCGATCTTCGGGGCGGCCGGCGAGGGCGTGAACGCCTTCCGCGAACGCCTGGATGCGGCCGGCGTCGGCAGGGCCGGGATCCCGCACCTGCCCCAGAGCTCGACGATCTTCGCGGCGGACGGCAAGACGGTCCTCGCCGAGATCTACCTGGACGAGAACCGCCGGTACGTCAAGATCGGCAAGATCGCCCCGATCGCCCAACAGGCGGTGGTCGCGATCGAGGACGACTCCTTCTACGAGCACGGCGCGCTCAACTTCCCGTCCCTGATGCGCGCAGCCATCACCAACCTGATCGCCGGCGACATCGAGCAGGGCGGCTCGACACTCACGCAGCAGCTCGTGAAGAACGTGCTGATCGAGTCGCCTCAGCAGACCTTCGCGCGGAAGTTCCAGGAGGCGGCGCTCGCGATCCGCGTCGAACGCAGATACTCCAAGGACCACATCCTCGAGCTCTACATGAACGAGGCGTACTACGGGAATGGCGCCTACGGGATCCAGACGGCGGCCGAGACCTACTTCGACACGACCGCGAGGGATCTCTCGCTCGGGCAGGCCGCCATGCTCGCCGGCGTGATCCGGGCCCCCGGCGCATACGACCCGGTCGCCCGCCCCGACGCGGCGACCGCCCGCCGGAACCTCGTGCTCGAGCGGATGGCGGAGCTCGGGGTGATCGATCCCGCCGACGCCGAGAAGGCACAGGCCAAGCCGCTCGGGATCGCGAAGGACGCCGGCGAGTTCAAGGAGAAGGTCGAGCCGTTCTTCGTCTACTACATCCGGAACCTGATCCTGGACAACACCGACGGGGAGTTCGACGCGTTCGGACAGCGGCGGATCGAGCGCGTGCACACGCTCTATCAGGGAGGGCTGAACATCTACACGTCCCTCGAACCCTCGTGGCAGAAGTACGCGCAAGAGGCGGTCGATGCGAGCCCGGCCATCCACCCGGGGAGGAACAGCCCGGACGTCTCGCTGGTCTCGGTCCGGGCCACCGACGGCGCGATCAGGGCGATGCTCTCGGGCAAGAACTACAACCGGGATCAGTACGACCTGGTCTGGCGGGGGACCCGACAGGTGGGGTCAGCCTTCAAGCCGTTCACGTTGACGGCGGCGTTCGAGCAGGGCTTCCCGCCGGGCAAGGTCTACTCGTCGAAGTCGCCGCTGTGCAACCTCGATGGGTGGCGCAGCGCCAGCGGCTGTGTGAGCAACGCGGAAGGCGGGGGCGACAGCGGGTACCTGGACCTGTGGAACGCGACGCAGGACTCGGTGAACGTCGTCTTCGCACAGCTCGCCCTGGATGTCGGACCCGAGCACATCGTCGACGCGGCCCGACGTATGGGGATCACCGTACCCCTGGACGCGGTTCCCTCGATCACGCTCGGCGTCGAGGAGGTCCCGACGATGGACATGGCGGCCGCGTTCGGGACGCTCGCGAACGATGGCAAGCGCTGCAACGCGTGGGCCGTCCGGCGGGTGGAGTTCGCGAACGTCGCGAAGGACGCCCCGAAGGACGAACGCGTCCTGTACCAGCACCAGCCCGAGTGCGAGCAGGTGATCAAGCCCGAGATCGCCCACCTGGTGACCGCGATGCTGCAGCGGGTGGTGTGCTGCGGGACCGGCACGGCGGCGAACATCGGCCGTCCCATGGCCGGGAAGACCGGCACCGCGCAGGACTACACGAACGTGTACTTCGCCGGCTACACGCCGCAGGTCTCGACCGCCGTCTGGGTCGGGTTCCCGAACGGTCAGATCCCGATGGACACGTACTACGGAGGTTCGGTGTTCGGAGGCACCGTTGCCGCGCCGATCTGGCACGACTTCATGGTCAAGGCGATGGCGGGCTTCCCGGTCGAGGGCTTCGAGGCGCCGCCCCCGCCCGAGAGCGGGCCCGTGCCCGACGTCGCGGGCCTGTCGATCGAGGAGGCGGAGAAGAAGCTGGCGAATGCCAACTTCACGCCGATTCGCGAGGGCGTCCACTCGTTCCAGCCGGCCGGGACGGTCGTCTCGCAGGCGCCGGGCGGTGGCGCCCGGCTCCGCTTGGGAAGCGCGGTGACGCTGCGCGTGAGCGACGGCAGGGGCGAGCCCGTCGAGATCCCACGCCTGACCGGCCTCACCCAGGCCGAGGCCGTGCGTCGGCTCGACAGACTCGGGCTCGTCGCCGCGGTCGAACGGGTCCCGGTCGACGACAAGCATCTGGACGGGATCGTGGTGGATCAGACGCCGATCGGCGACGGCTCGAAGGTGGTCAACGTCGGCGCCACGGTCACGATCGACGTCGGCGCGTTCGACCAGGACAGCGGGAACGGTGGCGGGACGGACGAGAGCGGGAACGGCAACGGTGGCGGGACGGACGAGAGCGGGAACGGCAACGGTGGCGGGACGCACGAGACGGCAACGGCGATGGTGATGGCGATGGTGGCCAGGCGTCGCCGGCGCCGCCGTCCGAGACCCTTTTCGCGCGAGCGATCTGGGGCTCAGCCCGCGAGACGCTCGCGCACCTTCCGCTGGACCACTGAGCCGTCGACCCTGCCCTTGGCCGAGGCCATCACGGCGCCCATGACCCTGCCCATGTCCTGCATCGAGGTCGCGCCCGCCGCCGAGATCGCACCGTCGATCAACGCGTCCACCTCAGCGTCGGCGAGCTGTTCGGGGGCGAAGGGCTGAAGGACCTCGCGCTCGGCCCGCTCCTTCTCGGCGAGCTCGGTCCGCCCCGCCGACTCGAACGCCTCGATCGACTCTGACCGCCGCTTGACCTCCTTGCCCGCGACCTCGCGGACCTCCTCGTCGGAGAGCTCGTGCAGGACCTCCTTCTCGCGGTTCGTGATCGATGCCGCGAGCATGCGCAGCGCGCCGAGTCGAGCCTTGTCCCCGACCCGCAGGGCCGCGGTCATCTGCTCGCGCACCTGTGCCTTCAGCGTGGGGTGGCCCACGTAGACTCCCCTCCCGTGCTCCTCCGCATCCTGCTCGCGCTCGCGAGCATCGCCGTGGTGTGCATCGCCTACGGCGTCGCGATCGAACGCCGAGCGTACCGGCTCGTGCGTCGCGGCCTGGCCATCCTACCGGGGGACGGTCCGGAGACCCTGACGGTCCTGCACCTGTCGGATCTGCACTTCGTGACCGACGACTCACGCAAGCGTGCGTTCCTCGCGTCGATCCCACAGGCCGACGTCACGGTCGTGACCGGCGACTTCCTCGCCGAACCCGAGGCCGTCGAGACGGCGGTCGCCGCCATGCGGGGGACGCGGGGCCGCCTGGAGTCCTGGTACGTGCTCGGCTCGAACGACTACTACGCCGCTCGGGCGGTGAACCCCTTCCGATACTTCCTCCCCGCCGGTCGCCGGAAACCCCGGCACGCTCGACGCGGCCGGTCGGAGGAGCTGCGCGCGCTCCTGTCCGCGGACGGCTGGAGCGACCTCACGAACCGGCGCGACGAGCTCGACCTCGGCGGGCTGGAGATCGAGCTCCTGGGGCTCGACGACGCGCACATCCTGCGGCAGGACCTGCGCGTTGCGCCGCGACGCTCGCCCTCGAGGTTCGGGATCGCCGTGATGCACTCACCGGACTCGGCGCCCGAGATCGCCGCCTGCGGCTATCCGTTCGTCGTCGCCGGACACACGCACGGCGGCCAGGTACGACTGCCGCTCCTGGGTGCCCTCGTCACGAACTCGCAGCTCCCCCGGCGCCTGGTGTCCGGGCTGATCCGGATGGGGGGATCGTTCGTGCACGTCTCGCCCGGTCTCGGGACGAGCAGATACGCCCCGTTCCGGTTCCTGTGCCCGCCCGAGGCGACGCTGCTGGAGCTGCGCCGGGACCCCCGCAGCGAGGGGCCGGCGAGATCAGGTGCTCAGCCGCGGTAGGAGCAGGGATGCAGAGAGGCTTCAGCGGCCGGACGCCGCGAGCTCGAATGCGGCCTCGTACCCCGCGACCATGGCCTCCTTGGAGAACAGGCGCTGCACGCGATCGCGGCACGCATGCGGATCGATCTCGGAGAGCCTGGCGAGCCGCTCCGCGGCCTGCGCCGGGTAGTCCTCGACGTCGACGATCCATCCGGTGACGCCGTCCTGGACGACCTCGGGGACGGACCCGCGCGGCGTCGCGATGACCGGGGTCCCGCACGCCATCGCCTCGGTCATCACGAGCCCGAATGGCTCGGGCCAGTCGATCGGGAACAGGACGGCCTTGGCCCGGCGTAGCAGGCTCACCTTCTCCTCCAGCGTGATCTCCCCCAGCACCTCGTACTCGGGGGGCAGGATCGGCTGAACGTTGTTCGTCCACTCCTCCTGTTCGGTGGGGTGGGCGATCTTCACTGCGGACACGAGGCGCTCGCCGGCGGCGACGGCCGCCTCGACAGCGCGCCGCCAGCCCTTCTCGGGGGCCGCACGACCGAGGAACAGAACGAAGTCCTCCTTGTCCTCCTGCACGGGATAGGCCGTCATGTCGATGCCGTTGTAGACGACGCCGCCGTAGCGCAGATCCTCGTTGAACCGCTTCTGCGCCTCGCTGATCGCGACGAACCAGGCGCGTTGCGCGACGAACGAGTACAAGCGCGTCATCTCCGGTACGAACGACCCGTGCAGGGTGTGGACGGTCGGCACCCCGGTCTCGACCGCGCCGGCGAGCGCCGAGAACGGCGAGTGGACGTGCAGGACATCGAAGCGCTCGGCCGCATCCACCAGGCTGAAGAGCGTGTGGGTCGTGTCCAGGACGATGTCGTTGATCGCGCTCGAGCCCGGGGCCTGCTCGAAGACGTACTCCAGACGCGCCTTCGTCTGCGAGTCGCCGGTCGCGAACAGCGTGACGTCGTGTCCCGCTTCGGCCAGGCCGTCGGCCAGCAGCGCGACGACCCATTCGATCCCGCCGTAGCCCTTCGGGGGCACGGCGATCCACGGTGGACAGATCTCGGCGATCCTCAACCGGGCCTCCTCCCGACCCATCGGCGGCGTGCCGCCCCCCCGGATGCTACCGGCCGGCCGCGGACCGGCCCAGCCGTTAGACTCGGACACGACGGGACGTGGCGCAGTTTGGTAGCGCGCAGCGTTCGGGACGCTGAGGTCGCGGGTTCAA
>DAIOFZ010000088.1:0-9135 GCA_036745475.1 Actinomycetota bacterium | reverse complement strand
GGGCACCGTGGCCGCCGATCCGGTCGAACGCCGCATGCCGTCGGGTGACGAGGTCACCGAGCTCCGACTCTCCGTTCCGGAAGCGGGAAGGCGTCTCCTGCCTCTCCCCGTCGCGGTTTGGCACAAGGATGTGAGCAAGCGTGTCCTGAAGCCGATCGCCAAGGGCGACGACGTCCTGGTGTACGGCCAGCTCGTCCGTCGCTTCTACCGGAGCGGAGCCGGAGCTCGCAGCCTCACCGAGGTTGTCGCCGCGGGTATCAAGAAGCTCGAGCCGGTCGAGGCGCCCGACTGAGATCGAGGTCAGGAGGTCGCGTCGAGGTCGAGCGGCCGGAGCACGAGGCCCGTGCGCGGCTTGGGCCAGAAGAACGTCGACTTGCGGGGCAGCCGTTCGCCTCGGTCGATCACGTCGCGGATCCGCGCGGCGTCGGTCGGCGGCAGGAAGAACGCGGCGACGGCCTCCCGGTTGCGAACGGCATCCTCGGCCTCGACCGCGTCGGGCGTGAATCGGAGCTCCGCGTCGACGTGCTCCAGGACCCGCTCGTGGAGCGCGCACACCGTGGGAGGCGTGCCGGCGAGCTCCGCGATCCGGTGGACGAGGAGCCCGTCCTCGAGCGACGCGGAGCCGTAGACGAGCTTCTCGTCGCTCACGGTCTCGAGGACCTCGGCGAGATCGCGGACCCGCGTGCCCGCCGCCTCGTGCGGGCCACCGGTCTGGATCCTGTGGAACGGGAGCACGGGAGGTCCCTGCAGCGCCGCGTCCGCGATGAACATCATGACGCGGTCCCACGGACCCCGGCCGTGCTTCGCGCGCATCTCGTCCCGGTACCGCAGGGCCATCGAGTAGCGATGATGGCCGTCGGCGATCATCAGGGATTCGTGCGCGAGCCACGTCGCGACCTCCGGGTTCGGCTCGCTCACCCAGAGCGTGTGCTCGACGCCGGCCTCGTCCGTGGTGGACGCGGCGGGTCCCCGCGTCATGGCATCGTCCAGGAAACCGGCGAACGCCTCGCTCGGACCCCGGAACACGGCATGGATGCTCGACAGGTTCGTCCCGACCGCGCGCATCAACCGGAGCCGGTCCTCGATCGGACCCGGCATCGTCCGCTCGTGCGGCACGATCGAGCCGCCCGGGTCCTCGAGCTCCACCGCGCAGACCATGCCCTTGATCGCTCGGCGCCGTCCGTGCAGCGAGAACCGCATCTCGTACGGGTAGAGCGACGGGCGTTCGGTCGGGACGAGCGCACCCCGCTCGCGCCACGTCTCGAGCTCGGACGCCGCCTGCCTATACTTGTCGGCCGTTCCGGTATCGGCGGCGTCGTCCCGTCCGAGGACGAGGCGGATCACGTTGTACGGGCTCGCGTCCAGGTAGTGCCGCCGCTCATCGTCGGAGATGACGTCGTAGGGCGGGGTCGTGACGAGGTCGTGCGAGCCGACGATCGAGCCGTCGAACAGCAGGCCGACGAAGGGCGAGACGAGGGACATGCACCATGTATAGCAGCAGCCCTCAGAGCGACCCGCCTCGGGAGGGGGCCTACGAGCTCTTCTCGCGCGGCATGCGGTTCCTCCACGACGGGCATCCCCACCAGGCCGCCATGCTCCTCGGGCGCGCCAAGCTGATCGAGCCCGACAAGGCGTCGATCCGTGAGGCCCTCGGACGAGCGCTCTACATGTCCGGCCGTACGGCTCGCGCGCGGCGCGAGTTCGCCAAGGTCGTGCAGATCGAGCCGGCGAGCGATTACGCGCACTTCGCGCTCGCGCTCGCGTGCGAACGCACGGGGCAGCGCACGAGGGCGATCGGGCACCTGAAGCTCGCGATCGCGATGCGGCCCGGGACGGAGGACTACGAGCGCGCCCTCGAACGCCTCGCGGGCTGATGCTCGCCGACCGATACGGCTGCATCCTGTTCGATCTCGACGGCGTCCTGTATCGGGGGGAGGACGCGGTGCCCCAGGCGCCGCCCACCATGGACGAGCTCCGGCGAAGCGGCGTCCGCCCCGTCTTCCTGACCAACAACTCCTCCCGGACGCCGCGCCAGGTGGCCGACAAGCTGCGCGCGATCGGGATCGAGGCGGACCCGGCCGAGGTCGTGACCTCTGCGCTCGCGACCGCCGAGCTGCTCGGGGATCGGGGAGGGGGACGCGCGTTCGTGATCGGTCAGGACGGCGTTCGCGAGGCGTTGACCGACGCCGGCATCCGGATCCTCGACGGCGAGCCGGAGGAGGCCGACTTGGTCGTGGTCGGGGTCGATGGCGGCGCCACGTACGGGTCGCTCAAGCGCGCGTCGCTGCTGGTCCAGCGCGGGGCGCGTCTGGTCGCGACGAACCCGGACGGCTCCTTCCCCGCGGCCGACGGGCTGTGGCCGGGAGCCGGCGCGCTCCTGTCCGTCATCACGACGACGACGGGCGCCGAGCCCGAGATCGTGGGCAAGCCTTTCCGCCCCCTGTTCGAGGCCGGTCGCCGGCGTGGGGGAGGCGGCAGGCCGCTCGTGGTCGGGGATCGGCTCGACACGGACATCGAAGGGGGGGCGCGGCTCGGGTGGGACACGATGCTCGTGCTCACGGGCGTCTCGCGACGCGAGGACGTGGAGCGCACGGGTATCCGACCGACGGTGATCGCGGAGGACGTCTCGGCGCTGCTCGAGGGCCCCTAGAGAGACGGGTGGCCGCGGCGCTATCCTGGCTCGTGGCGCCGGGAGGGGCGCCACACGTGACCGAACACCCGGGATCGAGAACGCCAAGATGAAGACGAGGGAGTGATCGAGATGGCGGTTGGACTGGAACAGGTCCGCGAGTACATGGAGGCAGCGATCGGGAAGCTGTCGCCGGCCAAGGCACAGGAGCTCGCGAAGTCGCTGAGCAAGGGCCAGGGCCGCGACCAGGTGAGCAAGGCCGCGAAGGACCTTTTGGCCTGGTCGAACAAGAACAAGGAACGCCTCACTTCGATGGTGCAGACCGAGGTCAAGTCGCAGCTGAAGACGATCGGCGTCGCGTCCCGCGACGAGGTGGATGCGCTGCGAAAGCGCGTTCGCGAGCTGGAGCGCGAGCAGGGCAAGAAGTCCACGCGCAAGCGGTCGACGGCCAAGCGGTCCACCGCGAAGCGCGCCACGTCCAGTCCTCCGAGCGAGCGGGCCTGACGCCGGGCGCCGTGGCGCGCCGGCGACTCGACGCCGAGCTCGTGCGGCGCGGCCTCGTCGCCACCCGCAGCCAGGCGCAGAGCGCCGTCCGCGATGGGTTGGTCCTGGTCTCGGGCCGGTCGGCGAGCAAGCCCTCCACCCTGGTCGACGCCGCCGAGCCGCTCGAGCTCGTGACGGATCCGCGCCGCTTCGCGTCCCGCGCCGGCGAGAAGCTGGATCCCGCGCTCGAACGGTTCGCGATCGACGTGCGTGGTCGCAACGGGCTGGACGCGGGCGCGTCCACGGGCGGCTTCACCGACTGCCTGCTCCGTCGGGGCGCGGCGCACGTCGTGGCCGTCGACGTCGGCTACGGCCAGCTCGCCTGGTCGCTCCGAACCGACCAACGGGTCACGGTCCTCGATCGGACCAACGTGCGCGATCTGCGTCCCCAGGACCTCCCCTACGCTCCCGGCATCGTGGTCGCCGACCTCTCCTTCATCTCGCTCCGCCTCGCGATCCCGGCGCTCGCCCGAGTCTCGTCCGACGACGCCGATCTGGTCCTGTTGGTCAAGCCGCAGTTCGAGGTCGGTCGCGACCGAGTGGGTTCGGGCGGCGTGGTCCGCGACCCGGACGCCTGGCGCGATGCGATCCTCGGCGTCGCGGACGCGGTCTTCGAGCACGGCCTCTCGCCGGTCGCGGCGATGGTCTCGCCGCTCCCCGGGCCCGCCGGCAACGTCGAGTTCCCGCTGCATGCAAGGGCGGGTGGCGTGCCGGCGTCCGTCGTCCTCGACGTGCAGGGCGCGCTCGAGGAGGCCCGCGCGATGGCGCGGGTGCCCTCGTGACGTCCTCGGCGCCGGGAGCGCGCGGTTGAAGGCTGCGGGGTTCGTCGTTCACCCGACCCGGGCGGCCGCGGCCGAGGCCGCGGGCGCGATCGGCGCGTGGCTCGAGGAGCGCGGGGTCCAGACCCGCGCGATCGCCGGCGACGACGCCGAGGACGAGGAGGCGGCGCGGGCGTTCGCCCGCGGTCTCGACCTCGTGCTGTCGGTCGGAGGCGACGGCACGTTCCTGCGGGCCGCGAGGGTCGCATCGGTGTCGGGGATCCCGGTGCTGGGCGTCAAGGTGGGCCGGATGGGCTTCCTCACCGAGGTCGAGCCCGACCAGGCCACGGCGGTGCTCGAACGGATGCTGGACGGCTCGGCCCGGATCGAGGAGCGGCTCGCGGTCGTGGCGGAGGGGTCGTCGTTCGAGCCGCAGTGGGCGCTCAACGAGGTCATCGTGGAGAAGAGCGCACGGCACCGGCTGATCCGGCTCGCGGTGTTCGTGGACGACGCGTACGTGACCACCTTCTCCGCCGACGGGGTGATCTCGGCGACGCCGACCGGTTCGACCGCGTACTCGTTCAGCGCCGGGGGCCCCATCGTCTCGCCATCCGTCCCGTGCATCGTCGTGACGCCGATCGCGGCCCACATGGTATTCGACCGGTCGCTAGTGCTCGCTCCCGATCAACGCGTGCGCCTCGAGGTGTTGGGGGAGGAACCGGGGTTGCTCTCGGCGGACGGCCGGCACAGCCTGGAGCTCCCGGTCGGCTCGATGGTCCAGATCGAACGGGCCCCGACGCCCGCGCGGTTCGTTCGACGCGAGGATGCGCCGTCGTTCCACGCCCTGGTTCGCGACAAGTTCGACCTCCCCGGGAACGTCGGCGGAGCGGTCTAGGATCGCGAGGTGCTCCGCGAGCTCCACATCAGCGGTCTCGGCGTGATCGACGACCTCGACCTCGAGCTGCATCCGGGCCTGAACGTCCTCACCGGCGAGACCGGGACCGGCAAGACGATGGTGACGGTCGGGCTGCAGCTCGCGCTCGGCCGGCGCGGGGGCGTGTCGCTCGTTCGACCGGGCGCGCCGGCGGCGAAGGTGCAGGCGAGGTTCGACGCGCCGCCGGCGGCGGCGAGCGCGGGCTGGGCCGAGGACGGAGAGATCCTGCTCGCGCGGACGGTCACGGCCGAGGGACGGAGCACCGCACGCGTGAGCGGACAGCTCGCGCCGGTCTCGGCGCTCGCGGATCTGGCCGCCGAGCTCGTCGAGGTCCACGGTCAGCACGACGGCCAGCGGTTGCTGTCCACCGTCGCGCAAACCCGGTTCCTCGACCGCTACGCCGGCGCCGACCACCTCGACGCCGTCGAGGCCCTCCGCGTCGAGCACGGGCGACTCCGCGACGCGAGGGCCGCCCTCGCCGAGCTGGACGAGCGCGAACGCGACCGCGAACGTCAGATGGACCTGCTCGCCTACCAGGTGCGCGAGATCGAGGGCGCGTCGCCGCGGCCCCGGGAGACCGAGGACCTCAAGCTCGAGGCGGCCAGGCTCGACCACGCCGGCCGGCTGCTCGAGCGGGCCTCGTCGGCCGAGCATGCGCTCGCGGCCGAAGACGGCGCGGCCGACGCACTCGGGACCGCGTCGGCCGAGCTCCGGACGGCGGGCGAGGTCGACCCGGCGGCCGAGGAGCTCGCGGTGCGGGCGTTCGAGCTGAGCGCCTCGGCCACCGAGCTCGCCGTGGAGGTTCGCACCTACCGCGAGCGGCTCGAGCTCGACCCCGCGCGGCTGCAGGAGGTCCGCGAACGGATCGGCGCGCTCGAGGCGCTCCAGCGCAAGTACGGGAAGGGCGAGGAGGAGGTGCTCGCCTTCCTCGAGCGGGCACGGGAGACCCTCGACGCGCTGGCCGGCGTCGAGCAGGAGCGGGAGCGCGCCGCGGCCGGGGTCGCCGAACGAACCGAGCGCGTTGCCGCGCTCGCTACGGGGGTCTCCGAAGGTCGCGCTACCGCGGCGCCCGAGCTGACGCGGGCGCTCCAGCGAGAGCTCGGCGAACTCGGGATGCAGGGCGCCTCGATCGAGGTCATCCTCGTCCCGAACCCTGAGCTCGCCTACGGCGGGGCCGAGCACGCGACCTTCGTGTTCTCGGGCGGGCCGGGCCAGCCCGCGCAACCGCTCGCGAAGGTCGCGTCGGGCGGGGAGCTCTCGCGCACGATGCTCGGGTGCAGGAGCGTGCTCGTCGACCTGGACGACGTGCCGACGCTGATCTTCGACGAGGTGGACGCGGGGATCGGCGGGGTGGCCGGGGTCGCGGTCGGGCGGCGCCTCGCGAACCTCGCGCTGGCGCGGCAGGTCGTCGTGGTGACCCACCTGCCGCAGATCGCGTCGTTCGCGGACCGGCACATCCGCGTCCGCAAGGACGGCGGGACGGCCTCGATCGAGGTGCTGGACGATGCCGAGAGGGTCGCGGAGCTCTCGAGGATGCTCGCCGGACTGCCCGGGAGCGACGCCGCCGCCGCCCACGCCGAGGAGCTGCTGTCCGAGGCCGGCCGCACGAGGCCGTCCCCGTAGCGCTCCCAGCAGGGTCACCCGGGCGCCGCCGCCGGAGACTCCGCTACCCTTCCGGCACGAGGAGCCGCCCTGGTCAAGGGCTCCCACCGGCCGGAACGCCCGTCGGCCGACGTTCGGGCCGAGAGGTCGAGGCACCGAGGAGGCGTCCACGTTCGGAACGAAGCCGAGGAGCCCGCTTCGGCGGCAGCTGCGGCGGCCCAAGCCGCAGGGCGGCCTCGCTCGCGTCGACCCCAGGACCAAGCGGTTGGTCCAGCGGGTCGTGCCGGGGGAGATCGCCGTCATCGACCACGAGGACCTCGACGGTGTCTCGGCCGAGGCGCTGGTCACCGCCGACGTCGGCGGCGTGGTGAACGCGGCCCGCTCGATCAGCGGCCGGTACCCCAACATGGGGCCGATCCGCCTGCTCGAGGCCGGCATCCCGCTGGTCGACACGGTCGGTCACCTGCTCCTTCAAAAGGTCCGGGAGGGCGACGAGCTTCGCCTGGACGGGGACCGGGTCTACGCCGGCGACCGACTGGTCGGGGTGGGAATCCGGCAGAGCCTGGCCACGATCCGCGAGTCGATGGGGGAGGCGCAGCTCCGGCTGGCCGACCGGTTCGAGTCGTTCGCGCGCAACACGGTCGACTACATGCAGCGCGAGCGCGACCTGTTGTTCGGCGGCTCCGGTCTGCCGCCGCTCGACCATGACCTCGCGAACCGCCCGGTGCTGGTCGTGGTGCGCGGCTACAACTACAAGGAGGATCTCGCCGTCCTGCGTCCGTACATTCGCGACGTGCGACCCGTCCTGCTGGGCGTGGACGGAGGCGCCGACGCCCTGATCGAGGCCGGGTACACGCCCGACCTGATCCTCGGCGACATGGACAGCGTCTCGGACGAGGCGCTGTCGTTCGCGGGCCCCGCGCGGCGACGGTGGTTCCGGCGCAGCCGGCCGACGGAGCTCGTCCTGCACGCGTACCGGGACGGACGCGCACCGGGTCGGGAGCGGCTCGACGCGCTCGGCGTGCCCTTCCTCGTGGTCGAGGCCGCCGGCACAAGCGAGGACGCCGCGTTCCTGCTCGCCCACGAGAAGGGCGCCGAGACGATCGTCGCGGTCGGAAGCCACGGCAACCTCCGCGAGTTCCTGGACAAGGGCCGCGAAGGGATGTCGAGCACCTTCCTGGTCCGGCTCCGCGTGGGCGAGATCCTGATCGACGCGAAGGGCGTCTCGCGCGTCTACTCGCCACGGATCCGCACGCGCGACGCGTTCCTGTTGGTGGCCTCCGCGCTCGTCGCGATCGCGGCCGTCGTCGTGGTCTCGCCGCCGCTCCGACTGTACGTCTCGCAGCTCGTCGAACAGTTCCGCCAGTGGCTGTTCGACCTGAAAGAACTGCTGTGATCTCCTTCCGGTACCACATCGTGACGATCGTCGCGGTCTTCCTCGCGCTCGCGATCGGGCTCCTGGGCGGCGCGGCGTTCGTGCAGCCCGCGCTGCAGGAACAGCTCCAGGATCAGACCGACCGCCTCCGCAACGATCTCGAGGATCGCACCCAGGAGATCGGCGACCTCCGCGACCAGCTCGGCGCGCTGAACGGCTTCGCGGACTCGGTCATGCCGTATCTGACGAACGGGACGCTGAGCGGGACACCGGTCGTCCTGGTCACCCAGGCCGGCGTGGAGGACGAGGTGCTCGCCCAGGCCAATGCGGCGTTGGAGAGCGCCGGAGCGCGCATCCTGACGACCGTGTCGGCCACCGACCAGCTCGTGTCGCAGGACCCCACGACCCAGGATCAGCTGGCGTCGATCGTCGGGGAGCCCACGGCGCCGGCGGACGAACTCCCCGGGCTCGCGGCCGAGGCGCTGGCCCAGGGCTTGTCGCCGTCGACGACCGTGATCGGGGGCGAGGTCCTGGACGACCTCCTGTCCGCTGGGTTCCTGGCACCGATCGGTGCCGGCCCCTCGCAGGCCACTCTCGAGGAGATCGGGGCCCCCGGTCAGGTCGTCGTCGTGCTCTCCGGCGGCCGCGGCGATGAGCCGACGCTTCCCCCCGAGGCGTTCGCGGTCCCGCTCGTCGAACGGCTGGCAGGGCTGGGCGTCCCCGTAGCGGCGGGGGAGTCCCTGCTGACGGACTACCCGTACGTCTCGCTCGTGCGCGCCGAAGACACCGTGACGGTCGACGATCTCGACCGGTCGATGGGGGGCGCGGCGCTCGTGCTCGGGCTCGAGGACCTGATCACCTCCGGGACCGGCGGCGCCTACGGTGTGAAGGACGGCGCCGAACCGCTCCCGCCGGCACCGTGAGGGGGGCGGCTCGCGGAGCGCGACCGGACGCTCGAGCGCTCGCCTCCCGTGAGCCGCGGGTCCTCGCGCTCGTCGCGGCGCACGACGAGGCCACGCTGATCGGCGCGTGCGTCTCCGCGCTGCGACGGCTCGCCGACGAGGTCGTCGTCGTGGACGACGGGTCGGGGGACCGGACCGCATCCGAGGCAACGTCGGCCGGCGCGACCGTGCTGCGAACGCCTCGCCGCAGGGGCAAGGGGGGTGCTCTCGAGGGCGCGCTGCGCCGGCTCGGGCCGGCGGACGTGTGGCTGCTGGCGGACGGTGACCTCGGCGCTACCGCGTCGAACCTGGCCCCGCTGCTCGAGGCGGTGACGTCGGGCCAGGCGGACCTC
>DAIOFZ010000087.1:0-9194 GCA_036745475.1 Actinomycetota bacterium | reverse complement strand
TCAACCCACCGATTACGCAGCCGCGGTCGCGGCTTGACATAGGAGCAACCGATGGTCGTTCGAGCCGCGGTCCTGGCGCTCCTGGTCGGCATCGCGGGCGGGCTCGCGGCCCGCCGGGCTCGCCTGCTCGCGCGGCTCGTGCGCCTCGGACGGCCGGTCGAGCGCCGCGGTGACGTCCCTCGGCGCGTCGCTCGTGAGGGCACGGAGGTCCTCGGGCAACGCAAGCTGTTCCAACGCGCGCTCCCCGGCCTGATGCACGCGCTGATCTTCTGGGGCTTCCTCATCCTGCTCACCACGATCGTCGAGGTCATGGGGCAACTGGTCGAACCGACCTTCGAGCTCCCCGTGGTCGGCGGCACCCGAGGGCTGGGCCTGATCCAGGACGTGTTCGCGGCCGGAGTCCTGGTCGGGATCGCGATCGCGGTCGGCATCCGGGTGTTCGAGCGCCCGGAGCGCTTCGTCGGGAGCCATCGGTGGGAGGCCTATCGGATCCTCGGCCTGATCCTCCTGATCATCGTCACGCTGTTCCTCGCGCGCGCCGCACGGATCGCCGCGGGGTACGCCCCGGACTGGTGGTGGACGCCGGTGTCGACGGCGGCGTCGTCCCTGTTCACCTGGATGTCCGAGGGGTGGCAGCGGGCCTCGATGTGGACCCTCCAGTGGGTCCACGTCGCGATCATCCTCGGGTTCCTCGTCTACCTGGGGTACTCGAAGCACCTGCACATCGCCACGAGCGCGATCAACGTGTACTTCGCGAGCACCCGACGGCGGGGCACCCTGACCCCGCTCCGGATCGACCTCGAGAGCACCGAGGCGGACGACGTGCACCTCGGCGCGGCCACGATCACGGATCTGACGTGGAAGCAGACGCTGGACCTGTACGCGTGCACCGAGTGCGGGCGCTGTCAGGCAGCCTGCCCGGCGTGGAACACGGGCAAGCCGCTGTCGCCCAAGCTCCTGGTCATGAACCTGCGGGATCATCTGTTCGAGAGGGGGCCGCAGATCCTGGACGCCAGGGCGGCCGAGACCGAGCTCGAACCGGTCCCCCTCGTGCCCGAGATCGTCGACGAGGAGGTGCTCTGGGCCTGCACGACATGCGGCGCCTGCATGCAGGAGTGCCCGGTCGACATCGAGCACGTCGACACGATCGTCGACATGCGCCGCAACCTCGTGATGGCGGAATCTCGGTTCCCGGCCGAGGCCGCAGCCCTGCTCCGCAACCTCGAGACGGCCGGCAACCCGTGGGGCATGCCGCAGGCCCGGCGAGCGGACTGGGCGAAGGGTCTCGACGTCCACGTGATCGAGGAGGGCCGGCCGTCGCCCGACTACCTGTACTGGGTCGGGTGCGCGGGGGCGTTCGACGACCGTGCGAGCTCGATCTCCAAGGCGGTCGTGCAGCTGCTGCAGCGGGCCGGCGTGTCGTTCGCGATCCTCGGGCCGCGCGAGCTCTGCACCGGAGACCCCGCGCGCCGGATCGGCAACGAGTACCTCTTCCAGACCCTGGCCGAGCAGAACGTGCAGACCCTCTCGGGCGCCGGCGTCACGAAGGTGGTCGCGAATTGCCCGCACTGCTTCAACACCCTGCGCAACGAGTACCCCGACTACGGCGGGCGGTTCGAGGTGATCCACCACTCGCAGCTGTTCGCGCACCTGGTCGCCGATGGTCGCCTGCGGCCGACCGGCCAGGTCTCCGCCACGCTCACCTACCACGACCCGTGCTACCTCGGGCGCCACAACGGTGTCTATCGCGATCCTCGCGCGGCGTTGGAGGCGGTGCCGGGCGTCCGGACGGTCGAGATGCCGCGTCACGGGGACCGGGCGTTGTGCTGCGGGGCCGGAGGGGCCCGCATGTGGATGGAGGAGCGCATCGGCAAACGGATCAACGAGGAGCGCGCCGACGAGGCCGCGTCAACCGGCGCCGACACCGTCGGGGTCGCCTGCCCGTACTGCCTGATCATGCTCGATGACGGCGAGCGGGCCCGCGGCGGCCGCACGCAGGTGCTCGATCTCGCGCAGGTGCTGGCGAGCTCGGTGGCCGAGCCGCAGCCCTGACCCGGGAGTTCTCCCCCTCACGGAGCGGGGCGTCGGGCGCCCGATGCGTGCCTGGGGGCTCCGCGCACTGACCGGTGGGTTCAAGCCGCCGCCCCGAACGACCGAAATGAGAACTAGACCGAACAGACTCGGCATCCCTTGGCTGGGGGGTAGCGACCGGAGATGTCCGCCGATGCAGGCACGAGCCGAACCGGCGGGCATCGTGAGAAAGCCATGCAAAAGGACGGGAGGACGGTGGAGGCCATGACGCTCCGGGGCGAGGCCACGTCCGCCGAGGGCCTCGGACGCGATGAGTTCCTCGAGGTACCTCGAGACCTCGACGGGCCGGTCGACAACGACCGGGCCCGTCTCGCGTACGCGATCCACGACGGGGTGACGCAGGTGGTCACCGCATCCGTCCTCGAGCTCGAGTCGCTCGCCCATCGCGCCGAGATCGCGCCGTCGGAGGCCGCCGAGGCGCTCCGCCAGGCGGTCCGCGAGCTGCGGCGTGCGCTCGACGAGATCCGGGCCACCCTGGCGAACCTGACGGAGGTCGCCCCGGCCACGGCACAGCCGATCGAGGAGCTGCTGCGAAGCGTTCTGGATCGCTGGCAGCTCCCGGCCACGTGGTCGATCGAAGGCGACCTGGCCGAGGTGTCGCCGTCCGTCCTCGAGGCCGCGTCGTCGGTGATCCGGGAAGGCATCGCGAACGCCGCCAAGCATGCGGGCGGTCGCGACGTTGCGGTGCACGTTCTGGCATCCGATCGTTCGGTCGAGGTCAGCGTGGAAGACCACGGCCGGGGTTTCGAGAGCTCCCCGCACGAGCCCGCCGCCGGTCACCTGGGCCTGGACATGTTGCGCCGGCGGGTCGCCGACGTCCACGGCACGCTCGACGTCAGATCGGCGCCGGGCAAAGGAACGCGGGTCGTCGCGAGGCTGCCCCGTTACGAACAAGGAGAAAGCCCGTGAAGGTGCTCGTGGTCGACGACCATGCGCTGGTCCGCCGCGGGATGGGGCACGTGATCCGCGAGTGCTTCTCCGATGCAGAGGTGGTCGAAGCAGGAAGCGCGACGGAGGCGCTCGAGAAGCTGGCCGGCGGCACGATCGACATCGCGCTGGTGGACGTGCGCATGCCTGACTCCGACGGCCTCGAGCTGCTGCACAACGTGAAAGACCGTTGGCCGGATCTGCCCGTGATCATGCTGACGTCGTTCGACCACGCGCACTACGTGCGCCGTGCGCTCGCCGAGGGCGCGGCCGGGTACATGCTGAAGGACGCCACGCCCGAGGACCTCGAACAGGCGATCAACGTCGCCCTGTCCGGCGGCGGCAACGTCCTGTCGCCGAAGGTGATCCAGAACCTGTTCGAGTCGATCGATGGCGGCGTCTCGAACGACGGGACCCCGTCGGTGCGAACCGCCGGGTCGCTCACGCAGCGCGAGACCGATATCCTCGCGCTGCTGGCCGAGGGCCGGAGCAACCGAGACATCTCGCGCGCGCTGTTCCTGTCGGAGAAGACGGTGAAGGCGCACCTGGCGGCGATCTTCCGCAAGCTGAGCGTCACCAACCGCACGCAGGCGGCGATGGCGGCGGTTTCGATGGGCATCGGGCCGGGCCTGCAGCCGGTCGAGACGGTCGGCCGCACGATCGATTCCGGCCACTAGCGAGCGTTCACGACGGGAGAAGAGCGATGTCGACCGATCGAAAGAGGACCCCGACGAAGCCGGACGAGGACGCCTACGAGGACGCCTGGTACCGCGCGCTGAAGGCGAAGGCATCGCGCCGGTCCGACCGGAAGCACGACACGACCAACGCGCCGCAGGCGCCCGTGCTCCCACCGGCGCCGACCCAGAACGACGGCGCCGGGACCCGCTAGGCGTCGCGGTCGCCGAACTCCTCGAAGAAGCGGCTGGCGGTCGGACCTCGCTGGCCCTGGTATTTGCTCTTGGTCCCCGCCGCCCCGTAGGGAACCTCGGCGGGCGTGCTCAGCCGGAAGAACGAGATCTGACCGATCTTCATCTCCGGGTAGATCGTGATCGGCAGGTTCGCGACGTTCGACAGCTCCAGCGTCAGGTACCCGTCCCAGCCCGGGTCGACGTAGCCGGCGGTGGAATGGATGAGCAGGCCGAGGCGCCCGAGGCTCGACTTGCCCTCGAGCCGGGCGACCAGGTCGTCGGGCAGGGCCACGCGCTCGATCGTCGACCCGAGCACGAACTCCCCAGGGTGCAGGATGAAGGCCTCGTCATCGGCGACCCCGACCATCTCGGTCAGGTCCGGCATCTCGCGACGGACGTCGATGTACGGGTAGCGCGAGTTCGCGAAGACGCGGAACTGGCGGTCGACGTGCAGGTCGACGGAGGAGGGCTGGACGCATGCGTCATCGAACGGATCGATCTCGATGCGGCCCGCCGCCAGCTCCTTGCGGATGTCGACGTCGGACAGGATCATCGCGGCGGGATGCTACCCGTTCGCCGAAGACGACACCCAGCGCGCCAACACGTCGACCGCCGCGCCCGAATCGATCGACGTGGCCGCCAAGGCGCGGCCCTCCTCGAGCGAGCTCGCCCTGCCCGAGACCTCGAGCGCGGCCGCCGCGTTGAGCAGCACGACGTCGCGGCGCGGACCAGTCTCGCCGCGGAGGATCGCGAGGGCGATCGCCGCAGAGGCCTCCGGGTTGCCGCCGCGCAGGTCCGCGACCTGGGACCGGGCGAGCCCGAGGTCCGCGGGGTCGAGCATCGACTCGCGCAGCTCGCCGTCCTGCACGTCGAAGACGAGTGAGGGGCCGGTCGTGGTCAGCTCGTCCAGGCCGTCGAGCGCCCTGAACAGCCTCGCCCTCGTCCCGCGCCTGGCGAGCACCTGCGCGAGGAGCGGCAGCATGCGTTCGTCCGACACGCCGACGACCTGCGCGAACGGTCGCGCGGGGTTGGTGAGCGGCCCGAGGAAGTTGAAGACGGTCGGGACGCGGAGCTCGCGGCGGACCGGGCCCGCGTGACCCATCGCGGGGTGGAACACCGGCGCGAAGATGAATGCGATGCCGGCCTCGGCCAGGCAGCGTTCGACGCCGGTCGCGTCGAGGTCGATCCGGACGCCGAGCGCCTCCAGCAGGTCTGCCGAGCCGCATACGGACGACGCGGCCCGGTTCCCGTGCTTGGCGACGGGGACGCCGGCGCCTGCGACGACCAGCGCCGCGACCGTCGAGATGTTGAACGTCCCGCTGCGATCCCCGCCGGTCCCGCAGGTGTCGACGACCGGTACCGGCGGGGCGACGGGGTTCGCGAACCCGAGCATCGTGTCCGCGAGCCCCTCGATCTCCTCGACCGTCTCGCCCTTGGTACGCAGTGCCATCAGGAGGCCGCCGACCTGGGCAGGTGTCGCCTCGCCGGACATCACCAGACGCATCGCCGCCGCCGCCTCGTCACGGTCCAGGGAGGTTCCGGCGGCGATCTTCGACAGGACGTGCGGCCAGAGGTCCGGATCCGGCTGCGTCATGGGGCATCGGAGGCTAGCAGGGTGGCCCCCCAACGCGGTCCGAGGGCTCGCTACACTAGGGACCCGCTCGCTGCGGCGAGCGGCACGCGCGGGCGTGGTTCAATGGTAGAACGCAAGCTTCCCAAGCTTGAAACGGGGGTTCGATTCCCCTCGCCCGCTCCATCCGGGCGGCACCGAGGCGAGCTACGGACTCGAGGTCGAGCTCGGCTGAGGCACCACGCCGAGCACCACCGGTCCGGTCGGGCACAGCTCGAACACCGGACAGTCCTCGCACCGGGGGCGGCCCGCCTTGCAGATCTCGCGACCGAGCCTGATAAGCCCGACGTGCATCGGCGTCTTCAGCTCCTCGGGGACGAGCTCCTCCAGCAGCCGCTGCGCGCGTTGCGCGTTGGTCTTCGGGACCAGGCCGAGCCGTGTGGCCACCCGGTGCACGTGCGTGTCGACCGGGATCGTCTCGCGGCCGAACGCGAAAGCCATCACGACCGCCGCGGTCTTGGGACCGACGCCCGGGAGCGACGAGAGGTACCCCGCGATCTCCTGGTCCGATCGCGACGCGAGGGCCGACAGGTCGTACGCGCCCTCGCGCAGATGGATCTCGATCAAGATCGCCTGGAGACGGGCGGCCTTCGTGTTGGCGAGCCCCCCCGAGCGGATCGTGTCGGCGAGCTCGCCGGTGGGCGCGCGAACCACGTCGTCCCACGTCGGATAGCGGGCCCGCAGGAGCCCGAACGCGCGCTCGGCGTTCAGATCGCTGGTGTGTTGGGACTGCACGGTGAGGATCAGCTCGTCGAGCGGGTCGGAGGCTCGGGGCGGGGCGAGCCCCCCGAAGTGCCGCTCGAGCCGCCGGGCGAGCGCCCGGACGCGGCGGCGGTCGACCGTCACGTCACCGCGGTGGCGTGGTTGCGGAACTGCGTCAGGTGCGGCAGGAAGGTGAGCGGCACCGTGTCGGTCGGGCCGTTGCGATGCTTGGCCACGATCAGGTCGGCCAGACCCTTCTTGGCCGGGTCTGCGTCCTCGCGGTGGATGAACATCACCACATCGGCGTCCTGCTCGATCGCACCGGACTCCCGCAAGTCCGAGAGCTGCGGCCGCTTGTCCTGACGGCGTTCGGGGTCGCGGTTCAGCTGCGAGACGGCGATCACGGGGATCTCGAGCTCCTTGGCGAGCATCTTCAGACCACGGCTGATCTCGGCGATCTCCTGCTGGCGGTTGTCGACACGGCGCGTGTGAGACATCAGCTGGAGGTAGTCGACGATGATCATGCCGAGACCCGCCCTGCGCGCGGAAAGCCTCCGAGCCTTGGCGCGGATATCGACGAGCGTCACGTTGCCCGAGTCGACGATGAACAGGGGTGCCTCGTGCAGGCTGTCGGCGGCCTGTGCGATCCGAGACCAGTCCTCCGCACCCACGCGCTTGTTGCGGATGCTGTCCCACGGCACCCTCGCCTCACCGCAGAGCAGCCGCATGCCGATCTCCCACCGCGACATCTCGAGGGAAAACATCGCGACGGGCAGACCGGCGTCGACCGCGACGTTGCGGGCGACGTTGGTAACGAACGAGGACTTGCCCACGCCCGGACGTGCCGCGATCACGATGAGGTTTCCCGACTGCATCCCCGACAAGAGGGTGTCGACGTCGCGGAACCCGGTCGGCACGCCCGCGAACGCGGACTCGCGGTTCTGGATCCGCTCGAGGTCGGTCATCGCTTCGTCGACGAGCTCGTGCAGCGAGGCGACCTGCTCCTTCTCGCCGTGCCGCGCGACCTCGTAGATGCGCTGCTCGGCCACGTCGGCGACGTGCTCCGGCTCCTCGGGGGCCGAGTAGGCCATGTCCATGATGTCGGCGGCCGCGCCGATCAGCCGGCGGAGCAGCGAGGTCTCGGCGACGATCCGGGCATAGGACGCGGCGGACGAGGGCGTCGGGACCCGGTCGACGAGGTCGGAGATCGCGAGGTGGCCGCCCACCTCCTCGAGCGTTCCGCGGCGCTTGAGCTCTTCCACCGCGGTGATCGCGTCGACGGGGTCGCCCCGACCGTAGATCTCGCGGAGGGTGTCGAAGATCTTGGCGTTCGGCGTCCGATAGAAGTCGGCCGGGCGGACGATCTCGATGACGTCGGCGATCGCGTCGGGCGAGAGCATCATGGAGCCGAGGACGGACTCCTCGGCCTCGAGGTTGTGCGGGGGCACCCGCTCCGGTCTGATCCGCCGGACGTCGTCCGCAGCCCTCACCGACCCTGCTCCCCCCTCGAACGCCCATGGAACCGGCGGGCAACGCTAGCCCCGTGCGGCCTCCGCTCCCAGCGGAAAACCCCTGGGGAAACCCGATCCGCTGGTCGTGCCTGAAGATTCCTTGTCACTGTCCCTTCCACCTGCGCTTCCCCAGGGGGAAAACCCTGTGGATAGGTGTGTATCGCTCCCCGCCGACATCGGGATCACACGAGTGTGATTCTCCTCCGGCCGCGGGCGGGGCGTCCAGGGCGGGCCGAGGTTGGCGACCGCGACGGGCTGCTCGTCCGCGCCCACGCACGGCTCGCTCACGTGATCCGGCTTCGACCCCGACGACGCCCGTCTCCGCCTCCCCACCCGCCGTGACGGCCGAGTGGGATCCGTCAGCCCCGGCGCCAGCGGTCGTCCTCGGCGAGCAGGCTTCGGATGTGGTTGATCTCGCCCGCGTGGTAGGCGTCGTGCTGGAGGATCGTCGAGATCAGCCAGCGGGTCGGCTCGAGCTCTCCCCAGTTCGCGCGGCGGAGGACGCCGAGGTCGGCGTCGGACAGCTGTCGGACGTGGTCGACGAATCTCGCGTGCGACGCCTTCAGCCAGTCGACGGCCTCGTGCATCGGGGCGTGGCCCTCGGGCCACGGCGTGAGGTCGGGGTCGTCCCAACGGCGCTCGCCGGAGCCGAAGGCGTGCTCGTCGTACATGGTCTTGCAGGTGCCGACGTGGAGCGCGATCGACTCGACGGTCCGAACGCCTCCGCTCGGCGCCGCCCGCCACTGCTCCTCGCTCACCGTCGCGAGGTTCGCCAGGAGCGACTGTGCCTCGTTCGATTCTTCGATCCCCGCCCCCGCGAACGCCTCGTCGAGCAGGTAGACGAGCTCCGCGACCGCCGTCGCGCCTTTCCGGTCGGTCGGCTCGCCCATGCGTCCAGCATCGCCCCTGGAGGGCTGGCCGGTCCAGCCGGGGCCTCGCGGCGTCGACGACGAGATCGGGAGGTCCGAGCTGCTTACGGTGATGTGGTCAGGTGGCGAAGCTTCTCCGGGTTGCTGACGGCCCGGACCGTCTGGACAAGATCGTCCGCGATATCGAGCGTGACCACCGCCAGCGGCCGACCGTCGGGGTCGACGAAGATCGCCCCGGGCTGCCCGTTGATCTCGACGTATCGGGCCCCCATCACGCCCCGCTTCAGTCCTTGCTCCGCGGCCCGGAACAGCAGACGGGCGACATGGTCCCGGCCGTAAACGGGCTTCGCGAAGGCGGGCGCCTTGCCGCCGCCGTCGCCGTAGGCGACCACGTCGGCCGCCAGCAGTGCGAGGAGGCCATCGGTATCGCCGTCCGTGACCGCCGCGAAGAACCGACGCGCGAGCTCCTCTCGTCGCTCGCGAGAGGCCTCGAAGCGCGGCTTGTGCGACTCGACCCGTCGGCGAGCGCGGACGGCGATCTGCCTGCAGTTGTCCT
>DAIOFZ010000086.1:0-9259 GCA_036745475.1 Actinomycetota bacterium | reverse complement strand
GCGCCGAGCGCGTCCTCGATCGGTACGAGGCGTAGGAGGCGGCGGCAGTGGCCGAGCGTGCGAGATCGGCGTGACAAGCTCTTGACACGTGGGAAAGGTCACCCTCTGTTGGCAAGAACGCACCTTATCGATGCGCCTGCTCCGCCGATAATTGGCCGCGAGCTTGATAATGACGGCAACGAGCGGCGTCAGGAATACGAGGCGACGAATGCGGAGGGCACTGGTCAGTGGGGCGCTGGGCGCCTTCGTGCTGCTGCTGGTCGCGTGCAACAGGACGGACCCCACCTACTACGTCGACGGCGCGAGACCGTCTCCGGGAGTTAATGCGAGGCAGTCCCCCGTCCCAGACGACGAGTACCAGAAAGGGTGCGTCCCGTGGTCCGAGGAGCGGGCCGATGTATACATCTGCGCTCCGGTGCCGGAGGGGTGGACGCCACCACCGCCGCCGGGTTCCTATGCAGAGTACCCGGCGGTCTGCGACGACGCGGCAACGGCTTTCGAGGGCCAGGCGCTATCGCTCGCAGACCGATACCAACTGCGTGTCCCGCCGGTGGTCGACGTCGAGACCTGCGGTGCGGCAGGGAGGTTGGATGGGGAGTGGCAAGTCAGGTTCGGCCTAACAAACGCGGAGGATGTGCAGCGTTACCGGAGCGCGACGCTGCTCGACTTCGACCCGTCGAGCGACGCGCCATCTCTCGTCTCGCTCTCGAAGGACCCGTGGCCGGCCACGTGAGGGTGTGTGCGGCGGCTCGTTATCCGTACATGCCGCGCTGAGTGAGACCGAGGGCGCCGGGGCGCGCGAGGCCGCCATCATCCAGGGCCCTATCATCCAGGGGCCCGGCCGATCGTGCTCCACGTAGCCGACACACGATCAACCGCGTTCGGTGTTCCCCTCTGCGGCCGGTCGGGCGAGGGACGGTAGCGATCGCCCTAAGGCCGCCCTCGCCGCACCTCGGCGCGGTCCTCTCGGTAGTGGATGACGTCCCAGGCGATGAGCGCGCAACAGACCGCCGTCACGAGCGCGAGGGAGGCGAGCGCCGGCTGCTCGAGCGCCGCGGGGATGAGCGACAGCATGACGACGCCCGTCGCGAGCCTCCCCGGCCCGATCCATCCAGGTCGCTCGGCCGTCGTGTGCCGGATGAAGTGGACGAGCCGCAGACGCAGGCCGACGTGGGTGAGGAAATAGAGCGCGAGCCCACCGCAGAGCGCCACGGCGGGCACCGCAGCCAGTGGCTCGCCGACGTGCTCGATCGTCGTCTTGAGCCCGAGAGCGAACAGGACGATCCCGGCGATCATCGGCTCGTGCAGGTAGCTGTAGTAGTCGCGGGCGAGCCGCGCTCGCGAGGCCCCCGTCATCTGCGCGAGTTGACGTTGCGACATGACGGCGACGACGTCGAAATAGGCCCACCAGAGCGCGGCGACGACGACGACACCGAGGACGGCGGCGGAGATGATGCCCGCGGAAAGGGAGAAGCCGGCGGCTCCGACGCCGAGCGCGATGATCGACTCTCCGAGCGCGATGATGACGATGAGCCCGTACCGCTCCGTGAAGTGTGCCGGCGAGATGTGCCAGCCCCGCCCCCGGCCGATCAAGGCGCCCCCGTAGAGCGCGGCGAGCCCGACGACCCACAGGGCCGTCTGCGCGCCGCCGTCGATGAACCCGGCCACCAGGATGCACCCCGCCCCGATCGTTGCCGCCGGCGCGAACGCGATGAGCGCGCGAAGGAGGTCGGGGTCCCGCCTGGCGGCGATCGCGTAGAGCACGAGGTTGATCAGGCGCACGAGCAGGTAGGCGACCCCGAACAGCACGGCGTCGGCTCCGAACGAGCCCGGCACGGCGAGGGCGACGACGAGCATCGCAGCCATCGCACCGAACATGCCGGCGCGGACCCGGCCCTCCTCCGGCTCGAGCGCGTTCGTGAGCCAGGCGTAGCCCGTCCACGCCCACCAGATCGCGGCAAGGACGAGCAGGCCGCGACCGATCCCCCGCCAGGTGAGGTGGTCCGACATGAACTCGGTGACCTGCGTGAAGGCGAAGACCACGACGAGATCGAAGAAGAGCTCCAGCGGCGTGACCCGCTGCTCGCGCTCGGTCCGTTGATCGTCCATCCCTAACTCGCCGAACGCGGCACGAGCCTGATCGTCAGGCCGTGGGCCAGGGATCCCACGACGGTTCCGACGACGGCCGGCCCGTAGCCGTCGTACTTCCCGTGGTAGGCGGCGTCGATGTCGGCGGCGACGTCCGGAGCCGCCTCGGCGAACGTGACGTCCCGCTCCACGCCACCGGCCCGGATGCGACCCATACCGCTCGCCCTAGCTCGTCGGAACCACGGGTTGTTCGCGCCGTAGGCGGAGCGAACGTACAGGTCGCCGTCGACGCGGACCACCCAGATCGTCACGTGCGGCCGAAGGGTCCCGTCAGGGCGTTCCGAGGCGAGCTGCAGCTCCTGGGCCTCGCCGATGCGCCCAAGCTCCTCCTCGGTCCATGCGGTCATCGGCGTACCTCACATCACGAACGTGCTTCAGTCCCGAGCGGGTCGAGGGCGAGCAGGCAGAGTCTCGCGTTCTCCTCGCGATCCTCGCGCCGACGCCCCTCGTCGGTCTCAAGAGCTGACGCCACGGGTTCACGAGTGTTCAGTTCTGCCTGTTGAACCACACCCCTCCGGGACCGGTCCAGCTCAGCCCCTCGCCCCAGGTGGCGATCGTCTTGCCTGTGCTGGTGATCCCGATTTCCCCGTAGTCGCCGTAGACCTCGTCGAACCCATCTGCGTGCTTGTACGCGGCTCCGGCCGTCACGTCCGAGATCACCACCGGGGCGCTCCACGAGATGCCCCCGTCGCTCGAACTCCGATAGAAAACGTTCCAGGCGTCGGGGTCGTCGTGGTTGCTCGTCTGCATGTACCACGCGCGGACGTCCCCGGTCCCGCGGGACTCGACGGCCGGGGAGGTGGCGTTCTCGCCGGCCACCGACAGGGCGACGCGCCCGCTCCACGTCGCGCCGCCGTCGATCGACGTGCGGGCGAAGATCCGCTGTGGCCCCAGGTCGGTCGCGGCGCCGTCGTACAGCACGACGAGGTTCCCGGCGTCGTCGGCAGAGATCGCATCGTGCCCGATGTAGAAGTCGGGTCCACACCCCTCGGCGATGCACGGCTCGCCCACGGCCACCGTGTCCACGATGTGGTCCTCCCACGTGGCTCCGCTGTCGCGAGAGACGAACACGTGATGCTTCACCACGCCCACGGGCGCGCCGCCCGGCCCCGAGTAGTCGATGTCGCTCTGGGCGAAGACGACGGTGCCGTCGTGCAGCACGTCGGCATCGAACGCGAAGAAATAGCGGCTCGACGCGACGAGCTTCTGCTGCGTCCAGGTCTGTCCGAAGTCATGTGACTGCGCCATCCAGGGATCGCCGCCGGTCGGGCCGTTCCAGGAGATGTACACATCCCTGCCGTCATCGCTCACAGCGAGCGCCGGCTTGTCGTTCCACGAGACGTTGCCGTACGTCTTGACGGGCGCCGACCACGTGACGCCGTGGTCGATCGAGCTCGTGAACAACACGTTGAAACCGTTCAGGTATGCGGCGTACACGGCGCCGGTGCTGGGTGCGACCTCGATGACGGGGTCGTACTGCCATGATCCCTTGCACGCGCAGAGCGGTCGTTGCGCCGCCCAGCTCTTCCCGCCGTCCGAGGAGACGTGGAGCGAGAGGTGCGGCACCGGGCAGTTGCCGGGACACGGCTTGTCCCCGAAATGGGTCGTCAACAGATACACGAACGGAGCGCTGGGATCGGCGGCGATGGCCGGCTCCCAATCGTCCGCGACCGGGTCGGCGACGCGCTCGCCGGCCCAGCCGGGCGCCGGTGAAGCAGCGGCCGCGGCGACCCTCGTCCGTACCTGCCATCTGATGCCCTGATCGGCCGCCTCCTCGATCCCCTCCAGCCGCTCCTCCGTCTGTTCGGACAGTTCCTCCTCGACCTCGGAGCCGCCTCCTCGCGCTTCGCGTTCTCCGCCCGCTGGAGCAGCCGAACGCGTGGCCGTAACCACGGCCGACACGAGCACGAGCACGACGATCGCCGACACGGCGACCGATGCGACCCGTCGAGCAGTGGAAGCCGACATCGTTCCCTCCTCGGATCCGGTGGAGCTTCTTCCTATCACGACACCGGCGACCCGGTCACGCGACGCGCTGCCTTCCGGACTCAGGATCGAGAGGTCAGGCCAGGAGATATCTCCGACTCAGCGGGACGTCCGAGACCGGGTCGACGTCGAGTACTCGCCTCTCCAGCGTCACGGTCCCGTCACCGGGATCGACCTCGATCGGGAGCACAGCGGTGTTGTGGACCAGCGATCCCCTGGTGGCCGAACGCGTGTCGGTCACGGCTGCGAACCGCCTCCGGCTCCCGAGCCGCTCACGGATGCCCCTCTCGAGCGCCGCCTCAGAGACGAACGTCGTCGACAGCGCAGCGGGGGCGTTGCCGAGCGCCCCCCAATACCCGCCGTACGTCACCGGCTCGGCCCCTTCGATCGTCGCGTTGCCCTGACCGAGGGCACCCCAGGCGAAGGCGCCGGCCTTCAGGATCAGCTCGGGCTTCACGCCGAACGCGGCAGGGCGCCACAGGACGATGTCGGCCAACCGGCCCGGGCGCAGGGACCCCACGTCGGCCTCGATCCCGTGGACCCGCGCCGGCTCGGCCGTGACCTTGGCCAGGTAACGGAGGATGCGGGCGTTGTCGTCGCCCTCGTCCTCGCCCGCCCACACCTTCATGACGTGGGCGAGCTGCCAGGTCCGCCGGATCGTCTCACCGATCCGGCCCATCCCCTGGGAGTCGCTGTTCACGATCGAGATCGCGCCCAGCTCGTGCAGGGGCCCCTCGGCGGCCATCGTCGCGGGGTGGATCCGTTCGCGCGCGGCCTCGACGTCCTCGGGCACGTCGGGCGAGCCGCCGTGCACCGCCAGGATCATGTCCAGGTGCTCGACGGCCGTCGCGCGGCCGTACGGGATCGTCGGGGTCGTGGAGGAGCAGACGACGTTCGGCTCGCGGACCAGACCGATCACGTCCAGGTGTCCCCCGCCCACGCCCTCCACGTGATACGCGTGGACGACACGGCCCGCGATCGCCTCGACCGTATCCTCGAGCTCGCAGGACTCGCCCAGCCCGTCCGTGTGCAGGCATACGGCGACGTCGTGCGCGTCGGCGAGCGCCAGCGCGGCGTCGATGATCTCGGGATACGCACCCCAGTCCTCGTGGACCTTGAGGCCGCACGCGCCCGCCTCGATCACGCGGTCGATCTGGCCGGGGACGTCCGTCCGGGCGCTCGCCTGCAGGCCGAGGTTCACCGGCAGCCCCTCGAACGCCCGGTACGTCGTCTCCATCACGTACGGCGGCTCCTCGAAGCCGGCCGTGATCAGGGTCGTGACCCCGGCCGAGAGGGCCACCGGCACGAGCCTCGGCGTGATGAGGTGCACGTGGCTGTCGATGGCGCCGGCCGTCGCGATGAGCCCGTAGCCGTTCACGGGCCAGGTGTTCGGGCCGATCTGAAGCTCGACGCCGTCGGTGATGTCGGGGCTGCCCGCTCGGCCGATCCCTGCGATCCGGCCGTCCTTGATCCCGATATTCGTCTTGATAACGCCGAGGAACGGATCCACGACGACCACGCCGGCGATCAGCATGTCGAGCTCGCTCTCGGAGGTGGCGCGGTCGAACTGCGTCATGCGCGACCGGACGTTCTTCGCGTACCCCCAGATCGGCTCGTCCCCGTAGCCGACGTGGTCGTCCTCCACCCGGATCCACAGGTCCGTATCGCCCAGCCGCACGCGGTCGCCCGTGCTCGGCCCGTAGCGCAGCGCGTACTGCTCGCGCGACAGCTCAGCCATCGGAGCCTCCCCGGCCGCCGTACCGGACGAGGGTCACCTCGCGGGTCTCGCCGGGCGCGAACCTGACGGACGAGCCCGCGGGGACGTCGAGGCGGAAGCCCCGCGCGGCCTCGCGGTCGAACTCGAGGCGGCGGTTCGTCCGCCAGAAGGGATAGTGGGAGGAGACGCGGACGACGCGGGCCGACGCGTTCGTCACCCCGAGGCGGATCCGATCGCGCCCGGGCGCGAGCTCGATCCGGTCGCTCATCCCCACGGCCTCCGAAGGACGACGAGCCGGCTCCCCTCGTCCAGGAGCACCTCGAGCCGGATCTCGTCGATCAGGTCGGCCACGCCGGGGATGAGCCGGTCGGCGGCGACGGCCCGCCGGCCCGCGTCGAGCACCTCGTCGAACGAGGCGCCGGAGCGCGCCGCCATGTGCATCTCGTCGCAGATCAGCGCCGTTGCCTCCGGGGCGTTGAGCGCGAGCCCGCGTTCGAGCGTGCACCGCGCGAGCTCGGCCGCGGCGAAGACCCGCAGGCGATCCTCCTCGGTTGGGTTCAGGTACATCACGCGGGCACGGCGAGGCCCGCGGGACGCTGCTGGGTGATGCAGTGCGGTCCCCCGCCGCCCTCGTTCAAACAGTTGCCCGGCACGGGCACGATCTCGCGGTCCGGGAGCATCTTCGCGATCTGTTCGAGCGCCTGTTCGTCCTCGGGGCGCTCGGCGATCGGCATCACGAGGCCGCCGTTGTTCGCGAGGTAGAAGTTGAGGTACGGGACGACGCCGGGCGGGCGGGTCTGGAACGGGATCACCTCGAACGGCCGCCCCTTCGCGTCGCGGGCGCGTCGCAGCCGGTCAAGGCTATCGCTCCCGCGCTCGTGGTCGGGGTCGTCCGGGTCCTCGGGGAGCAGGAGCGCCACCGTTGCCGGCGCGAGGTACGGAGCGACGCCGTCGATGTGGCCGTCGGTGTCGCGATCGGTGGAGTGGCCGAACTTCAGCCAGACGATCACCTCGACGCCCAGGTAGTCGCGCAGACCCTGCTCGATCTGCTCGCGCGAGAGCGTCGGGTTGCGGTTGGGGTTCAGCAGGCACTGCTCGGTCGTGATCAGGGTCCCCTCCCCGTCGACGAAGAACGAGCCGCCCTCGAGCACGAACGGGGCCTCGTAACGGCGCATCCCGAGGTGCTCGGCGATGAGGCGCGGCACCTGCGCGTCCCGGTCGTAGGGCAGGTATTTCTCGCCCCACGAGTTGAACCCGAAATGGACGAGCGCGATGCGGCCCGACGCGTCCCGGACGAAGATCGGGCCGTTGTCGCGCATCCACGAGTCGTCGATCGGGAGCGGGAGGACCTCGACCCCCTCGCCGCAACGCCGGCGGACCTCGGACTGTTGCTCGGGATCGCAGACCATGACCACGGGCTCGAATGCCGCGATCGCGTTGGCCACCGTCGCGTAGTCGCGCTCTGCCTCCTCGAACCGGTCCCCCCAAAGGGCCTCGCGGGTCGGGGTGGGCCACTCCATCAGGCAGGCCTCGTGCGGCTCCCATTCCGCCGGCATCGAGAAGCCGTCCTCCCGCGGAGTCGACTCCCGTTCGCTCATCGCCCTTCCCCGTTCGGTCCCAAAGGCATCGGATTGGCAAGGTACACGCATCCCGCGGACGAGAAGACTTGGCCGGTGGATGATGGTCGCGCTTGCGCTCGCGGTCTTCCTGACGTCACCTTCCTCGGGGCATGGTTCAGCTCGCCAGATCATCCCGCAGCTGCGTGGGCGTATCCCCGAGGAGACGGCGGAAGGTCCTCGTCATGTGCGCGTGATCGAAGAACCCCACGTCGCAGGCGACCGCCGAAAGGTCCGAGGCGCCGTTCGCGATCCGCTCGAGGGCCGCCCGGACCCGGAGCTCCGTCCTGAAGCCGGAGAGCGTGATGCCGGCGCCGGCGTGGAACAGGCGGCTGAGATGATGAGGCGAAGTGCCGACCGTCGCCGCGACCGTGGGGAGGTCGGCATCTTCCGCGAAATGCCAGGCGAGGTACTCGAGGGCGGCATCGACGGTGGCGCGTTGTCGGGCGGCGAGGGATCCCGTCGGCGGATGCCCGAGCAATCCGGCGACGACCCCGTGCGCCCGCTCGTCGAGCTCGAGCGCGGTCAGGTCACCATGACCCGCGGCGCGCGCGAGCAGTCGGACCTCCACATCGAGGGCCGCGGGAACCTGAGCGACCCGACGGGAGAACGCGCCGGCAGCCGCGCGCGTGAACGGCTCTGCCGCGCCGTCCGATAGCGCGAGCTCGATGGTCCGATCCCCACGCGCCTCCGGATGGGCCGTCCGGTGCACGTCCCCAGGGTTCATGAACAGCGCCAACCCGGGCGCGCCGACCGTCGACCTCCCCTCCCCGTGGTGGACGAAGACGCCGGCCATGGGGAGGGCGATCGAGAAGGCCGGTTCCTCCTCCTCCTCGCCGGCCGCTCGTGAGGTCTCCGAGCACCTCACCTCGTGCAGCGCGACCGAGCCGGAGCGCCCGAGCACGACGGTGTCGATGCCGTGCATCGTAGCGCCGTGCGAGAACGGTTCATCGTGACGTGACTCGTCCCCAGCGGGCCGAAGCGCACCTCGATACAAGCGTTCACGCCGCCGCCGTACGAGGGTGGGCTCTATGGCGCTCGGCGGAGGGTTCCGGCGGCTCTGGACGGCAACGATCGCATCGAACCTGGGCGACGGCCTGGTGACGGCGGCGTTCCCGCTCCTGGCCGCCTCGATCACCCGGTCCCCCACGGCCATCGCCGGCCTGAGCGTCGCGGCCGGCGTGCCGTGGCTCGTGTTCGGCCCGTTCGCGGGCGCGATCGTGGATCGGCACGACCGGCGCCGCTGGATGATCGCGTTCGACCTCGGCCGGGCCTGCGTGGTGGCGGCACTGGCGCTCCTGCTCCTCGCCGGCACCCGCTCGCTCGCCACCCTCTACGCGGTCGTGTTCCTGATCGGTCTGGGTGAGACGATCGTCGACACTGCGTCGCAAGCGATCATGCCCGCGCTCGTGGACTCGCGTGAGCTCGACCGGGCCAACGGTCGGCTGTTCGCCGCGCAGACCGTCGCACAGCGGTTCGTGGGTCCACCCCTCGGCGGGTACCTGTTCGCGCTGGCGGCGGCCGTTCCGATCGTGGTCGACTCGGCGAGCTTCCTGGTCGCCGCCCTGGTCGTGGCCACCATCCCGGGCCACTTCCGTCCGGAGCGGCCGGAGACGGCCGGCGCGGCGGGCATCAGGACGGAGACCGCCGAGGGCCTTCGCTGGCTCTGGCGCCATCGCCCGATCCGAGCCTTCGCGATCGGCGCGGCTCTGCTGAACATCGCGATCACCGCCGGCGAGGCCGTCCTGGTGCTGTTCGCGCAGGAGGTCCTGGACGTCTCCGGGGTCGGGTT
>DAIOFZ010000085.1:0-9396 GCA_036745475.1 Actinomycetota bacterium | reverse complement strand
ACGTGGCGCAGTTTGGTAGCGCGCAGCGTTCGGGACGCTGAGGTCGCGGGTTCAAGTCCCGCCGTCCCGACCAGACCTCCGAACCCGGCCCCGATATCGGCCGGACCGATTTGTTGCCCGAGGTCCCGTTGTCGGGTAGCCTCGAGCGCGGGCTGTCGTACGACAGCCCGTTCTGTATGCCTGGGGGATGATGACCGGAAGGCGCGCGCTTCTCGTCACACGGCTGTCCATCGCCGTGCTGCTCGCTGCCTCGGCGACCATCGGAGCCACAAGTCTGTCCTCCGCGGCACCCAGCCGTGAGGAGGTTCAGCAGGCCCGGGCACGCCTGGACTCCCTCAACCGGGAGCTCGGCCTGATGGTCGAGCAGTACAACCAGGCGCGGCTGAAGCTCCAGGAGGTCCAGGCACGGCTGGCCGACGTTCGGGACCAGGCGCATCGGGCCCAGGCGACCGCCGACCGGGCCATCAGCAGCCTGAACGCGAACGCCGCCAGGGCCTACCGGGGCGTCGGCTCGCAGATTGCCGAGCTGTTCGAGTCGGCCTCCATGGCCGACTTCTCCGACCGGCTCGAGTTCATCGGGAGCATGGCTCAGGCGGACTCCGACCTCGCGGTGGAGGCCGAGTCCGCCCAGCAGGAGGCCCGGTGGACAGCCGCCGAGCTCAAGGCCACGGCCGAGGAACGCCTGGGCATCGTCGACGCCCTCGCGGCGAAGCAGGACCAGATCGAGTCACGGGTGGCCGAGGCGCGCGACCTCTACGAGGAGCTGGACCGCCAGTACCACGAGGCGCTGGCGGCGCAGGCCGCCGCCCAGGAGGCGGCCACCAGCAGCAGCGTCGGCGTCTCGCCGATCCCGCCTCCTCCAGCCCCGAACGCCAACGTCGCGGCCGTCCTGCAGGCCGCCTACTCGATGATCGGAACCCCGTACCAGTACGGCGGGTCGAGCCCCGAGGCCGGGTTCGACTGCTCGGGCTTCACGATGTGGGCGTGGTCGCACGCGGGCGTGTACCTCCCGCATTCGTCGGCCGCGCAGTACGCATCGCTCTTACAGGTCGCCCAGTCGGACCTGCAGCCGGGCGACCTGGTGTTCTTCTACAGCCCCATCTCCCACGTTGGGATGTACGTCGGAGGCGGCAGCATGATCCACTCGCCGAACACCGGCAGCGTCGTCTCGGTGGTCCCCATCTACTGGGACAGCTTCGTGGGCGCCGCCCGCCCGGGCTGATCGGGTCCCCTCGGGTCGGATCGGCCGACGAGCGACACCCTGGGTGACCCTCGGCGGACGTGTGTAACGCTCTCGACATCACCGAGACGAGTGAGTGAGTGCTGTGGCACCGGGCACGCATCGCGCAGCGCCAAGGTCCGGCTGCGCGGGCTACCTCGGTCCGGCGGCGCGGGCTCCTCGGACCACGGAGGGTATGGACGTCGTGAACTGCAGCGAGTTGGTCGAGCTGGTCACCGACTACCTGGAGGGCTCGATGGTCGCGGATCAGCGGACGCGGTTCGACGAGCACGTCTGGGGGTGCGATGGCTGCACGACGTACCTCGAACAGTCTCGCATCACGATCAGGCTCACCGGCATGCTGAGCGAGGAGCAGGTCGCACCCGACGCCCGCGAAGCCCTCCTCGGCGCGTTCCGCGATTGGCGGGCGTCCGGCTAGCTCGCCGGCCCCGTCTCTGCCTCCGGCTCTTCCTCTGGCCCGCCGATGTCGGCGAGCCGCGTGTCCGCCTGCTGCACGAGGCCCTCGTTCCCGATCTCGGACGCGGCCTCGCGGGCCCGTACGAGCAGGTCGCGGGCCTGCTTCCGGCGAAGGCCCGCGTTGTCCTCGTGGGCGTACTTCAGCTTCTCGTCCGCCTTGATGATGAGTTCGAAGATCTCCTGTGGCTCCATCGACGCGCTCCTTCGATCGCTCCTGCTCGGCGCCTCACATCGTGTGCATCGGCCTGGCGTCGAGCGCCTCGAGGTACATCCGGATGCCGATCGCGGCCGCGGCGCCTTCGCCGACCGCCGACGCGAGCTGCTTGGTCGAGCCCGAACGCACGTCGCCCGCGGCGAACACCCCGGGCGCGCTCGTCTGCAGACCCATGTCCGTGACGATCAGGCCCCGGTCGTCCAGGTCCACCGAGCCCTTCACGAACCCTGTGTTCGGGTCGAGCCCGATGAACACGAACGCGCCGGCGGGGTGCAGCTCCTCGGTGTCCCCGGTCTCGCGGTTCCTGAGGGCGACCGAGCCCAGCTTGCCACTGCCGTCGTCCTTGGCACGGAACTCGACGACCTCGCGGTTGAGTAGGACCTCCATCGTGGGCGTCATCATCACCTTGTCCTGGAGCAGCTTGTTGGCGGTCAGCCGGTCGGCCCGCTGCACGATCGTCACCTTGTCGACGAACTGCGTGAGGAACAACCCCTCCTCGAGACCGCTGTTGCCGCCGCCGAGGACGAGGAGCTGGCTCGCGCCCTTGTAGAACGGGCCGTCGCAGGTCGCGCAGAAGTGGATGCCTGCCCCGATCAGGTCGTCCTCACCAGGCGCACCTGTCATCCGGTACGACGAGCCGGTCGCGATGAGCGCGGCGCGTGCGTGGTAATGGTCGCCGGTCGCGGTCTCGACGTCGACCTCCTCGCCGTCGCTCGAGATCGAGCGCACCGAGACTGCCTGGAGCATCTCCACGCCGTAGCGTTGCGCCTGCTGCACGATCCGGTCGGCGAGCTCCGCGCCGGCGATGCCCTCGGGGAACCCGGGGTAGTTGTCGAGGCGTTCGGTCACGCCGGCCTGACCGCCGAGGCCCTTGCTGTCGATCACTAGGTCTGCAGGTTCTCGCGGGCCGCGTAGATCGAGGTCGTGAGCCCGGCAGGTCCACCGCCCACGATGATCAGGTCGTAGACATGCATCATCGCCATGCGCTCGAGACCGATCTTCTCGGCGAGCTCCTCGTTGGAGGGTTCGGAAAGGTGGGACCCGTCCGGGAAGATGATCGTCGGGATGATGTTGTTGCCGTCGTTGCGCTCCTTCACCGTTCGGACCCCGTCCGAGTCAATCTCGATGTCGTGCCACTCGAACGAGATCCGATGGTCGCCCAGGAAGCGCTTGGCCCTTCGGCAGTCCGGGCACCAGCTCGCCCCGTAGACCCTGATGATGTCGTCCATCCGCTCCCTTCGGAACCAGCCGGTCGGCAGCTAGTGGCGGATCCGGCGGCGAGCGTTACACACCCGGTCCCCGCAGGTCGAGGGTTCGCCCGAGCGCCGGGGACCGCGGGTGGAGCAGACTACGCCCGTGCCGAACGACGTCCTGCTCGCCCCCTCGATCCTCGCGGCCGACTACGCCGTGCTGGCGGAGGAGATCGAGCGGGTCCGCATCGAGTCGGACTGGCTGCACGTCGACCTGATGGACGGGCATTTCGTGCCCAACCTGTCGATCGGGCCGCCGGTGGTCGCGTCGATCCGCCGTCACACCGACTTGTTCCTGGATTGCCACCTGATGGTCACCGACCCGGGGTTCTGGCTCGAGCGGCTCGCGGAGGCGGGCGCCGATCTGTGCAGCGTGCACGTGGAACTCGGCGACCCGACGCCGCTGTTGAGGAGGATCCGCGAGCTCGAGATGCAGGCGGGGGTCGTGGTCGACGGGCCGACGGCGTTCGAGGCGGTCGAGCCGTACCTGGACGAGCGGATCGACCTGCTGCTGGTGATGACGATCACGGCGGGGTTCGGCGGCCAGCCGTTCGTCCCCGAGCATCTGTCGAAGGTGGAGCGCGCCGCCGAGATCCGTGGGTCGCGGGACCTTCCGTTCCGGATCCAGGTCGACGGCGGTATCGAGCCCGTGACCGCCGCGAAGGCCGTTGCTGCCGGGGCCGACGTCCTCGTCGCCGGAAGCGCGATCTTCCACGCACCCGATCCGCGAGCTGCGGCAAGGGCGATCCGCGAGGCCGCCGCTCGGTAGCCGTCCGTGCGAAGGGCGAGGTCGCCCTCGACCCCTTGGTCCCAGAGCGACTACCGTGAACGCTCCCCCTGCTGCGACTGTCTCGAAAGGAGACGACGTGACCGAACTCCTGCAGGAGATCGACCGCGAGCGGATCGTCGAGCGGATCTGGCGCAAGGACCACACGGTCTGGAAGGACGACACGACCGAGATCACCGACCGCCTCGGCTGGCTCACGGTCTCCGATCTGATGCACGAGCGGATCGGCGAGCTCGAGGCCTTCGCAGAGCAAGCGGCGGCGGACGGGTTCGAGACGGCGGTCCTGCTCGGGATGGGGGGTTCGAGCCTCGCGCCCGAGGTCTTCGCGCGCACGTTCGGGTCCGCGGACGGCGCGCTCGAGCTCATCGTCCTCGACACGACGCACCCCACGACGATCGAGCGGGTCGCGGGCGAGCTCGAGCTCGACCGGACCCTGTTCATCGTGGCGAGCAAGTCGGGGGGCACCACCGAGACGCTCAGCCACTTCGCATTCTTCTGGGACCGGACGCCGAGCGGGGCCCGGTTCGTCGCGATCACCGACCCGGGGACCCCGCTCGAGAGGCTGGCGCGCGAGCACGGGTTCCGTGCGGTGTTCCTGAACCCCACGGACATCGGCGGCCGGTACTCGGCCCTGTCCTACTTCGGGCTCGTGCCCGCCGCGCTGATCGGGGCGCCGCTCCACGAGGTGCTCGACAGCGCCGAGGAGATGCGGACCGCGTCCGAACGCATGCTCCCCGCGGCCCAGATCCCGGGCGCGGCCCTGGGGGCGATGATCGGCGAGTCGGCCAGGGCCGGGAGGGACAAGCTCACGCTCGCGCTGCCCGAGGAGATCGCGAGCTTCGGCGGCTGGGTGGAGCAACTGATCGCCGAGTCGACCGGCAAGGAGGACGTCGGCGTCGTGCCGGTTGTCGGCGAACCGCTCGGCCCGCCCGATGCGTACGGGAGGGATCGGGTCTTCGTCGCGATCGGCGAACACGACGGGCTCGACGAGCTCGAGCACGTCGGGCATCCGGTCGCCCGGCTGCGATACGAGGGCCGCGAGCGGATCGGTGGCGAGTTCTTCCGGTGGGAGATGGCCACGGCGATCGCCGGCCACGTGCTCGGGATCAATCCGTTCGACCAGCCGAATGTGCAGGAGGCCAAGGACGCCACTAAGGCGATCCTCGCCTCCGGCTCGGTGGAGGACCCGGGGTTCGACGATCTCGGCGTGCTGCTCAAGCAGGTGAACGAGGGCGACTACGTGGCGATCCTCGCCTACCTGGACCGGACGTCCGAGACCGAGGACGCGATCGAGCGCGTTCGTCTCGTGATCCGCGACCGGTACAGGGTGGCGACCACGACAGGGTTCGGCCCGCGGTTCCTGCATTCGACCGGGCAGCTCCACAAGGGCGGCCCGAACAGCGGCGTGTTCATCCAGGTGGTGGACGCCGGCCGTTCGGTTGACCTGCCGATCCCGGGCCAGCCCTTCACGTTCGGGACCCTGATCGACGCGCAGGCGCTCGGCGACCTGCGCTCGCTCCGGGGACGCGGACGGCGCGTCGCCCGCGTCACGTTCGACCAGCTGATGGAGGTGGTCTGATGCAGCTCGGGATGGTCGGCCTCGGCCGGATGGGCGCGAACCTCACGCGCCGGCTGATGCGGGGCGGCCACGAGGTGATCGTGTACGACGTGAACGCTGACACGGTGCGCCTACTCGAGGGCGAGGGCTCGATCGGGACCCCGTCGCTCGAGGACCTCGTGCACAAGCTCGCGAAGCCGCGCGCGGCCTGGGTGATGGTGCCGGCCGCGTTCGCGGAGCAGACCACCGACGCGCTCGCCGAGCTGCTGGAGCCGGGCGACATCGTGATCGACGGCGGGAACTCGTACTACCGCGACGACATCGACCGCGCCGAGCGCTACGCGGAGAAGGGCGTGCACTTCGTCGACATCGGGACGAGCGGGGGCGTGTTCGGGCTCGAGCGCGGGTTCTGCCTGATGATCGGCGGCGAGGCCGAGGTGGTGCAGCGCCTCGACCCGATCTTCGCCACGATCGCTCCGGGCGTGGAGGCGGCCGAACGCACGCCCGGCCGGACCGACGCGAACGCGACCACCGCGGAGGCCGGATACCTGCATTGCGGGCCGCCGGGGGCCGGCCACTTCGTCAAGATGGTCCACAACGGGATCGAGTACGGGCTCATGGCGGCGTACGCGGAGGGCCTCGACGTGCTCAAGCACGCGAACGTGGGGGCCGGCGAGCGCGAGGCCGACGCGGAAACCACGCCGCTGCGGGACCCCCGGTACTACCGCTACGACCTGCACATCCCCGAGATCACGGAGGTGTGGCGCCGCGGCAGCGTGGTCGCGTCGTGGCTGCTCGACCTGACGGCGGCGGCCACGTTCGAGGACCCGGAGCTCTCGTCGTTCGACGGGCGCGTGTCGGATTCGGGCGAGGGCCGCTGGACGGTGCTCGCCGCGGTGGACGAGGGCGTGCCGATACACGTGCTGTCGGCGGCGCTGTTCGAGCGGTTCGAGTCACGGGGCGAGGCGGACTTCGCGAACAGGATCCTGTCGGCGATGCGCAAGCAGTTCGGGGGCCACGCCGAGAAGCAGCTGTGAGAGTAGGGACGCGTTGAGGGTTCGGGTCAGCGCGTGTGCGCGAGCGGGACGAGTTTCGCCGCATCGGCTCGGATCGCATCCGCGTCCCGAAGGCGCTCGAGCCAGGCAGAGGGGAGGCCATCCACACCCTCCCGGGCACCGAGCAGGGCGCCGGCGACCGCGGCGTTGGTGTCCGTGTCACCGCCAAGGGAGACGACGCGCCGGAGCTCGGTCTCGACGTCGCTGGGGCGGACGAGCGACTGGAACGCGGCGCCGGCCGTGAACAAACAGAACCCCTGATCGGGCCCGTCGATCGCGCGCGAACCGCCGACCGCCTCGACCAGGAACTCGAGCTCCTCGCCGCCCTCCAGGTCCTCGACCGCGCCGAGCGAGGCGCGGGTGGCATCGCGGGCGGGCTCGCCGCGGACGAGCGCGGCCACGGCGAGCGTCACGGCCGTGACCGCGGTCCGGCAGCGGCCGTCGACGTGCGTGAGCGCCGAGAGCCTCGGCGCGAGCTCGGGAAGAAGTTCGGGACGGTTCGCGTAGGCGAGTCCCAGGGGCGCGCAATACATGACCGAACCGTTGCCGGCCGAGACCTCGGGGCCCCGCTCGTTCCAGATCGCCTGAGCGGCCGTCGCGGCGTCCTCACCGGCCGCGATCCGGCGGAGGACGCGCCCGGTGAGCGTGCCGACATCGGGCGGATCGGCGCGGAACCACTCGAGGTGGCGTTCGAGCACGTCGGCGGGGTCCAGACCGCCCCGGGCGGCGAGCGAACGCATCAGGTTCCGCGCCATCGCGGTGTCGTCCGTGGTCGAGCCCGGCGGCTCGCCGAGCCACGGGCGCTCGAGCGCCGGGATCGGATCGGGCACGTTGCGGGCTCGCAGGAACTCGAAGGGGGCTCCGAGCGCGTCCCCGAGCGCGAGCCCGAGGGCGCTGCCCACGACGCGATCGGCGAGGTCCATCCGGGTTGCCGAGCCTACAGTCGTGGCGGGGGAGCCCCACCAGGCCCGCTGGTAACCTTGCTGGTCGCTATGGACAAAGTCGGACCTCGTCATCGGATGTGCCGCCGCGCCGGCGTCGCCCTGTGTGGGCGGCCGAACTGCCCGTCGGCCAAGCGCCCCTACCCTCCAGGCATGCACGGGCGGGGCCGCAAGCGCTTCTCCGAGTACCAGGTCCGCCTGCTCGAGAAGCAGAAGCTCCGCCACATCTACGGGGTCGGCGAACGCCAGATGCGCTCGTACTACGAGCGGGCGAGCCGCAAGAGCGCCGTCACCGGCGAGGAGCTCATCCGCCAGCTCGAGACCCGTCTGGATGCCGTGATCCTGCGGCTCGGGTTCGCGCTCACCCAGCGCCAGGCCCGCCAGCTCGTCAGCCACGGCCACGTGAAGCTGAACGGCCGCCGCCTCGACGTCCCCAGCGCGCAGGTCAAGCCCGAGGACACGATCGAGCTCTCGGACAAGGCCAAGAACTTCGTCTACGTGCGCGAGGCGATCGAGCTCTCCCCCGACCCGCCTCCCTACCTGTACCGCAAGGTCGACCAGCTCCAGGGCACGATGTCCCGCTTTCCCGAGCGCAACGAGATCCCGCTCCCAGTCCCGATCGAAGAGCGGCTGATCATCGAGTTTTACTCCTAGATCCAGCGCCGCCTCCCCCGGGAACGTTCAGTGGGATGGCCAAGCCTCTGCCGCCAGCCGGAGCACCGCTGCCCGGCCGCCCGAGGAATGGCTATGCGGTCGGATCGCGCTTGGCGCGCTGGCGTTCATCATGGGCATCGTGTCGTTGGGGTCGGAGGCTCTACCGCAAGCTAGATGAGAGGCGTATGACCAGAGGAGGGACGTCCTCGGATCGGGAAGGAGCACGCGATGAGTGGGAAGGCCGACTACACCGACGATGAGTGGAACCGCCTCAGACGCGCCCCGTTCGTCGCGGGAATGGCGATCTCGCTGGCGGATCCGGGCGGGCCGATCGAGTTGTCCCACGAGACGATCGCGACCCTGAAGGAAGCCTCCACCCCGCCGTCCCGCGAGCAGCTGCTCATCGAGGTGTCGCAAGACATCATGTCGATGGTCAATCAGAAACAGAATCCCCTGGCCGGGTTCAAGCCGGACAGCTCGGAGCTCGCCGGCACGTTGGTGCTAGACGAGCTCTCGGCGGTGAACGACATCCTCCGCGCGAAGGCGACGCCGGAAGAAGCGGAGGCGTTCCGTCACTGGCTGCTCGACGTGGCCCAGGGGGCGGCCGATTCGGCGAAGGAGGGCGGGTTCATGGGGTTCGGCGCCGTACGGGTCAGCGAGGGCGAGCAAGCGATGCTCGAGAAGTTGCGCTCGACCCTCGGCGTGAGCTGATTCCGAAGCTATTTCTGCCTCGCGGCGAGGCCGGGAACCAGGACGTCCAGACTGTACTCGGAGCGCTCGTCCACGTCGCCGGCCGCGGCGTTCGCGCCCTGACCGTGGCGCGCTACCGGCGGGGTAGGGCGGCGGTAGGCCGGGCGAGGAAGAGTGAGTCTCTCGCTCCCCGCCACCAGTCAGGGTTCTCTCATATCCGATCTGGGGTCTCGTTGACAGAACCCTGACGCCGGGCATGAGACGGCCGGCCCCACATATCGACGTGGCACACTCGCGCTGATGATCCCGCACGTGCCATCGCGTGGTGGGGCGACCGGGTTCAACGCGGTTGTTCGGAGGGTGCTCCGGGCCCTCGTGGCGCTGCCCCTCCAGGTCGTGGCCTTGATGCGATCGGCGGGCGGTCGGTCCGTCGATCCGTCGACCGGTCTCATCGTGCCCCGTGACTCGGGCCTCGGGCGATCGATGATCGGGCTGGCCGTGGCGTCGGTGGCGAACGTCGCCGCCCTCGTTCTGGTGTTCTCGGTTGCCCG
>DAIOFZ010000084.1:0-9726 GCA_036745475.1 Actinomycetota bacterium | reverse complement strand
GTCGGGTTCAGCGGGATCAGGTTGACGTGCGCGAGCCGGCCGAGCGCGATCGGCGCGAGACGCTCGGCCTGCTCGTCCGCGTCGTTGGTCCGGTCGATCATCGCCCACTCGATCGACGGGCGCCGGCGCGTCACGCGGCGCCACGCCTCGATCGCGTCGATCAGCTCCTCGAGCGGCCACAGCCTGTTCACGGGGACGAGCCGGTTGCGCAGACGGTCATCGGCCGCGTGCAGGCTCACCGCAAGCCCGACCTGCGGGTACGCCTCGGCGAGGCGGCGGATCGCCGGCGCGACGCCGACGGTCGAGACCGTGACGTGCCGGTCCCCCATCCCCATCTCGCCGGTCAGCAGCGCGAGCGCGCCGAACGTATGGCGCTCGTTCGAGAGCGGCTCGCCCATCCCCATGAAGACGGCGTTCGACAGGCGGCGGGGGGTGGACGCGGGCAGGGCGGCCGCCTCCCGCCTTGCCCAAACCGCCTGCGCCGCGATCTCGCCGGCGGTGAGGTTGTTTCGGAGCCCCATCTGCCCCGTCGCGCAGAACCCGCAGCCCATCGCGCACCCGGTCTGCGTCGAGACGCAGACCGTCACCCGATCCCGGTATCCCATCAGCACGGTCTCGATCACGTGCCGGCCACCGATCCGCAGCAACGCCTTGCGGGTCGCGCCCCGGTCCGCCTCGCGCTCCTCGAGCACGTCGACCCCGATCGGGAGCTCGGCCTCGAGGCGTTCGCGCAGTCGCCTGGGGACGTCGGGCATGCGCTCGTACGTGGCCGCCCGGCGCCAGAGCTGCCGATGGATCTGCCTGGCTCGGAACGGCGGCTCGCCCCAGTCGCCGAGGCGTTCGGTGAGCTGGTCGAGGGTGAGATCGTAGACGGTCGCCACTGAAGACGAGCCTACGTGGATGCGGCTCCTACCAGTAGCGGGCGGTCGACATCGCGAACGCCGCGAGCGACACAAGCGCCAGGTTGTAGATGGCGAGGCTGCGACCCCTGGCCTGGAGCCCTGACAGCTCCTGCACCAGCTCAGGAGGCGGTTGGCCGCCGGCCTGCGCGATCTGGGCGCCGACCGCGAGCGAACGCTCGAGCGTCGGCTTGGTCAGCGCCCCGCCGATCGCGACCGCAACGATCGCCGCGAGCGCCCCGATCGTGAGCCAGAGCCCGAACGCGCTGTCGAGGAAGTCGCCGAGACCCCCGAACGCCTGCATGTCGTGCCAGTAGAGAAATCCGCCCGCGACGATCGTCGCCCCCGCGATCCGAAGGAGCCAGTCGGTGAGGTGACGCACGCCCAACAGCTCGCGCATGAACGGACCGGCCGCGGGGCCGATCGCCTTGGCCGTCGGTTGCAGGAAGACAACCAACAGGAACAGCGCCCCACCCCACGCGATCCCGAGCATCACGTGGATCACCCGGAACACGACCATGTAGATGCTCGTCGCGAGCAAGCCCACACCTCCTCGTCGGCAACGGTGCATCCTTGCCCCGGAGCCGTCGCCGGTCAACCGCGTAGGCTGGGCACATGACCGCCGACCCCTTCGCGAGTATCCGGAGGATCCACGGGACGGTCGTGCTGGACGGCGGGCTCGCCACCGAGCTCGAGCGCCGCGGTGCCGACCTGAGGGACCCGCTCTGGTCCGCGAAGGTCCTCGTCGAGGAGCCGGACGCGATCCGCCGCGTGCACGAGGCCTACTTCGAGGCCGGGGCGGACGTCGCGATCTCGGCGAGCTACCAGGCGACGTTCGAGGGGCTCGCGGGGCGCGGGATCGAACGCGATGACGCCGCCAAGCAGATGCGGCGGAGCGTCGAGCTCGCCCGCGAGGCCGCGGGCGGTGACCGGATCGTCGCCGCGTCGGTCGGCCCCTACGGCGCGATGCTCGGCAACGGCGCCGAGTACACGGGTGATTACGACAGGAACGAGGACGAGCTGGTCGAGTTCCACGTGCCGAGGTTGGAGGCGCTCGCCGAGGCCGGGCCGGACGTGTTCGCCGTCGAGACGATCCCCTCGTTCGTCGAGGCCCGAGCGCTCGCCCGCGCGCTCGGGCGGGTGCCCGAGATCCCCGCGTGGGTGAGCTTCAGCTGCCGCGACGGCCGGCATGTCTGCGACGGCACCCCGATCGAGGAGGCCGTCGGGGTCGCGGCGGCCGCGCCGAGCGTGATCGCCGTCGGCGTCAACTGCACCCCGCCGCTGCACGTCGAGCGGCTCGTCGAGACGATCTCGGCCACGACCGACAGGCCGGTCGTGTGCTACCCGAACCGCGGTTCGTTCTGGGACCCGATGCGCAAGGCGTGGACCGACCCACCCCGACAGGACGCGCGGCCGCCGTTGCGGCCGCTCGCATGGAGGGAGGCCTGCGCGTCGCTGATCGGCGGGTGCTGCGGGACGACCCCCGAGGACATCGCCGCGATCGCGGCGGCGCTCGGCCGCGCCTGAGCCTTCGCTAGCGGGGCGTGTCCGAGCCCGGCTCGAACGGCGCCCCGTGCCCCGGAACGATCGTGCGCAGCCCCCGGAGCGAGAGCACGCGGGCGCGGCTCTCGTGGAGCACGGCCGGGTCGGGCGCGAACGGATCCTCATCGGGCAGCGTCGCGGTCCACCACAGGTGCGTGAACACGACGAGCCCGGCGTCCGTGTCCACGAGCGTGGAGAGGTCCTGCGGGGAATGCCCGGGCGTCTCGATCAGGCGGATCGACGAGGACAGCTCGAACCCCTCCGCGGGCCGGTCGACCCACAGGTCGTCGCGGTACCACGCCCAGTGGTCGTGAACCCTCGCGTTCGGGAACAGCGCCGCGTTCAGCGTGTGGTCGGGATGGTGGTGCGAGAGCACGACGTCGGTGATCTGCTCGGGTGCGAGCTCGAGCTCAGCGAGCGGTCCAAGGATCGCCTGGCGTCGCGGCACGAGCCCGGGATCGATCACCACGAGTACCCCGCCGTCCCGCGCGAACCCGACCGTCGAGCCCACCCGGTCGCCGCCGTCGCCGAGATAGCCCTCGCTCAGGATGTGGACCTCGGCCGTCATGGGCTCACGCGAACTCCGGTTGAGCTGCGGTGCCCACGGTACGCCACGTCGCGGCCGTCAGACCGAGATCCGGCTCCTCGGAAGGAACCGCCCCTGGCCGGGCTTGCCGTGGAAGGTCCCGTCCTGCACGAGCACCTGGCCACGCTGGAGCACGACCTCGGGCAGACCGCGCACCTTCCTGCCCTCGTACGCGGAGTAGTCGACGTTCATGTGGTGGGTCTTCGCCGAGATCTCGCGGTCGACGCGTGGGTCGAACACCACGACGTCCGCGTCCGAGCCCGGCGCGATCGTGCCCTTGCGCGGGTACAGGCCGAACATCTTGGCCGGGGCGGTCGCCACGATCTCGACGAACCGGTTCAACCCGATGTGGCCGGCCTCGACGCCCCCGTACAGGAGCGTGAAACGGTCTTCCACCGAGGGGAGACCGTTCGGGATCTTGGAGAAGTCGTCCTTGCCGAGGTCTTTCTGCCCCACGTAGTTGAAGGGCGCGTGGTCGGTCGAGACGATCTGCAGGTCGTCGCCGCGCAGGCCCTTCCACAGTTCCTCCTGGTGGTCGGCCGGCCGGAGCGGAGGCGAGCACACGAACTTCGCGCCCTCGAACCCCGGCCTACCGAGGTCGTCGAGGGACAGGTACAGGTACTGGGGACAGGTCTCGGCGAACGCGGGCATGCCCCGGTCCCGCGCCTCCCGGACCGCGTTCAGCGCGTCTCGCGAGGACAGGTGGACGATGTAGGCGGGGGTCCCGGCCAGCTCGGCGAGCTTGAACACGCGGTGGACGGCCTCGCCCTCCATCACCGACGGGCGGGTGAGGCCGTGGCTGAGCGGTTCGGTCTTCCCGTCGTCCAGGAACTGCCGCACGAGCACATCGATCGGCCCGCCGTTCTCCGCGTGCATCATGATCAGCGCCCCCGAGTCGCCAGCCCGGCGCATCGCCCGGAAGATCGACGCGTCGTCGAGCATGAACACGCCCGGGTACGCCATGAAGAGCTTGAACGAGGTGACGCCCTCGCCCACGAGCTCGTCCATCTCCGCCAGCACCTGGTCGTTGACCTCACGGATGATCATGTGGAACCCGTAGTCGGTGGTGGCCTTCTTCGCCTTCTCGTGCCAGCGGTCCAGGCCCTGCCGCAGGCCCTCCCCGTAGTCCTGGAGCGCGAAGTCCACGATCGTGGTGGTCCCGCCGAACGCGGCCGCCCGCGTCCCGGACTCGAAGTCGTCCGAACAGAAGCTGCCGCCGAACGGCAGGTCCATGTGGGTATGGACGTCGACGCCGCCCGGCATGACGTACCGATCGGCGGCATCGATCTCGACGTCGGCCTGGACCGGCATCCCGACGCCGATCGCCGCCACCCGCTCGTCCTCGACCACGACGTCGGCCTTCGTGGTCTCGGTGGCGGTCACGATCGTGCCGCCCCTGATGAGGGTCCTCATGGCGTTCGATCTCCTTCCCGTCTTTTTGGCCGGTTTTTGGCCCGGTTCTTGGCCCTGTTGCGTGGCCGTCGTGCGCTCCGGGCATCATGCGACGGTGCTCTGCGGCGGGCAAACCGGTGGCGTCGCGATGGGTACCTCCCCGGATGAGCACCTCGGGCCGGAACGCACGACCTGCGTGAGGTCCCTTGCCCGTCCGCGGGCTCGCGGGTAGCGTTCGGACCTTCCATGAGGCGCTCGCTGACATCCCTGCTCCCTCTGCTGGTCCTGCTCGGTCTGTGCGTTCCCCCGGCGCAGGCGGCGCAGACCGGTCAGTTCGTGCTGCGATGCCCGTACTCGCATTCGCTGCCGGACGACCCGATCGTGTTCCCGAGCCAACCGGGCGCATCCCACCTCCACGACTTCTTCGGCAACACGGGCGTGAACGCCTTCTCGACGTTCGAGACGATGCTCGCCGGCGAGACCAACTGCCGCGTCCCGAGCGACACGGCCGGCTACTGGGCCCCCACGGGGTTCCTGAACGGTGTGCGGCTCCGGCCCGGCGTCATGCGCATCTACTACCTGGCTCCGGGCACCGGCACGCCCGGGACGATCCCGGCGGGACTGCAGATGGTTGGCGGCAACAAGGATGCCCAATCGCCCGCCGAGAACCCGCACGTGTCGTGGAGCTGCGGGCAGACCACGAGCGTATCCACCCCGCACCGGGACACGCCGTACGACTGCAGGCCGTGGGCCCAGTACGGGTTCGTCGACGGGATCGTCGCGTCGATCGACTTCCCGAGCTGCTGGAACGGCACCGGCCTGCGGCCGGAGGACGTCACGTACCCGGAGGGCGGCGCGTGCCCGCCGGGGTTCGGGAACACCATCCCCAAGCTGAGCGAGCGCGTGCATTACGGCGTGATGAACCCGATCGGGCTGGACGGGACGCTCGCGTTCCAGCTCTCGAGCGGGCCCCCGTACACGATGCACGCGGACTTCTGGAACACGTGGCAGCAGGAACGACTGGATCAGCTCGTCGCGGACTGCCTGGTCGCGAACGTCCACTGCGGCTCGGTCGACGCCACGAACACGATCCGGTGGGTGCGGCAGTTCGGGACGCAGCGATACGACCTCGCGAACGCGGCCGCGCCGGACGGTAAGGGCGGCTCCTACGCCGCCGGGTTCACGAACTTTTCGCTCAACGGACAGCCGTACCACTACCGCTACGACGCGTTCCTCACCCGGTACGACGCGGACGGCGACGAGCTGTGGACGCGGCAGTTCGGCACGAACGGGACCGATCAGGCGCTCGCGATCTCGGTCTCGGGGACCAACGTCTACGTCGCGGGTTCGACGGACGGGCGGTTCCCCGGGCAGAAGGCGCGAGGCGGGACGGACGCGTTCGTCGCCAAGTTCAACCCCCGCGGCAGGCCGGCGTGGGTGAGGCAGTTCGGGACGCACCGCGAGGACGAGGGCGCCGCGGTCTCGGCCAGCGCAGATGCGATCTTCCTCGCCGGCACGACGCGCGGGCCGCTCGATCGGCAACGGCTCGACGGGCCGTCCGACGCATTCGTGATGCGGCTCGACACCCGCGGTTTCCCCAGCTGGACGAGGGTCTTCGGCGGGGACGGCGAGGACCGGGGCCTCTCGGTCGCGCTGCGCCAGGGCCGGGTGATCCTCGCGGGGACCACGGAGGGCCTGCGTCGCACGGTCGCTGATCAGGACGGGTTCGTCGCGGGGTTCGATGGGCGCGGTCGACCGGCGTGGAGCTATCCGCTCGGCGCATCTGACACCGACGCGATCACGTCGATCGTCCCGCGCGCCGAGGGCGTGTATTTCGCGGGGTGGACCTCGGGGACGTTCCTGCACGAGCCGCCGGCCGGCGGGTTCGACGCGGTGATCGGCAAGCTCCAGGTGGGCGGGGCGGTGTCGTGGCTCAAGCAGTTCGGGAGCGCGACCGACGATCAGGCGACTGCGCTGTCGATCGCGGGCAAGGGCCTCTACATCGCCGGCTCGACGACCGGCGAGCTCCCCGACGGCACGCCGCTGGGAGAGAGCGACGGCTTCCTCCGCAAGTACCTGCGCAACGGCACCGAGGTCTGGACGCGGCAGTTCGGCACGGCCGACTACGACGCGGTCTACGGGATGGCCTCGGACCCGAAGGGCGTGGTCGCCGTCGGGACCACGCACGGGGCGTTCGAAGGCCAGACGAACGCCGGTGACCGGGACGTCTTCCTCGTGAGGATCGCGTTCTCCTGAGGTGCATCGCCCGGTCCCACTCCGGGGGATTGGCACGCTCGGTGATCTGGTGGAAGCTGGCCGCCTGATGACCTCCCCGGTCGGGATCCGAGGGGATCGACCCGGCGTCGTGCCGAGGGTCAGCCGCGACGACCTCCTGGCGATCCTCGTGCTCGGGGTCCTGTACTACGCGGCCGCCAGGCTCGGACTCCGGCTCGCGATCGTCGAGGACAACATCACGCCGCTCTGGCCGCCCACGGGTCTGGCGTTGGTGGCGTTCCTCCGGTACGGCCGGCGCCTATGGCCGGGGGTCGCGATCGCGGCGTTCCTGGTCAACCTGCCGATCACGAACACCATCGCGCCGATCGTGGCGGCCCGGCTGCTCGAGCGGGTCGGCTTCCGGCAGGAGATCGATCGCGTCCGCGACGTCGTGGCGCTCGTGGGGCTGGGCGCGCTGCTGAGCATGACGATCAGCGCGACGATCGGGAGCGCCGCGCTGGTGCTGTCGTCGCGCATCGCGCTCGACGGGTTCTGGGGTGCGTGGACCGTGTGGTGGGCGGGCGACGCGATGGGGATCCTCGTGGTGGCGCCGTCCCTGCTGTGCGTGCTGACGTGGAACCAGGTCGAGCCCAGGCTCGGCCTCCGCCGTCTCCCCGAGGCGTTGGTCATGGCGGCGCTCCTGCTGGGTGCCTCCGCCTTCGCGATGGCGAACACCGGTCAGCTCCTGTTTCTGCTCCCCCCGCTCGTCGGTTGGATCGCGTGGCGTTTCCAGCTCCGCGGGGCGGCGCCGGCGGTGCTGCTCGTGTCGACCGTGGCCACGTGGGGCGCCAGCCGGATGGTCGGATGGTTCGGCGACCTGTCGCTCACCGAGCAGATGCTCACGCTCCAGCTGTTCAACGCGACGATCGCGTTCACCGCGTTCTTCCTCTCCGCGCTCGTCTCCGAACGCACCCAGGCCCGCGAGCGGCTGCAGCGCGCCGCCCACGATCTCGAGGGCCGCGTCCGCCAGCGCACGTCGCAGCTGGTCGAGGCCAACGAGCACCTCGGGCACCAGATCACCGAACGGCGCGAGGCCGAGACCAAGCTCCGCCGGAGCGAACACGAGCTCGCGGAGGCGCAGGACCTCGCGAGGCTCGGTCGATGGGAGTGGGACCTGGGGTCCGGGACGGTCACCTGGTCCGACGATCTGTACCGGATCCACGGCTATGAGCCGGGAGCGTTCCCCATGACGTTCGAGAAGGCCGTGGAGCTCGTGCCCGAGGAGGACCGCCGGCGGATCGAACGCAACCTCGCGGACGCCTTCGCGATGCGGCGGCGAGAGGTGCCCGACGTCGAGTACCGGATCGTCCGCCCGGACGGTGAGCTCCGAGCACTCCACGGCCGCGCCCGCCTGTTCTTCGACGAGGCCGGCTCGCCCGTTCGGATGCTCGGGGTCGTCCAGGACGTCACCGAACGCGTCGACTACGACCGCCAGCACCGGATCGCCGAGACGCTGCAACGCGCGCTGCTGCCCCAGGACCTCCCGACGGTCGATGGGCTCGCCCTCGCCGCGCGCTACCAGCCGGCCGAGGTGGGGTTCAAGGCGGGCGGTGACTGGTACGACGTGATCCCGCTGACGAACGGGAGGGTCGGGCTCGTGATCGGAGATGTCGCGGGGCACGGCCTCGAGGCGGCGAGCGTGATGGGTCAGCTCCGGATGGCCGTGCGCGCCTACGCGCTCGAAGGACACCACCCGGCCGACATCGTCGCGCACGCCGACGCGGTCCTCCGCGTGGTGGCGCCCGACGAGATCGCCACGATGACGTATGCGGAGGTCCACCCTGCGTCGGGCGCCATGCGCTTCGTCGCCGCCGGACACCCGCCACCGATCGCGCTCGACGCGGAGGGGCTCGATACCTCGACCTCCCGAAGCAGCCACCGATCGGCGTGGCCACCGGCCGGGTGTACGAGGAGGTGGTCGTCGACGTCGACCCCGGGGCCAAGGTCGTCCTCTATACCGACGGCCTCATCGATCGGCGTGACATCGCGCTCGGGGAGGGACTGGAACGACTGCTCGCGGCCGCCGGCAGGGACCCGCGGCGGCCGGTCGAGACCGTGTGTCGCGACCTGATCACCGAGCTGGCCCCGAGCGAGGCCGCCGATGACATCGCGCTCCTCGCGATGGAACGGTTGCGCGTTGGGGACGAGGCCTTCCGATTCCGGATGCCGGCGGAGCCGGCCGAGCTCGCGAGGATGCGCCGCGCGCTCGGGGGCTGGCTCCGGGGCATCGGGGTCCAGCTCGAGGATACGGACGATCTGGTGCTCGCCTGCGCCGAGGCCTGCTCGAACGCGATCCGACACGCGTACGGCCCGAGCGCCGGGACCGTCGACATCGAGGCCCGTCGCGACGACGGCGCCGTGGAGGTCGTCGTCCGTGACTTCGGCCGCTGGCGCCAGGGGCGGGGCCAGGACGGCGGCCGCGGGCTGGCGCTGATCGAGTCCCTCGCCCCGTCGATGCGGATCGACCGGAGCGAGCGGGGCACCGTCGTGACGATGCGGAGGACCCTCCGAGGGTCGGTCTCGGTGTGACGGAGCACCAGAACGTCACGATCGGACTCGAGGACGGCGTCGTGGTCGCCGGTCTCTCGGGCGAGATCGACCTGTCGAACGCGGCCGAGATCACCGACGCGCTCCTCGGCGGTGTCCCGAACGAAGCGCTCGGCCTGGTGATCGATCTCTCGGAGGTGTCCTACCTCGACAGCGCCGGCGTCCGGATGCTCGCCGAGCTCGACAACCGGCTGGATTGGCGGGCTCAGGTCCTACGCATCGTGGCGCCGGAGGCGTCACGCTCTCGTAGGGTGCTCGAGATCGCTGGTCTTGAGCGGGTGCTATCGATGGACATCACCGTGGAGGCCGCCCGGACCAGCGTGCAGGACCCGAGCGAGGAGCCGGAGGTGCCCGATGGCTGAGGCAGGGTCGGTCGATGGCCGTTCGGCTCGTTCTACACTCGACCGTGCACGCCCTCGTAGCTCAGTGGAGAGAGCAGCGGTTTCCTAAACCGCGAGTCGCAGGTTCGATTCCTGCCGGGGGCAC
>DAIOFZ010000083.1:0-9887 GCA_036745475.1 Actinomycetota bacterium | reverse complement strand
CCGGCGGGGTCGTGGTCTCTGCCGGCGGGGTCGTGGTCTCCGGCGACGGGGTCGTGGTGTCCGGCGGCGTCGTCGTGGTCGCGGTCGGCGGCGGGCTCGGGCTTCCCGTTGGGTGGGGGACCGGTAGCTCGTGGAGGCCGGGTTCCTCCGAGGGAGCCGGGCTCGGCTCCGGCTCGGGAAGTGGGCTCGGTGTGGGTTCGGGCGTCGGCGAGGGGAGCGGGGGAGGCAAGGAGACGTCGTTGTCGTCGATGATGTCCTCGAACAGTGCGATGAGAAGGTCCTGCGTCTCCGATGGGAGCGTCGGCCAGACCTCCGCCAACGTCTCGGCGAGCGCGTGGTCGAAGGTGGTCACGCTGATCCCGGCCGCCTCGGCGGCAGCGCGATCATCGATTAGTGCGGAGGCGATCTCCGCGATCTGCTCGGGTGTCGCGTCGGTGACCGCCGACTCGAGCTGGTCCAGCGACTCCCAGGCCGCCACCAGGTGCGCCCGCCCCACGACTGTCGGCACGAGCGTCGCGGTCGTCATGTCGCGAGCGATCACGAGTGCAAGGGCGATGATCGAGGCGACGGCCAGGCCCTGAAGCCTGTCCGCCCATCGGCTGGCGCCGCTTCGCGCCGGCGGAAGGACGGCGATGACTCCTGTCTCGACCGGCTCCGCTCCCGAAGCCGCATCGATCTCGGGGGTGGGGCCCGCGACCGCCGTCGCGAGTCCCGTGAGGCCGGGACCGTCTTCCACCACGCTGTCGGTCAACAGGATGAGCTCGGGTGGGAGAGTATCCCGGCTCGCGGCGAGGAGAACGACGCTCGTCCGAGCGGAGATGCGGCGGATCTGGGCGACCACCGTGGGGTCGTGATCGAGGGCCAGCTTCTCGTGGAGGACCAAGAGGTCGGGCTTGAGCTGCTGGACCTGAAGGAGGACGTCCGCCATCGTCGCCGCTTCCCCGACGACGAAGAGTCCACGTTCCTCGAGGAGGAAGCGTGCGAGCCCACGTTCGAGCGGCCGACGGTCAGCGACGATCGCGGTGCGTCGCGAAGTCCGTCCTACCATGCTCCCGCTCCGCCCCTTGGTTGCCACCTTGTATAGCGCATCAGGGGCACGTCGTCGGTATTCCCCGTTCCCGAGGTGGGCAACGAGGCAGGATCCCTTGCATGAAAGACGGGGATCCGGCGGATACCTTTCGGCTGTGACGAGCGGGCCACCGCGGCATCCTCCGTCCGATCCCTGCCGGCTGCAAGCGGGTCACCGAGGCCGCTTCGCTAGACTGGCCGCCGCATGCCCGGCAAGCACCGGATCATCGTCGCGAAACCCGGCCTCGACGGTCACGACCGCGGGGTCAAGGTGATCGCTCGGAGCCTGCGCGACGCGGGGTTCGAGGTCATCTACACCGGCCTGCACCAGACGCCCGAGCAGATCGCCGAGACCACGATTCAGGAGGACGCCGACGCGGTCGGTCTGTCCTGCCACTCCGGCGCGCACATGACGCTGTTCCCGAAGGTCGTGAGGCTTCTACGCGACAAGGGTGCGGGCGACGTGCTGGTGTTCGGCGGCGGCATCATCCCCAGGGACGACATCCCCAAGCTCGAGGAGGCCGGCGTCGAGCGGATCTTCACGCCCGGAGCCTCGACCACCGAGATCGTCGACTGGCTCAACGAACGCCTCTCGGATCGCCGGGCCTCCTGAGTGGATCTCTACGAGCATCAAGGTAAGGACCTGTTCGCGAGGGCCGGCATCCCCCTCCCCGAACGGATCGTCGCGACCACGCCGCCGGAGGCGGCCGATGCCGCCGAACGCCTCGGGGGGCATGTCGCCGTGAAGGTTCAGGTCCAGATGGGTGGGCGGGGCAAGGGCGGCGGCGTCGCGCTCGTCCATTCGCCCGAGGAGGCGGCGCGCGAGGCGGAGCGGATGCTGGGGCAGGGGTTCGGGGGCGCAACGGTGACACGCGTGCTGGTCGAGCGAGTCGTCGACATCGCCGCCCAGTTCTACGCCGCGATCTCCCTCGACCGGAGCGAGGGCACCTACCTCGCGATGGTGTCGAACGACGGCGGCATCGAGATCGAGGAGGTCGCGCGCACCAAGCCCGAGGCGATCCGTCGGGTGGAGGTCCACCCGGTCCGCGGCCTCCGTGCGTACCACGCTCGCCGGCTGACCGGACACCTGCCCGTCGAGGCGCGCGAGGGCGCCTCGGACCTGGTGACGAAGGCGTACGCGGTCCTCGCCGATACCGACGCCACGCTCGTCGAGATCAACCCGTTCGTGCTGTTGACGGACGGGACGGTGATGGCCCTGGACTCGAAGGTCACGGTCGACGACAACGCCCTGTTCCGTCAGCCCGACGCGGCGGCCCTGGCGGATTCGTTCCCGATCGATCCGATCGAGCGACGCGCGAGGGATGCCGGGCTCCAGTACGTGAAGCTCGACGGCGAGGTCGGCATCATCGGCAACGGTGCCGGTCTCGTGATGTCGACGCTCGACGTCGTGAAGCAGGCGGGAGCGGATGCCGCCAACTTCCTCGACGTCGGTGGCGGCGCGAGCGCCGAGGTCATGGCGACCTCGCTCGAGATGATCCTCTCGGACCCGAACGTCCGGAGCGTCCTCGTGAACATCTTCGGCGGGATCACGCGGTGCGACCTGGTCGCGCGGGGGATCCTCGAGGCGTTCGAACGCGTGACCCCGCAGGTGCCGACCGTCGTGCGGCTCGACGGCACGAACGCGGAGGAGGGGCGGCGGATCCTCGCCGAGGCGAACCACCCAAGGATCGTGCCGGCCGCCACGATGCTCGATGCCGCCGAGCGTGCGGCCGGGCTCGCGCGCGAGGGGATCGTGTAGCGATGGCGATCCTCGTCGATGAGGGCACGAAGGTCGTGGTCGCCGGCATCACGGGTTCGGAGGGGACGTTCCACTCGTTGCGGAACCGCTCGTACGGGACCGACGTGGTCGCGGGCGTCACGCCCGGCAAGGGCGGGCAGGACGTCGAGGGGATCCCGGTGTTCGACACGGTGGAGGACGCGGTCGCGGCCACCGGCGCGAACACGTCCCTGATCTTCGTGCCGGCGCGGTTCGCGGCCGAGGCGATCTACGAGGCGGCCGACGCCGGGATCGGCCTGGTGGTGTGCATCACGGAGGGGATCCCGGTCCGAGACATGGCCCAGGTCGGCGCGTACCTGCGGCGAACGGAGACCGTGCTCGTCGGCCCGAACTGTCCCGGCCTGATCTCGCCGGGTCGCGCCAACGTCGGGATCATCCCGGGGGAGATCTGCGCCTCCGGCCGCGCGGGCCTCGTCAGCCGCAGCGGGACGCTCACGTACCAGATCGTGCACGAGCTCACGCAGCGCGGCATCGGCCAGTCCACGTGCGTCGGGATGGGGGGCGACCCGGTGCACGGCATCGGCTTCATCGGATCGCTCGAACGCTTCGAGGCCGACGACGAGACCGACCTCGTCGTGATGATCGGCGAGATCGGCGGTGACGACGAGGAACGAGCCGCGGCGGTCATCGCCGAACGCATGACCAAGCCGGTCGTCTCCTACATCGCCGGGTTCACGGCCCCGCCCGGCAAGCGCATGGGCCACGCCGGCGCGATCATCACGGGCTCGAGCGGGACGGCGGCGGCCAAGGCAGAGGCGCTCGAGGCCGCCGGGGTCGGGGTCGGCCGAACACCGACGGAGGTCGCCGAGCTCGTCCGCGCCGCCTTGTCGTGACCGCGCCCGGCCGCGTGACCGCGCCGGGTCGGGAGTCGGCCCTTCCCGACGCATACTCCGGATGGCCGCGGTCGCTCCTGCGGGGGTTCCTGATCTTCCTGCTGATCGCCGGCATCGGCATCGTCGCCGCCGTGACCACGCTCGTGCTCGCCGCCCCGGGCGTGTCGATCGGGGGCGCGCTACGGGTCGGGGCGCTCTACCTCGGTCCCTTCCACCACGTGGCGTTGGTGTTGGAGGGCGACCTCGCGGTCGACTCGTCGACGTTGCCGGGGGCGAACGTCCCCGGCGGCGGGTCGGCCATCGTCGAGCTCGGTGTCGCCCTGCTCGCCGTGACGGGCCTCGCCGTCTGGCTGCTCTTCCGGGCCGGTCGGCGCTCGGCGTTCGGCGACCGGGCCGGCGTTCGGGCGCTGACCGGGTCTCGGGTCGCGCTCGGCTACGCCCCGGCCGTGCTGCTCGTCGCGCTCCTGGTGCGGTTCGAGGAACCCGTCGAGCTCGGGTCGTTCGTGACCGGTGGCGTTCGGATCTCCTTGTCGGCGTGGCAGGCGTTCGTGTTCCCGTTCGCCATCGCGGCGCTGGCCGCGGCATCGGGCGGGGTGTGGTCGTGGGCGTCCCCGGCGCTCGACCCGTCGGCCGCACGAGCCAGGGCGGTGCTCGGGGGCGGGTGGCGGATCTTCCTGCTCGCGCTCGCGCTGTCGTACGTCGGTCTGTTCGTGTCCGGGATCGCGCAACCGGACGAGGCCGTCGCACTCGCGACGCCATCGACGGCCCGGTACATCGATACCGTGTTCGAGCGGCCGGGACCGGGGTCGGCGCTCTTCGCCCATCACCTCGCGCTCTCGCCGAACGAGGCGATCTGGGCCTTCGTCCCCGCGGCGGGCGCGTGTGACGTGATCCGGGGAAGCGAGCGTTCGGACGTCCTGTGCTACGGGCGGTTCCCCTCGTTCGGCGCGTCGGGCGGCGATGTGGCGTTCGGGAAGGCGCCGCCGGGATACCTGGCCTTCCTGCTCGTCCCCGCGATCGCGACGATCGTGGGCGGGCGATGGGCGGGATCCGTCTCGGGGCGTTCGGGGCCCACTCCCGTCGCGGTGGGGGCCGCGGCCGGCGTCGTCTTCGCCCTCCTGATGCTCGGCGCGATCGTGGCCTCGTCGATCACACTGACGTACGGCGCGGACGCGGATGCCGCCCGACGAGGTGGTCACCTGTGGATCGGTCCCGATCCGGTCATCGGAACACTGGTCGCGCTCGCCTGGGGGGTGATCGGCGGGGCGATCGGAGGAGCGACGTCGGGGCTCAGGGGGTTGAGGCGGGGGCGGACACATACAGGATGAACACGACCGCGGTGATCGCGATCCCCGTGATGAGCATCGCTCGGGCGCGTTTGGGGTCGACGTCCTTGTTCACCAGCCAGGCGATCAGGCCACCGATCCAGCCCAGGAAGATCGGGAGGAGCCACCAGGCACCGCTCATCCGGCGCGGCGGCGGCCCCGGCACCCCCCATGCGCCCTGTGGGGAGGCCGTCGAGAGCCGGGTGGACGCGGCGCCGAAGCCCACCTCCGCGCTCTGCGGCTCCCAGGCGGAGAACGAAAGCCAGGCCGCCCGCCACCCGTCGTCGGTCCGGGGGTAACGCGAGACCGGACCTTGACCGCCCTGCCGGTCCCAGATCCCGAAGAAGTCCTGCCCGTACCCGAGGAGATACCTCGAGCCCGAGTGAGTGAACTGGAGCGCCTCGTCGCCGCTCGACGAGGCCGGCTGATCCGCCGGCGGGCCGGGGAGGGGCTCGTCGAGCATGCTGCCGCAGAAGCGGCACTTGATCGCTTCGTCCTGGATCTCCTCGGCGCAGAACGGGCATCGCTTCACGGCGTCCCCAGCATCGTACGTCCGCTCCAGAACCGGGAGATCGACGTCGCCGAAACGCGAACGGCCCGGCGGATCGCCGGGCCGTTCGCCACGATCGGTCGAGGCTCAGCGCATCACGCCGGTGGGCCGCCGGGCATCGATGGGGGAGCGGTGCCGCCGGTGCTGGTGCCACCCATGCCGCCGCCCGAGGCCTGGTGTTCCTGCCAACGCATCCATCCGCCGTACCCGATCACCAGGGCCAGGATGAGCCCGATCCAGGCGAAGATCGCCATCGCCTCGCTGTCGACGATGATCTTCAGGATCGTGAAGAGCACGATCCCGCCCGCGAGCGCGGCGCTGATCAACGACTTGGGTGCGTTGACCTCCACACCCGCGACGGCCATCACCTCCCAGGCCACGAGCGCGATCGCGAGAAGAAGGTTCAGCACGCCGATCCCCCTCGCGCCGCTCACGGTCCCGACGAAATCGAAGTCTTGCCATGGGAGGAAGAGATCGATGATGTAGAGCGCGCCAGCGATGATCAAGATCCTGCTGGCCGTGGACATCTTCGACCAGTCCAACCCACCCGACTGCGACATGCAGGCTCCTTTCCGGGCTCCCCCCCCGCGCCGCTCGCGGCTCCTCGAGCCGGGGCTATCGAACACCGAGCCCAGTACGGAGTCAAATGCCTGCGGCACTTGTCTCTCGGGCGCTCCTTGCGGCAAGGATCGAGGTCCCACACGCCATCGCGCCCGCGGCCACGGCGATCCATGGTCCGAGCCAGGGCCGCGAGAATGCCGGTGGGAACAGCACCGAGAGCAGGGAGGCGACCACCACCAGCGCCCCGAGGCCCGCGATCGCGACGTCCCATCCCGGACCCCGCAGCCGGGAGCGCAGCCGCGCGGCGGTGATGACGAGTCCGCCGATCGCGGCGAGGGCGGCGACCAGGGACCAGTGGCCGCTCCTCGTCCAGGCGCCGAACGCGCCCGAGCCCGGTCCGAACCGACTCCATGGGAGCGCCGTCCCCAGGACGGCGGCGACGAACGCCGCGAGCGAGAGCATCCTGACGCCGCGGCCTGGGCGTGGTGGGCTCGGGTCGGCCGTGTCGTCGGCGTCGGGACCCAGGACGTCGGCGAGGCACTCGCTGCCGAAGCTCTCGCCGCGCACCGGCGTCGAGCACGCGAGGCACATCGGGCGGCCGCACCCGTCGCACCATGCGACCGCCGGGCTTCCCGGATGTCGGTCGCATCGATCGAGGACCTTCGACGAGCGTTCGTCCGGTGGCACGAGCGAAGGGTACCGCCACCCCGGCGGGGGCATCGGCGAGGCGGAGCGGTCGGCCCGCGCCACCTGCCAAGATGCGCGTGACGTGCGACCAGTGGCCGAAGCCGTGTCCAACGCGTACGTCGGGGTCGTGAACGCGATCACGTCCGACTTCGACCGGGACGGCGTTTTGGGCCACGAGGAGAACATGCGATGGCGAAACCACGTAAGCCACGTACCACTCAAGAGCCGCCCGTGCCATCGGACAGCAACGCGGACATCGAGGATTGGATCCGGCGCGTCATGCCGGACCTCCATCCCATCGTCGAGCGCCTGGACGAATTGATCCGCGAGACGATCCCCGGGCTTCACTACGCCGTGAAGTGGAAGAAGGCGTACTACGGGTTGCCAGAACTCGGGTGGATCATCGAGATGGTCGCCTACGACGTCTCCGTGAACGTCGTCTTCTTCGGCGGCGCGGCGTTCGACCCTGCGCCCCCGCTTGGAACTACCGGACGGACCCGCTATGTCAAGTTGAAAACCCTGAACGAGGCGGAGGGACCGGAGATGCACGATTGGATCGAGCAATCGGGGCGCGTGCCGGGTTGGAGATGAGGAGTGTGAGGCCGGTCACGTTTCGTGAACGTGCATGAAGCTGCGGGGCATACTCCGTGAGTGAACGAATGGCTGCGGATCCGACCAGCGGGAGTCGAGGATGCCGATCCGATCGCCCGGCTCTTCCTCGCCTCCAAGGCAACGCTGACGTTCCTCCCGAACGTCCACACGAACGAGGAAACATTCTCCTTCATCGCCAGCATCGTCCTACGGGACCAGGACGTGCTCGTCGCTGAGACGAACGGTGAGATCAGTGGCTTCCTCGCCATCCACGGAGACATGGTGGAGCATCTCTACGTCCGTCCAGATCTCCTGCGCCGGGGCATCGGTAGTGCGCTGCTCCACCAAGCCAAGGAGCGGTTGCCGTCGGGGTTCCGGCTGTGGGTCTTCCAGCAGAACGCTCCGGCGAGGCGCTTCTACGAGCGCCACGGGCTCCGGCTCGTCCGGGAGACCGATGGCAGCCGGAACGAGGAACGAACACCGGATGCTCTTTACGAGTGGATCCCCGCCGACCCGTAGTCCTGGTCCCGGGACAGCGACGGCATGGCCGAGTGCGTCCGCTGGTCCCGGTTGACGGCTCGCCGGACCGTGCCTAGCGTGCGCGACGTGACCGCTCGGGTGGCCGTCCTCGCCTCGGGAGCGGGGACGAACCTGCAGGCGCTCGTCGACGACCCCGTCGTCGGGCCGTGGGTGGTCCTCGCGATCAGCGACCGCGGGGATGCGGGAGCCCTCGACCGGGCGAGGTCTCGATCCGTCGAGGCGGTGCACATCGACCCCGCGACCTTCCGTGATCGAGCAGCGTTCGACCACGCGCTGGTCGATATCCTGCGCGACCGCGCGATCGACCTCGTCGCGCTCGCCGGCTACATGCGGATCGTGGGGCCCGAGCTCGTCGGGGCGTTCCCCGATCGGATCCTGAACGTGCATCCGGCGCTGCTCCCGGCGTTCCCCGGCACGAGCGCGGTCGCCGACGCCCTCGCGTGGGGCGTGAAGGTGACCGGGGTGACCGTGCACCTGGTCGACGAGGAGGTCGATCACGGACCCGTCGTGTTCCAGGAGGCGATCGAGGTCCATCCGGAGGAGGAGGCGGATGCGCTCGAGGAGCGCATCCACGAGGTGGAGCATCGGCTCCTGCCCGCGGCGGTCCGCGCGCTCGGCGAGGGCCGGTTGGCGGTCGAGGGCCGCATCGTCCGCGTCGTGCAGGCGGCGCCGAGATGACCGACGTCCGCCCGGTCCGGCGGGCGCTCCTCGCGGTGTTCGACAAGGAAGGGGTGGTCGAGCTCGCGCGCGGGCTCTCCGCGCTCGGCGTCGGGCTCGTCTCCTCCGGCGGGACGGCGGCGACGATCGCGGCGGCCGGCATCGACGTGACGTCCGTGGAAGCGGTGACGGGGTTCCCGGAGATGCTCGACGGGCGCGTGAAGACGCTGCACCCAAAGATCCATGCGGGGATCCTGGCCGACCGGCGCAAGCCCGACCACGGATCACAGCTCGCCGAACAGGACATCGAGCCGATCGATCTCGTCGTCGTGAACCTGTACCCGTTCCGCGAGACCGTGGCGAGCGGGGCCGGGGAGGACGACGTGATCGAGAAGATCGACATCGGCGGACCGGCGATGGTCCGCGCGGCCGCGAAGAACTTCGCCTCGGTCGGCGTCGTCGTGAGCCCGTCGCGCTACGGCGAGGTCCTCGACGCCATCGGGACCGAGGGAGGCCTGTCGCTCGGGATGCGGCGGGGGTTGGCCGCCGAAGCGTTCGCCCACACGGCCGCCTACGACGCCGCGGTCGCGGGGTGGTTCGCCTCGGACGATGCCGCGATGCCGGCGTTCGTCGGGCTCGCGTTCGACAAGGTGACGGACCTCCGGTACGGCGAGAACCCGCATCAGCGCGGAGCGTTGTATCGAGGGTCGGGTGGGCCCGGGGTACTGAGAGGCGCGGATGTGCTCGTCGAGGGCAAGGAGATGTCGTTCAACAACTGGTTGGACGTGGACGCGGCGCTCACGCTCGCGGCGGACCTCGAGCACCTCGGTCCCGCGGCCGTCATCGTGAAGCACAACAATCCGTGCGGCGCGGCCGTCAGGGACACGCTCGCCTCGTCGTACGCGTCGGCGTTCGAGTCCGACACCGTGAGCGCGTTCGGCGGGATCGTGGCGTTCGGGCGTGAGGCGGACGAGGACGCCGCGCGGGCGATGGCCGAGGTGTTCACCGAGGTCGTGGTCGCCCCGTCCTTCAGCGCGGCCGCGCTGGCGGCGTTCGCCGAACGCAAGGGCCTGCGCGTGGTCCGAGCGCCGTTGCCCGAGCGGGGAGGTCTCGACGTGCGCGTCCTGCCCGGAGGCGCACTCGTGCAGGACGCCGACGCCGCACCCGAGAGCGCGGCCGACCTGCAGGTCGTGTCGAGGCGGCGACCCACCGAGGACGAATGGCCCGACCTCCGATTCGCGTGGATCGTCTCGATGCGTGTGAAGTCGAACGCGATC
>DAIOFZ010000082.1:0-9898 GCA_036745475.1 Actinomycetota bacterium | reverse complement strand
CTGCGCTCGAACGCTCACCTCCACCACCCGCGCGAGGGTATCACCCGTGCTCGGGCGCCCAGAGAGCGAGCCGGACTCGACCCGGAACCCCGGGCGATGCCCGCGCTAGAATCCCGGTCCCGTTTCCCATGCGGCCGATCGGGGGCCTCTTGAAGACGTACGAAGCCAGGGACATCCGCAACGTCCTGCTCGTCGGGCACGGCGGCGCGGGCAAGACCACGCTGCTCGAGGCGATGCTCTTCACGTCCGGCGCCACCACGAGGATGGGAACCGTCGACGACGGCAACACGGTCAGCGACTTCGAGCCGGAGGAGATCAAGAAGGGCATCAGCGTCTCGCTCGGAACGGCGCCGGTCGAGTGGAACGGCGTGAAGATCAACGTCCTGGATGCGCCTGGCTACGCCGACTTCATCGGCGACCTCCGGACAGCGATCCGGGCCGTCGACGCGGTCATCCTCGTCGTCTCGGCCGTGGACGGTGTCGAGGTCCAGACCGAGGTGGCGTGGGAACTGGCGGTCGAGGCCGGCCTGCCTCGCGCGATCCTGATCAACAAGCTCGACCGCGAACGCGCGTCGTTCGAGCGGACGCTGGAGCAGCTCGTGCAGTCGTTCGGCACGCAGGTCGCGCCCCTCGAGCTCCCGCTCGGTGAGGAGCACGACTTCGAGGGCGTCGCCGACCTGTTGGGGCGTAAGGCGTATCGCTACGGCGGCGGCCCGAACGCGACCGAGGGCGAATGGCCCGACGACATCTCGGGCAAGGCCGATCCGTTCCGCGAGAAGCTGATGGAGGCAGTCGCCGAGTCCGACGACGCGCTGATCGAGAAGTACCTGGAGGAGGGGGAGCTCTCCGAGGACGAGGTCCTCCACGGTGTCAAGCGGGGCTTCGCGGAGGCGAGGATCGCGCCGGTGCTGTGCGCGGCGGCCGCCCGGCCGCTCGGCGTCGATCGCGTGCTCCAGTTCGTCGCCGACGAGTTCCCCTCCCCGATCGACCGCGGCCCGGTCAAGGTGGTCACCAAGGGCGGCGAGGAGAAGGAACGGGCGTGCGACCCCGGCCAGCCGCTCACGGCCTACGTGTTCAAGACGGTGTCCGACCCGTACGTCGGCCACATCACGATGTTCCGGGTGTTCTCGGGCACGATGCGGCCGGACTCGTCGGTCTTCAACGGGACGAAGGGCACCGAGGACCGGATCGGCCAGCTGTTCACGCTGCGCGGCAAGGAACACGAGACGCTCTCCGAGGTTCCGGCGGGCGACATCGCGGCCGTCGCGAAGCTCGCGCACACGACGACGGGCGACACGTTCTCAACCAAGGACGACCCGGTCACGCTGCCGCCGATCGAGATGCCGGAGCCGTTGCTCGCCTTCGCGATCACGCCGAAGACCAAGGGCGACGAGGACAAGCTGTCGACCGCCCTGTCGCGCCTGCGGGAAGAGGATCCAACGCTCCGGATCGAGCGCTCGGACGAGACCCACGAGACCGTGATGTACGGGATGGGCGAGGCCCACCTCGACGTCCAGATCGAGCGGATGAAGCGAAAGTTCGGCGTCGAGGTGAGCACGTCTCCCGCGAAGATCGCGTACCGCGAGACCGTCCGGGCGCCGGGCAAGGGCGTCGGACGTCATGTGAAGCAGACCGGTGGCCACGGTCAGTACGCGATCTGCAACATCGAGGTCGAGCCGCTCCCGCGCGGCGAGGGGTTCGAGTTCGTCGACAAGATCTTCGGGGGTGCGATCCCGCACACGTTTATCGGCTCCGTCGAGAAGGGCGTCGTCAAGACGATGCAGTCGGGCGTGATCAGCGGGAACCCCATGGTCGACATCCGATGCACGCTGGTCGACGGCAAGTTCCACAGCGTGGACTCGTCCGACATGGCGTTCCAGCTCGCGGGGGCGCTCGCCCTGAAGGAGGCGGCGGCCGCGGCCGGCGTCGTCCTGCTCGAGCCGATCGTCGAGGTGGACGTCGTCGTCCCCGAATCCCACACGGGCGACATCATGGGCGACCTCAACGCCAAGCGCGCCAAGATCCAGGGCGTCGAATCGGCGGGCGCCGGGAAGCAACGGATCAAGGCACTCGTGCCGCAGGCCGAGGTGGCGCGTTACTCGATCGACCTGCGTTCGATGACCGGTGGGCGGGCGGCGTTCACGATGCACTTCTCCCACTACGAGGAGGTGCCGTCGCACCTCGCCGACAAGATCATCGCCGCGGCGCAGCAGGAGAAGGAAGAGGCGAGGAAGTAGCCGGGCTACTTCACCACGATCGCGAACAGCAACGACGCCCAGCCTCACAGCAGGCATGCTCCCCCGAACGGGGTGACCGCCCCCGACGTTCGATGTCCCGTAAGGGCCAGCGCGTACAGGCCGCCTGAAAAACAGCACGATCCCGGCGACGAAGACCAACCCGCGGCGAGCAGCGGCCAGCCCGTCCCTCCCTCGACCAGCGTGTAGGACGATCTCACGCCCGTCGGGGTCCAGGCATCGACGATCACCACGACGAACAGAGCCAGCGCGTGCCACATCTGATAGCGGACCCCGGTCTCGAAGGCTCCCAAGCGCTCGCTCGCCAGCCTCGATCGGAGCGCGTGCGAGCCGAAGGCCCCGAGCGCCACCCCGATCAAACCGAACGCGGCGCCGAGGACGAGGAACGTCTTCATCGTTCACAGCACCTCGCCGAGGAACCCGAGGACGACGTGGTTGAACTCGTCGGGTCGACGCAGCGGAATCACGTGGTCGGTCTCTGCGATCCGGACCAGACGGGCGCCGCGGATGCCCTCGGCGATCTCGAGGGCCATCCGCTCGTGCCACGGCGGGTCGTGGTCGGCCGGCAGGACGAGCGTCGATGCTTCGATCTCCGCGAGCCGCTCGGCGGCCGGCGGGTCGATCGCCGTTTCGCCACTCTCATCCATCGTGAGCTCGTGGAGGTTGTCGAACGCGATCCGCTGGATGCGCGCCCCTGCGGGATCGTCGATGCCGAGCGGCGCCCACAGCCATCGCAATCGCAGGTCCTCCGCCCGCTCGAGATCACCCGTCTTCGTAGCTTCGTCAATCTGACGCTCGATGTCGGCGTACGCGGCCTCCCACGCCGCCTCCTCCTCCGGGGTCCCCTCGAACCCCGAGAGGGCGGCGCTGGCGAGCACGAGCGCCGAGACGCGCGCAGGATGCGTAAGCGCGAAGTCCACGGCCACCCGTCCCCCCATCGAGCACCCGACGAGCGCTGCTCGCTCGACACTCACTGCGTCCATGACGGCCGCGAGGTCGTCGACGTGTGAGTACGGTCGTCCGGGCTCGGGACGGCTCGAGCGACCGTAGCCTCGGAAGTCGAAGCGTAGGACCCGGTAGGTTCGGGAGAACACGCCGAACTGCTCGTCCCAGACCCGGCCGTCCCACAGCCCCGGATGCAGGAACACCACGTCGGGGCCTTCCCCGGCGAACTCCCAGGCCAGCGCTCCCCCGTCATACTCGAGGACGCCGCTCTCCATCCTCGTCACGTCGCTCAAGCGCTCTCGAAGCGCGGGAGAAGCCGCGCGTACGTCTCCTCGAGCAGCTCGGGCAGGACTCGGGTCTCGCCCACGATCGGCATGAAGTTCGTGTCGCCGTTCCAGCGAGGCACGACGTGCCAGTGCACGTGATCCGGGATGCCGGCGCCGGCCACCCGCCCGAGGTTCATGCCGAGGTTGAAGCCGTGCGGCTCGGTCTCCGCCTCGAGCGCGCGGATCGAGCGCACGAGCAGCTCGTCGACCTCGGCGAACTCCGCGGTCACCAGATCGCCCAGGTCGCCGACGTGCCGGAACGGGGCGACCATCAGATGCCCCGGGTTGTACGGGAACGAGTTCAAGATCACGAACGCCAGCTCGCCGCGGACCAGGATCTTGGTCCGCTCGTCGTCGTCCTCGGCCGGCAGGTCGCAGAAGATGCAGCCCGCGTCGTCGCCCTGCTGCTTGGCGGCCTGGATGTACGCCATCCGCCAGGGCGACCAGATGCGATCCACGCCGTCGCCCGGCGTCCTCGCCTCAGCCGCCGAACCGCGACTGGGACAGGCGCTTGGAGGCCGCCTCGTCGACGAGCGCGGCCGCGAAGTCGTCGAACGGCACGCGCTTGGTCTCGACGCCCTCCCGGTCGCGCACGGTGAACTCGCCCGACTCGATCTCCTTGTCCCCGATCACGAGCACATAGGGGGCCTTCGCGAGCTGTGCGGCGCGGATCTTCTTCCCGACAGTCTCTCCGCTCTCGTCCACGGCGGGACGAAGCCCGAGCGCCCGCAGGAGCGAGACGAGCTGCCGCGCATGCCCGAGGTGACGGTCGGCGACGGGCACCAGACGGATCTGCTCCGGCGAGAGCCAGAGCGGGAACGCGCCCCCATAGTGCTCGATCAGCACGGCGCTGAAGCGCTCGAGCGTGCCGAGGATCGCTCGGTGGATCATCACCGGTCGATGCCGCTGGTTGTCCTCACCGACGTACTCGAGCCCGAACCGCTCCGGGAGCGCGAAGTCGCACTGCACCGTCGTCAGCTGCCACAGTCGGCCGATCGCGTCGCGGAAGTGGAAGTCCACCTTCGGGCCGTAGAAGGTTCCCTCACCCTCGGCCTCGGTCCACGCGAGACCGCTCCGATCCAGGGCAGTCGTGAGTGCCTGGGTGGCGCGCTCGGCCATCTCGGGTTCGAGGATCGTCTGACCCGGCAGGGTCGAAAGGTTGATCACGGGCTCGAGGAAGCCGAACGTCCCGAGGATCTCGAACGTGAGGTCGAAGACGTTCAAGATCTCGTCCACCAGTTGGTCGGGCGTACAGAAGATGTGCGAGTCATCTTGGGTACCACCCCGGATCCGCAGGAGGCCGTGCAGCGTCCCGATACGTTCGTGCCGGTAGATGGTGCCGAGCTCGGACAACCGCATCGGCAGGTCGCGGTACGAGCGCGTTTTCGACTTGAAGACGAGCACGTGGAACGGGCAGTTCATGGGCTTGACGTAGTAGTCGCCGGTGTCGGTCCGCATCGGCGGGTACATATTGTCCGAGTACTTCTCGAGGTGACCGCTCGTCTCCCACAGCACCGACCGGGCGATATGCGGCGTCACGACGAGGTCGTAGCCGCGCTCGAGGTGCAGGTCCCGGACATAGTCCTCCAGCTGCTTGCGGAAGATCCCGCCCTTCGCATGCCACACCCACAAGCCCGGTCCGAGCTCCTCCGGCGAGGAGAACAGGTCGAGCTCGCGCCCGAGGCGGCGGTGGTCGCGCTTCTCGGCCTCCACGAGCCGATGCAGATAATCATCGAGCTCCTGCTGGCTCGGCCACGCGGTCCCATAGATCCGCGTGAGCATCGGCCGACCTTCGTCGCCGCGCCAATACGCGCCCGCGACCTTCATCAGCTTGAATGCCGTCAGGCGACCGGTCGACGGGACGTGCGGACCCAGGCACAGGTCCGCCCAGCCGTCGTTGCGGTAGACGGTGACCGTGTCCCCCGCCGGGACCTCGCCCTCCTCGAGCGACTCGATGATCTCGCGTTTGTAGGGCTGGTCGGCGAAGCGCTCGAGGGCCTCCGCGCGGGGGATCTCCTCGTGCACGAACGGCTGGTCGGCCGCGACGATCTCGCGCATCCGGTCCTCGATCTTCGCCAGGTCGTTCTCGGAGACCTGCCCCGGGAGCTCGAGGTCGTAGTAGAAGCCGTCCTCGATCGGCGGACCGATCGCAAAGCGGGTGCCAGGCCACAGGTCGCAGACGGCCTGCGCCAGCACGTGCGCAGCCGAGTGACGCAGGACGTGGACCCCGTCAGGATCTTCCGGCAGGACCGGCTCCACCTTCCCGTCGGTCGCAGGCACGAAGGAGAGGTCGACCAGCTCGCCGTCCACGCGGGCCGCGATGGCCTCGGGTGGCAGCACCGAGCCCAGCGGCTCTCCTTCGGGGAGCTCGGTGGTGGTGCCGTCGGTGAGCTCGATCGAGGGCATGGGACGGTCATGATATCCGTCGCTCGAGCCCCGTCTGCGCCCGAACCCCCGTTACTCGTACGAGATGGCCTCCAGTACGTTCAGCTTGGCCGCGCGTCGGGCGGGGAAGATCGCGAAGAGCACGCCCAAGATCGCGGCCAGCAGGACGTAGATCGTGAGTTGCCCGCCGGGAATCCCAAGCTCGCTGAACCCCTCGGGCTCGAGCGCCTGCTGCAGCGCCCAGCCGAACGCGATCCCGATCACCACACCGAACAGCGCCCCCATCACCGAGACGATCACGGCCTCCCAGCGGACCATCGAGCGGGTCTGCCTGCGCGTCATCCCCACCGCCCGCAGCAGACCGAGCTCGCGCGTCCGCTCGTAGATCGACAGGTACAGCGTGTTCATCACACCGAACAACGCGATGATCACGGCGAACAGGAGCAGCGCGGATATCAGGTTCAGCACCTGGCTGATCAGCGTCGCGTACCGGTCGCGGAAACCGGCCTGGTCGTCCACCTCGATGTTCGGATACGCAGAGAGGGCCTTCTCGAGATCCGCCTGCACGGCGGCGACGTCCGCGCCCTCATCGGCCTTGATCAGGACGAACGTGTCGAGCACGTTGGCGACGTTCACGTCGAACGTGTCGAGGGAGATCGCGTAGTCGCCGATCAGGCCGTTCTCCGCGTAGAGCGCGACCACCCTGAGGGTGGTCGAGCCTGTGGCCGGGAACTCCACGGGGATGGTGTCCCCGACGGTCCAGTCGTTCTCCCGAGCCGTGTCGTCGAAGACGGCAATCGAGTTCGGGTTCGCCAGGTCCTCGAGCCCGCCTTGGACGGCGTCGACCTCCGAGACGACCGGGAACGTCCCGGGCTCCAGCCCGGTCACGAAGGCGGTTCCACCCTCGATCTTCGCCTCGGCCTGGCGGACCTGGGAGACCGTCTCGACGCCGGGCACCGCACGCGCATCCTCGGCAGCGGAAGTGCTGAAGCCGGTCAGCGTGGGCGAGATCAAGATGAAGTCTGCCTTGAGGGTTCGCTCCAGGACGGCGGTGGTGGACGCCTTGGCAGAGGCGCCGAACACGGCGACGAACACCACCAGCCCGAGGCCGATCATGAGCGCCGAGGCCGTGGCCGCCGTTCGGCGCGGGTTCCGCATCGAGTTCTCGCGACCGAGTTTGCCCGGCACCCCCGTGAGGCGGACGGGGAGCCCGATCGCGGCCGCGACCGGCCGTGCGATCAGCGGGGTGAGCATCGCGACTCCGACGAACGTGAGCGCGACACCGAGTCCCACGAGCTGCAACCCGTTCGAGGGGGTGCCGAACAGGCCATACAGGAGCGGCGCGACGCCGAGCGCCAGCACGACCACCCCCATCACGATCCGGAACCGGAGCGATCGCCCTGGCCGGTCCTGCGCCTCGCGGAGGGCCTCGATCGGCGCCACCCGGGCGGCTCGACGGGCCGGGACGAACGCGGCAATCATCGTGACGAGGGTCCCCACGATGAGCGAGACGACGATCGTCCTGGTGAGGATGACCGTTCCCGACGCCGGGATCTCGAACCCCGTCGCGTTCAGCGCTCCCTTCAGGAGGATCGCGATCCCGATGCCGGCGAGCACACCGATGGCGGACGACACGACACCGATCACGAAGGCCTCCACGAGGACGGACGTCATCACCTGCCGGCCACTTGCGCCGAGCGCTCGGAACAGCGCCAACTCGCGCGTCCGCTGCGCCAGGATGATGGCGAACGTGTTGAAGATGATGAACGCGCCGACGAACAGCGAGACGAAGGCGAAAACGAGGAACGCCGTCCGCAGGAAGCCGAGCCCGGTGCTGATCTGGTCCTGTGCCTCGGACACCACTGTCGCCTGCGTCACGGCCTCCACACCCTTGGGCAGCACCGCGGAGATCGACCGCTGGAGCGCGACCCCCGAGACGCCGGGCTCGGCGACCACCGAGATCGTGTCGAGCTTCCCCTGCTTGCCCAGCACGTCCTGGGCCGTCGCCAGGTCAAACATCCCCCACGTCGCGCCGAACAGGCTGTCGGACTCGCCGAACCCCGCCAGACCCACCACTTCGAACTCGCGCGGGGGGCCCTCGAACAGGATCTGAACGCGGTCCCCCACGGCGATGTCGTGTGTCTTGGCCGTGGCCGCGTCGATGACCGTCTGATCCGGACCGTGCGGCGGCGAGCCCCCGGGCTTCAGCCTGAAGCCGTTCCCCTCGTACCAGGCCGAGGCCGCGGTCGGCGGACCGAACGTGCCGACCACCTTCCCGGTCCTCGGATCGACGATCTGCGCGTAGCCGATCACATCCCCGTTGGCCCGCGCGACGCCGGGGACGGCCTCGACGTCCTGGAGCACCGACTCGGGCATCGGGTCGCGTTCCTCCAGGCTGCTGGTCTGCGCGGTGAAGGCGTTCGAGCTGCGGACGAGCACGTCGATCGGTGCGTAGCCGGTGTCGACCAGGTCGTTGAACGCACGCGTCATCGTGTCCGTCAGCACGAAGGTGCCCGCCATGAAGCCCACGCCCAAGACGACCGCGAGACCCGTGAGGATCAGCCGAACCTTACGCGCGAGCAGGCTGCGGATCGCCGCGCGGAACACCCTCAGCCCTCCAGCGACTTCAGCCGGTCGAGGATCCGCTCGGTGGTCGGCTCCACCATCTCGTCGACGATCTTCCCGTCGCCCAAGAAGACGATCCGATCTGCGAAGCTCGCTGCCGACGCGTCGTGCGTCACCATCACGATCGTCTGCGCGTGGTCCTTCACGGCGCTCCGAAGGAACGTCAGGATCTCCTGGCTCGCCTTCGAGTCCAGGTTGCCCGTCGGCTCGTCCGCGAACACGATCTGCGGCCGGCTGACGAGGGCCCGGGCGCCGGCGACCCGCTGCTGCTGGCCTCCCGACAGCTCGGCCGGCCGGTGGCTGAGGCGATCGCGGATCCCGACGGTGTCGACCACCTCGTCGAACCAGGCCTTGTCCGGCTCCACACCGGCGATGTCCAGCGGGAGGGTGATGTTCTCGGACGCCGTGAGCGTGGGCACCAGGTTGTAGGCCTGGAACACGAACCCGACGCTCTTGCGACGGAGCAGGGTCAGGTCCTTCTCGGAGAGCGTGGTCAGGTCCACGTCGCCGATCAGAACCTGCCCGGACGTCGGCTTGTCGAGGCCCGCCATGCAGTGGAGGAGGGTCGACTTGCCCGACCCCGACGGACCCATGATCGCCGAGAACCGAGCACGCTCGAAATCGACGGAAACGTCGTCGAGGGCCCGCACGGCCGCATCGCCCTCGCCGTAGGTCTTGGTAAGGCCGACTGCGCGAGCGGCGACGCCCGTTCGGGCATCGGGCGGCGCGATCTCGTTGGTCGCGGACATCGTCTTCCCCCTCAGGATGGTCGCTTCACGTTACCGAATCACTGAGCGGGTTCCGTCGATCGTGGGCGCGGCAGGTATTGAACCTGCGACCTCTCGCGTGTGAGGCGAGCGCTCTCCCGCTGAGCTACGCGCCCGGGGTCGGGAAGCCTAGCACCCGCACTCCGGGTCTCCGGCGTCGCTCGCGCGTTCGCTGGGTCCGGGAAAAGGAGACGGCGGCGCGTGCCCGCGTCGCGCCGCCGTCCATCGGCCGAGCCCGAAGCTCGGACGTCCAGGGCGCACTATGCACCGGCCCCACGCTCCGGCGCAAGTCCCAAGATGGAGCAACCTCCGTAGGCCACCCGGCCGTCCCGAGGGGCTCGCCCGGTCCGCGTCCGATCATGCGAACGGTTGCAGTCATTGACAGGTGACCATTTAGTCACCTATTCTGCCCTCGTGACCGACGACGACCGAGTATTCAAGGCGCTGGCCGACCCGACCCGCCGGTTCCTGCTCGACGGGCTCTTCGAACGTGACGGCCGCACGCTCTCGGAGCTCGAGTCCGAGCTGGACATGACGCGGTTCGGGGTCATGAAGCACCTGCGCGTCCTCGAGGACGCCGGCCTCGTGGTCACCC
>DAIOFZ010000081.1:7352-10022 GCA_036745475.1 Actinomycetota bacterium | reverse complement strand
TCTACGTCCACGTGCCGTTCTGCCTCACGCGCTGCGGCTACTGCGACTTCAACGCGTACGAAGGGCTCGATCACCTCGCGTCGCGGTACGTGAGCGCGTTGCTCCACGAGGCCGAGCTTGCGGCGCCCGCCTGGGCCTCGGACGAGATCACGAGCGTGTTCCTGGGTGGCGGCACGCCGACCACGCTCCAGGTGGCCGATCTGAAGGCGCTCCTCGCGCGTCTGCGTCGCGACTTCGCGGTCGGGCCCGACGCCGAGGTGACGATCGAGGCCAACCCGGACACGGTCGATCTCCGGAAGCTCGAGGGACTGCTCGAGGCGGGGTTCGCGCGCCTGTCGATGGGGGCCCAGTCGTTCGACCCGCGGGTACTGACAGCGCTCGAACGCCTGCACGACCCCGCGTCGGTCCGACGCGCGATGCGCGAGGCTCGCGCGGCCGGCTACGCGAACGTGAACCTCGACCTGATCTACGGCGCCGACGGCGAACGGATCGAGTCGTGGGAGCACACCCTGCGCGAGACCGTCGATCTCGCGCCCGAACACGTGAGCGCGTACGCGCTGACGATCGAGCCGTCGACGCCGCTCGGCCGCAAGGTACAGCTCGGCGCCGTCCCGCCGCCCGACCCCGACCTGCAGGCGGACATGTTCGAGCTCGCGTGCGAGGTCCTCGGCGACGCCGGCTACCAGCACTACGAGGTGTCGAACTGGGCCAAGCCCGGCTTCGCGTGCGTGCACAACCTCGGCTACTGGGAGCGGCGTCCGTACCTGGGACTCGGAGCCGGCGCGCATTCCTACCGCGACGACCGGCGCTGGTGGAACGTCCGCCCACCCGAGGAATACCTGTCGCTGGTCGAGGCAGGGACCCTGCCGACCGGGGGCGAAGAGCGCCTCGAGCCGAGCGACGCCTACCTCGAGGAGGTGTTCCTCCGTCTGCGCATCCTGGAGGGCGTCCCGACGTCGTGGGTGGAGCCCGAGAAGGCGGCGCCGTTCGTCGAGAGCGGCCTGCTCCTGGACCAGGACGGGGCGTTGATCCCGACCGAACGCGGCATGCTCCTTCTGAACGAGCTCGTCCTCGCGCTCACGGGGTAGGCACCGGCGGACCCAGGTTCGAGCCACAGAGCGTCTCGCCCGATGCGAAGGAGGGTCCCCCCGGATCGTCGGTCAGGGGCTCGGTGAAGTCCCTGACGTCGAGGACATGGAGCAGTCTGTCGCTTCCCAGGACGGAGGTCGTCTGGTGGGCGTGCCATTCGGCGTCTGTCGAGTCGTGAGGCCGGGCTTCCGCCGATGTTGCCACGAGGCCGAGCCCCCAAGGCAACGGGATCTCCTCACAACGCAACGTGTACAGCTCGAACTCGTCACCGCCGAGCAGGAAGGACGCCTGCTCACCCGGCAGCAGGCCGCTCTGCGGATCGCCTGGGTAGGCGACGTCCACGGGGACGATTTCGGACTCGCCACCGGGCGCGACGATGTCGTAGAGGCGCAAGCGGACCACTGCTCCACCGTCCTGCACCACGAGTGCCTCGTCCGTCCCGTCACCGTCGATGTCCGGCGCCGAGAACGCCCGGCACTCGAGCGTGCACTCGATCGGTCCGAAGGAAGCATCGGCGACCCCATCCTGGTCTGTGTCGAGGGCGACCACGTTGAACGCCTCCTCCGGCTGCGGACAACCGCCCAGATCGCCGGCTTTCGTGGCTACGGAGAGCGTCGCTTTCGCATTGTGCGATGCGAAACGCCCCTTGATCGACGATACGTTGCAGACGGGGAAGCCGAGCCCGAGGGAACCGCTGGTATCGATCGACGGGCTCACCTCAGCGGTCGGGGGTTCGCTCGGCGGGGTCGGTGTCGGCAAGCTCCTGGTATCCGATACAGGCACGGCTGGAGCCCAGGAGATCCCAAACTGTCCCGGACAACCCTCCTCATCCGCCATCCCGAACACGCGCTCTCGGCGTGATCCATCCAGCGCGATCTGCGACACGTAACACTCAGAGCCACCTTCGACGATCGTTCGTTCGCCGAACGCGATCTGCTCTCCGTCTGGGGACCAGGTCGGGTCGAACTCGTTGCCCGGATCGCTCGTGAGTCTCCGCCTGTTCGATCCGTCGGTATCCATCACCCACAGATCGATGCCCGACGACTCGTCCGGCTCGTGGCTCTCGAACACGAGTAGCGTTCCCTCCGGGGACCAGGCCGGAGACTTGGAGCGCCCGTCGCGAGTCACTCGAGTCTCGTTCGTGCCGTCCCCGTCGATCACGTAGATGTCATCAGCGACGTCCTGCTCCCCCGGATCGATGGAGTCGTAACGTGAGAACGCGATCCGTGTTCCGTCGGGGCTCCAGGAGAAACCCTGTTCGCGTCCGACGGTCGTGACCTGCCGCATGTCCGTGCCATCGGGAGCGATCGTCCAGATCGTCGAGAAGAAGTCGACGCCGCGAGTGCCACCCTCGAGGGGTGGTTCGGTTGGCACGAGCTCCGTGTACAGGATGCCGATCCGGCTCCCGTCCGGTGACCATGCCAAGCCGTCGATCTGATGCCGCTTATCGAGCGTGAGGATCTTTGAGAGCGAGCCAGTCGCCACGTCGAGCACGAAGAGAGCTCGCTCCTCGGGCTCGGCGATGAACCCGGCGAATGCGATCTGTCGCCCATCGGGCGAGTAGGTCGGATAGAGGGCCTC
>DAIOFZ010000081.1:0-7252 GCA_036745475.1 Actinomycetota bacterium | reverse complement strand
CCTTCTTGGTCAGTCGGACCAGGCGGCGCCGCTCGCGTCTCCCGATCAGGTTCTCGTAGACGCCACTCGGATCGGCCGGCTCCCCCGCATGCTCGATCGCTCGCCGCACGCGTTCATCGAGGGCCACGGTCGTTCGCCTCCTCGTTCTCATCGATCCCCAGAACCTCGGCGAGCGCCGCCCGAGCGCGGAACAGCGTGCTCTTCACGGTTCCCTCGTCGAGCTCGAGCGCCGATGCCGCCTCGCGGGTGCTCATCTGCAGGTAGTAGCGGAGCACCGCCACCTCACGCTGCCGACGTGGGAGCGTCGCGAGTGCGCGATCGACGTCGATGCGATCCGCGCTAGGCGGTTTGCCAAGCGCCGGCGTGTGCAGCCGAGCGCGCGCACGGCGTTCCGACCGGATCCGGCGGAGCCCGCTTCGTGCCAGGTTCAGCGCCACCGTTGTCACCCATCCCTCCAGCGAGTCGATCTCCTCGCCCTTCTCGGACCGCTCCCACGCTCGAAGGAGCGCCTCCTGCACGGCGTCCTCGGCCGCCGGGCGGCTGCCGCTCGTGAGCGCGACCGCCGCGACCAACGTGGGGTACGAGCTGTGGAGGAACTCCCTGATCGCGACCTCATCGACCCTCATCCGTCTTTAACCCTAAAGACGCGCATCGCTCGACATCGGTTGTCCTCACCCGCCGAGGGCCCTAGCACTCTCGGGGGTAGACTGCTAAGCCATGGCCGAACGCGAACTGGGAACCAGGAAGACCGAAGTGCTGCGCGCGGTCGTCGAGGAGTTCGTACGCACCGGCGAGCCCGTCGGCAGCGAGACGATCGCCGAGCACGCAGGCCTCGGCGTCTCGAGCGCGACGATCCGCAACGAGTTGGCGGCGCTCGAGGAGCTCGGGTACCTCTCGCATCCACACACGTCCGCCGGTCGGATCCCCACCGACGCCGGCTACCGCAAGTACGTCGACGCGCTGCCCTCCGGCGGTCGGATGCGGGACGCACAGCGGCGCGCGATCGCCGGGTTCTTCGCGGAGACCATGCTGGACCTCGAGGACGTCCTGAAGGGCACGACCCAGCTCCTGTCCCGCGTCACCCAGTACGCCGGCCTCGCCGTGCCGCCCTCCGGATCGAACGAGATCGTCGTTCGGACCGAGCTGATCGAGCTCGGGAGCGGCCTCCTGCTGCTGGTCGTCGGGCAGCGTGGGGCCGTCGACAAGGCGATGATCGACCGGCCCGCCGAGCTGGACGCGGAGGGCTTGGCCGCCCTCGAGCGCACGCTGACCGATCGCGTACAGGACAAGACGATCGCCGAGGCCCGGACCGAGGTCCTCAAGGCTGCCGCGGGAGCCGGCCAGGCCGAACGAGAGATCTTCGCCGCCGCGGCCGACGTGTTCGGTGGCATGCAGGCAGGTGCCGGCGTGCACCACGTGCTGATCGGCGGCGTCGCCAACCTGGCGGACGAGGCAGCGCACTGGCGCCGGGAGACGGTTCGCCGGCTGTTCGAGGCGCTCGAGCACGAATCCGAGATGCTGGAGCTCATGCGCGACGTCACCACCGAGGACGTGAACGTCACGATCGGTGCCGAACACCCTCATACCGGCGAATGGGAGGCCTCGATCGTCTCGGCGCCGTTCGGGTCGCGTGGGGCACAGCTCGGCGCCGTAGGCGTGGTGGGGCCGACGGCGATGGACTACGTCGGGGTGATGGCGTCGGTCCGCGCCGTCGCGCGGCGCCTGTCCGAGCTCGCCACCGAGCTCGACGCCTGATCCACGATGGCCACGGTCCGCGACCTCTACGAGATCCTCGGCGTCGGGCGAGACGCCTCGACCGAGGACATCCGCACGGCCTACCGGCGTCTGGCTCGCGAGTTCCACCCGGACGTGAACGACGACCCCGATGCCGAGCAGCGCTTCAAGGAGGTCGCCGGCGCCTACGAGATCCTCTCGGATGCCGACAAGCGGGCGCGCTACGACGCCTACGGCCACGACGGGCCCATGGAGGTGCCGTTCGGCGATATCACCGACCTGTTCGAGGCGTTCTTCGGGACCGGGACGTTCGGTCGGCGCCGCGGCGGGCGCCGGAGTCGCTCGCAGCCCGGCGAGGACCTGTTCGTCGATCTCGCGCTCGGGTTCAAGGAGGCGGCGTTCGGCGCACGGCGAGAGGTCGAGATCGGACGAATGCAGACGTGCGACGTCTGTCACGGGAGCGGAGCCCGGCCGGGGACCGCGCCCGAGCGATGCCACACCTGCGGGGGTTCGGGTCAGGTCCAGGACGTGCGCCGGAGCATCTTCGGGACGGTGATGACCGCGCACCCGTGCAGCACCTGCCATGGCACGGGGGAGGAGATCGTCTCGCCGTGCGAGGTGTGCCAGGGTCGTGGCCGCGTCGCGGCGCACGCCACCGTTCCGATCGATGTTCCCGCGGGCGTCACCGATGGGATGGAGCTCAGGATCGGCGGCGCGGGGCACGCCGGTCGCGTCGGCGGCCCGCCCGGGGACCTGTACCTGTCGGTCCACGTCGACGAGGACCCGGTGTTCGAACGGCACGGCCCCGATGTGTTCGCCGTGCTCGAGGTGCCGATGGTGCAGGCCGCGCTCGGCGGTGAGGTCCAGGTCGCGACGCTCGACGGCTCCGAACGCGTCGGGATCGATCCCGGGACCGAGTCCGGGACCACCGTCCGCCTGAAGGGCAAGGGGATCCCGAACCTGGGTCGCGGGGGCCGGGGCGACCTGTTCCTCACGATCGCGGTGCAGACCCCCCGGGACCTGTCCAAGGACCAACGCAGATTGGTGGAGGAGCTCGCGCGGCTGCGGGGCGAGGTGGCGGGGAAGCGGACGAGCAGCGAGGGCACGCTCCGGCGCCCCGGGACGCAAGATCGATGAGCTCGAGCTGCCCGTTCTGTCGCGTCGTCGCGGGTGAGGCTCAGGCGGAGATCCTGCACTCGACCGAGACCGTGCTCGCGTTCCGGGACCTGCGCCCGCAGGCGCCCACGCACCTGTTGCTGATCCCGAAGGAGCACATCACGGACGTCCGAGAGCTCGAGGAACGCCATGCGGGGATGCTCTACGACCTATTCCAGGCGGCCGCGCACCTCGCCAAGACCGAGGGCGTCGATGCTTCCGGGTGGCGGCTGGTGGCCAACGTGGGCCGCGACGCCGGGCAGAGCGTGTTCCACCTGCACATCCATCTCCTCGGAGGCCGGCCGATGCGCTGGCCGCCCGGCTGATGTCCAGGGCACGAGCGCGTGGCGGCGCGCACCCGGGGGTAGAATCCGGACCCAACGCGGATCGTCCGACAACGACCGGGTCCTTGGGTTCGGATCGAGGAGGAGCGGGGCACCACCCCAGAGCGAGCCGTTTGGCGAGAGCCACCACGCAGGTCAAGATCTTGGTCCCGGGGGACCAGAGCATGGTCGCCCTCCTCGGTCAGCGCGACGAGCTGCTGAAGCTGGTCGAGGCCGGCTTCGATTCGGAGATCGTGGTCCGCGGCAACGAGATCACGATCGCCGGTCCCGAGGTCGAGGTCGAGCGCGTCGCGCTGCTGTTCGAGGAGCTGATCACGCTGCTCGAACGCGGCCACGAGCTGAACGCCTCCTCGGTCGGCCGGTCGATCGAGCTGATCAAGGGCGAGGAGGCCACGCCGACGCAGGTGCTCGGCGACGTGTTCCTCACCGGACGCGGACGCGGGATCGCGCCGAAGACGCTCGGGCAGAAGCGGTACGTGGACGCGATGCGCAGCGGGACGGTCACGTTCGCGATCGGTCCCGCCGGGACGGGCAAGACCTACCTGGCGGTTGCGACGGCGGTTCGGGCGCTCGAGCAGAAGCAGGTCTCGCGGCTGATCCTGACTCGTCCCGCGGTCGAGGCCGGCGAGCGGCTCGGCTTCCTGCCCGGGACGCTCTACGAGAAGATCGACCCGTACATGAAGCCGCTGTACGACGCCCTATTCGAGATGATGGGCGCCGACGCGCTTCCTCGGCTGATGGAACGCGGCACGGTCGAGGTCGCCCCGCTCGCATACATGCGGGGTAGAACGTTGAATGATTCGTTCATCATCCTGGACGAGGCGCAGAACACGACGCCCGAGCAGATGAAGATGTTCCTCACGCGTCTGGGGTTCGGCTCGAAGGCGATTGTGAACGGCGACGTCACCCAGATCGACCTGCCGACCGGGCAGACCTCGGGCCTCGTGATCGTGCAGGAGATCCTCCGGAACATCGAGGGGATCGAGGTGGCCCACCTCGGGGCCCGCGACGTCGTTCGGCACAAGATCGTGCAGGACATCGTGGAGGCGTATCGCGTCTTCGGAGAGCAGCGTGCCCGCGCCGATGGCTGACGACGACCAACCTCCGCTCATCGCGCTCGACGACCGCCAGAGCGATGCGGTCGACGTCGAGGGCCTCATGACGCTCGCGCGCGCGACCCTGCTCGGCGAGGGGATCGCGGACGCCGAGCTCTCGATCTCGCTGGTCACCGAGGAGGAGATCGCCGAACTCCACCGACGCTATCTCCGGGAGGAGGGGCCAACCGACGTGCTGTCGTTCCCATTGGACGACGAGGCCGGTGAGGACGGGGTCCGCATGCTCGGTGACGTGGTGATCGCGCCGGCCGTCGCCGCCCGGAACAACGAGGAAGACCCCGGGTCTGAGCTCAGGCTGCTGCTCGTGCACGGGATCTTGCACCTGTTGGGTCACGACCACACAGAGCGGGCGGACCGGGAGAGCATGTGGGCGCGTCAGGAACGGTATTCGGGGGTGCGGGTCACGTGACGTGGCTCTGGGTGCTGGTCGCCGTACTCGTCATCCTGGGTTCGGTGCTCGCCATCGCCGAGGCGTCGCTCACGCGCATGAGTCGCGTTCGGGCGCTCGCGCTTGTCGAGGAGGGTCGTCGGAACGCGGTCGTCCTCGAGCGACTCGAGGCCGATCCGCCGCGGTTCCTGAACGCCGTCTACCTGACCGTGATGCTCTGCCAGAACGGGTCGGCGATCATCGTCGCGATCTTGGCCGAGCGGCAGTTCGGTGGTCTCGGCATCACGCTGGTCTCTGTCGGGTTCACGTTGCTGTACTTCGTGATCGTGGAGGCGATGAGCAAGACCTTCGGTGTCCTGCATTCGGACCGCGCCGCGCTCGCGGTCGCGCCGCTCGTGTGGTTCCTCGGCCGGCTGCTGGCCGCGCCGACCACCGGCCTGATCAGCCTCGCGAACGTGCTGTTACCCGGCAAGGGTCTGAAGCAGGGTCCGTTCGTGTCCGAGGCCGATCTCCGCTCGATGGCCGAGGTGGGCCACGAAGAGGGCTCGATCGAGCGCGAGGAGATGGAGCTGGTCCACTCGATCTTCGAGTTCGGCGACACGATCGTGCGCGAGGTGATGGTTCCCCGTCCCGACATCACCGCGATCGAGTCCGACAAGACGCTCCGCGACGTGCAGGCGCTCGTGCTCCAGCACGGCTACTCGAGGATCCCGGTCTTCACCGAGGGCCTGGACGACGTGGTCGGCATCGTCTACGCCAAGGACGTGCTGAAGGCGCTGCATCAGGGCAAGCACGACGCGCCGCTGGCCGACATCGTGCGGATGCCCCATTACGTGCCCGAGTCCAAGAAGGTCGCCGACCTGCTGCGCGAGATGCAGAAGGAGAAGTTCCACATCGCCCTCGTGACCGACGAGTACGGCAGCGTCGTCGGCCTGATCACGCTCGAGGATCTGCTCGAAGAGCTGGTGGGCGAGATCACCGATGAGTACGACACCGAAGAGCCCGAGCTGGAGCAGGTGGCCGACGGCGTGTACCGCGTGGACGGGAAACTCTCGATCGACGAGCTGAACGAGATCCTCGACGTGCAGCTGCCCGACGAGGAGTGGGACACGGTCGGTGGTCTCATGCTCGGGCTGATGGGTGAGATCCCGGACGAGGGCGAAGGGGTCACGTTCCAGAACCTGCGATTCAAGGCCGAGCGCGTCAACGGCCGTCGGATCTCGAAGATCCTCATCACCCGGGAGGAGCAGCCCGAGCCCACGGCGGAGGAGCAGGAGGCGCGGGCCGAATGAGCGCACCCGGCGTACGCGTCGACGAGCTGCTGGCCGCGGCCCGCCATGCGATGGAACGCGGTTCCTACGCGCCGTACTCCAACTTCAACGTCGGCGCCGCGGTCCTGGCTGAGGGGGAGGTGTTCGCGGGCGCGAACGTCGAGAACGCCTCGTACCCGATGTCCGTGTGCGCCGAACGCAACGCGGTCGCCGCCGCCGTCAACGCCGGCAAGCGGTCGGTCGACGCCGTCGCGGTGGTCACGCGTGCCGACGAGCCCACACCCCCGTGCGGCGGGTGCCGGCAGGTGCTGAACGAGTTCGGTCCCGACATGACGGTCACGGTGGAGTCGGGGACCGGCGAGCGAGCGGTCTGGCGGCTGACCGAGATCCTGCCCCACGCGTTCGGGCCGTTCAACCTCGGGAAGTGACGCAACCGAAGGAGGGCTTCCGCAGCGGGTTCGTCGCCGTGATCGGGCGGCCGAACACCGGCAAGTCCACGCTCGTGAACGCCCTCGTCGGGCGCAAGGTCGCGATCGTCTCCGACAGGCCGCAGACGACCCGCCGAGGCATGCGAGCCGTCCTGTCGAGCGACCGCTTCCAGGTCGTGTTCACCGACACCCCGGGGTTCCACAAGCCACGGACGCTGCTCGGATCGCGGCTCAACGATCTCGTCGGCGAGGCGACGCAGGGCGTCGACGCCGTCGTGCAGGTGGTCGACGCCCAGGCCGGCGTGGGCCGGGGCGACGCGGCCGTGTTCGAACGTCAGCTGCGCGACCTCGGCGGCCCGAAGATTTGCGCGGTCAACAAGCTCGATCTGTTGCGCAACCGCGAAGAGGTCCCGCAGCTCGAGGCGGCGGCGGCCCTGGGAACCTGGGACGAGATCGTCCCGGTCTCGGCCAAGACCGGGCGCGGCGTCGGCGTGCTGCTCGACCTGCTGCTCCACCGCCTGCCCGAGGGTCCCGCGTACTACCCGACCGATACGGTCACGGATCAGCCGCTCGAGATGCGCTTCGCGGAGATCGTCCGCGAGAAGGCGCTCGCGGTCGCCCGACAGGAGGTCCCGCACTCGATCGCCGTAGTCGTGGAGGAGCTCGAGGAGTCGGACTCCCTGACGAAGATCCACGCCTCCCTCATCGTGGAGCGCGATTCGCAGAAGGGCATCGTGATCGGCAGGGGCGGCAAGACCCTCAAGACGATCGGCTCACGGGCACGCGAGGAGATCGAACGCGTCCTCGGGCACCAGGT
>DAIOFZ010000080.1:0-10121 GCA_036745475.1 Actinomycetota bacterium | reverse complement strand
CGTGCAGGTTCCCGAACCCGTGCGACGGGGCTGGCTGTCGAGCCCGCTCGTCCTGATCGGTGCGATCGCCCTCCTGCTGGTCGCGTTCGGCTGGACGTTCCTCCAGGACCCCTCGATCAGCGCCCCCACGCGCGACCCCGCCTGGTACACGTGGCGTTCGAACCTGATGATGCACGACTACCCCGGTCTGATCGCCGGCGACTGGGGCCCGTTCTCGATGTTCGGCGGCGGGTACCGGGTGAGCGTGCCCCTGATGGGTTCGATCCTGCAGCGGGTCGCCGGGATCGACCTGTACACGTTCAGCGCGTTCCTGATGGTCGGCGTCCCGGTGCTGACCGGCCTCGCGCTCGGCGCCTTCTCGTGGCGGACGCACCGGGACCCGCTGCTGTTCCTGCTGGTCATGCTGTCGACGGCGGCGCTGTCCATGACGACCCCGTACGTCGGCTACCTCGACAACATCACGGTCCTGTACTTCCTCTCGTTGATCCTCGCGTTCTTCGCGCCGGCGAGGACCTCGTGGGGCGCGCGAACGGCCATGTTCCTGGTCGGCATCGCGGCGGCGTTCACGCACCCGACGACGTGCGTGATCTTCGGCTTCTCGTTGATGGCCGTGTTCGGGCTGCGCCTGCTGACGAGCCGGTTCCACCTGGGGCCCCCCCTGAAGGAGCTCGGGCCCTCGCTGATGTCGGTCGGGTTCGGGATGATCTTCGGCCTGTCGACGTGGCTGATCGCGCCGTGGGGCGTGACCGGCTCGCTCGCCGACGCCGCCCTGCCCCCTCCGTACACGAGGGAGGTCTTCCTCGACCGGCTGAAGGGGTGGGTCGGCTCGCTCCAACCGGGGATCCTGGTCCCACTGGTCGTCCTCGCGATCGCGTGGACGATCTGGCGGGCGCGTAGTGACCGCGCGCGTTCGGACGAGTTCGGCACGATCTCCGCGATGCTGCTGCTGCCGTTCCTCGGAATCTTCGGGTTCGTCGCGGCCACCTATCCCTACTACCGCTTCATGAACGCCACGATGGCGCTGTTCGCGCTCGGCGGGCTCGGCGCGTACGTCGCGATCCGGTGGCTTTGGAAGCGCGAGGGTGCGGCCAAGATCGCCGGCGTCGTGGCGTCGCTCCTGATCGTGGGGTCGTTCGGCTACATCTGGATGCAGGGCCGCGAGATCTCGCACTGGGCCGACCCAGACAGCCAGTGGATCGACCAACCGACGCGGACGGCGCTGGAGGCGGCGCGGGCCGTGGTCGAGAACGAGCCGGGCGACCGGCCGATCGTGTTCGTCGTGAACTACGAGGACACCTACCAGTCCTACGGGTGGTCCAAGACGTTCACGAACGTCTCGCGCACCGGCCTGCCCGGCGACGCGGTGAAGCGCTCGATGACGTACTTCGGCAGCGTCGAGGAACTCCTGGCCGACCGCCCCACGGTCCTGACGAACCCGACCTACAACAAGATGTCGAGGGCCTTCCACCGAGAGCTCACCGATCTGCGCGAGGAGTACACGGGCCCGCCGATCGCGATCCTGGTCCGGCAGTTCAACGAGGGCACGGTGAACGAGGAGATGCTCGACCAGGCGCCGGACGACCTCGTGATCCTCGGTGACGACGTCGCGGTGGTGACCGGCGAAGGTCTGACGACGCCATCGGACGCGGCGGTCGCGGACGCGCGCGCGGCGGAGGGCGAGGTCGCGGCCTTCTACGCCGATCACCCAGGGGTCTTCGGGAACCTCGGGCACACGTTGTGGGTGGTGTTCGCGCTCGCCCTGCTGCTCGTCGTGCCGGGAGCGATCGCGGCCCGGTGGTTCGAGCTGGACGACGCGTGGCTGAAGATCGCGCTCGTGCCCGGGATCTCGATCACGCTCACGGTGCTCTCGGGCATCGTCGTGGTGGCGGTTACCCGCGCGCCGTTCGGCGTCGTCCACGGCTGGGCGTCGCTCGGGCTCGCGACCGCGGTCGCGGCCGGGTTGCGGTTCGGAGCATCACCGCTCCTGCGCGTGCTGAACGCCTTCAGCCGCTTCTTCGACTCGATGTTCTCGGTTTTCTCGAACCGCGACTTCTCGGTCCTGGTCGGCATGCAGTACCTCGCGCAGATGGGGCAGGGCGTCGTCCAGGGCGCGATCGGCAAATCGATCGCGTTCGGGGGCGAGAAGGGGTTCGACGTCTCCACGGTTCCGTCCGCGGATTACCTGTTGAAGGTGGTGCTCGCGCTCTACGTGCCCTACACGCTGATCTCGCCGTTCATCGGCGTGTTCATCGACCGGTTCGAGCGCCGCAAGGTGGTCGAATGGACCAACCTGGTCGTCGCCGCGATCGTCGTGGTGGTGGCCGTGGTCGCGATGATCCCGCTCGGCAAGGCGACCAGCGAGGGCGACGTCGGAGCCACCGTCGCGCTCGTGGTCGGCCTGCTCGTCGCCCAGGCGTGCGTGCGCGTCGCGCTCGCGGTGAAGTCGGCGGCGATGCCCGACGTCCTGTCGGGCAGGGACCTGCTCCAGGGCAACGGCCTGTCACAGGCGGGCGGGGCGTTGTTCCAGGTAGTGGGGATCGGGTTCGCGCTGGGCGCGGCGGCGGTCCTGCCCGCCTGGCTCGTCGTGGTCGTCGTGGCGGGGCTGCTCGTGGTGGCCGCGTTGGTCGCAAGGCACATGCGGCACGCGGAGGTGTCGATGCACCAGACGAGCTTCGGTGCAGAGGCCTCACAGGTCCTGCGGAACATCGCGGCCGGCATCCAGGAGCTCGCGGCTCGTCCGCCGGCCGCGGTCGGCCTGTCGTCGTTCCAGATGCTCCGCTACCAGTTCTGGGGGTTCGTGCTGTTCACGTTCGCGCTGTATGCGAAGAACCTCGTGCAGGGCGGCGACGCCAGCAACGTCGCGCTCGGCCTGTCGGGCGGCGGTGGGCTGCTCGGCGGCGCGCTGGGCCTGATCCTGGCGCAGACGTGGAAGGACCGCGTCCCGCCGATCCGCCTGCTGCTCGCCTCGATGCTGCTGCTCGGCGCCGGGACGGTCGTGTTCGGGGCCCCGGTGTCGCTGGCCGGGTTCACCGCCCTGCTGTTCGTCGGGTTCTTCTCGTTCTTCCTGGGCAAGATCTCGGCGGACACGATCGTCCAGCAGGCGATGCCGGACGACTTCCGGGGGCGTGCGTTCGCGCTGTTCGACATCGCGTACAACCTCGGGTTCATCGTGCCGGCACTGGTCCTCTCGTTCGTCTGGGTCGAGAACGACCCGGCGCAGGTGCGTACGATCCTGGTCGTCTCGGGCACCGTGTTCCTCGTGCTGACGGCGCTCGTGTGGCGCTGGTCGCGCTCGGTACGAGACGAGTTCGCGCCGCAGGACGATCTCGTCGAACAGGAGGTGTAGCCAAGAGATGGGGATGGAACGTCTCCCCACGCCCGATCCGGTGGCCGAGGCCGTCGAGTATCAGCGCTACCTCACCCGTCTCGTGGGCGACGACGACCCCGCCGAGGTCCAGGCGGGATCCGCCGAGGCCTGGCGCGAGGTGATCCGCAGCGCCGGCGCCCGCGTCGCCGAACGCCCCGAGCCCGACGAGTGGTCCGTGCTCGAGTGCCTGGGTCACGTCACGGACTCCGAGGTCGTCGTCGCGAGCCGGTACCGCTGGATCGTCGCGCAGGACGAGCCGCCGCTCGTCGGCTACGACCAGGACCTGTGGGTCGACCGGCTCCACCACAACGAGGACGACCCCGAGGTGCTGCTCGAGACGTTCGAGGCCCTCCGGCGCGCGAACCTCGCGCTGTGGGCCCGCTCGACCGAGCGGGAGCGGGCCCGCGTCGGCATCCACTCCGAGCGCGGACCCGAGAGCTTCGATCTCACGTTCAACCTCGCGGCCGGCCACGACCGATTCCACTTGGACCAGGCCCGTCGGGCGCTCGCCGCGCTCGGCTGAGGTCGTGGCGGGCTCGACCGCCGCCGACGGCTAGCGATCGGCGATCACGCGCTCGAACTCGGGGAAGTAGCGACCGATCACGCCGACGTCGAACGACGACAGGATCGACTCCTTCGGCTCCCGTTCGAGCAGGAACGCGAAGCAGTCGCGCACGAACGCCTCGGGCGATCGCCCCGCCCCGAGCCGCTCGAGATCCGCCACGGACACGGCGACGGCGTGCTCGGTGGTGGCATCGCTCTCGCGCACGGCCACGTCGAACCGCATCGGGTCTCCGTCAGCACGGCGCGTCACGGTGACGTCGGCCATTCCCGGCGCATCGTACGACCTGCGCTTCGGTAGGTTTGGCTCGTGCCCGAGGTCCACAGCGACGACGCGACCCTGTTCTGCGAGGTGGAGGGCGAGGGCGAGCCTGTCACCGTCTTCGCGCACGGGCTGACGAACAACCGCAACGAGCTCGCCGCGTTCACGCCGCTGGTGCCGGGCACCAAGGTGAGGTTCGACTTCCGCGGGCACGGCCGGTCGACCTCGCCCGCGGACCCGAAGGCGTTCCGGTTCGAGGACTTCGCGCGCGACCTCGATGCCGTGGCGGACGCGTTCGGCGCGACGGTCGCCGTGGGGACCTCGCTCGGCGCCGGCGCGATCGGGAACCTCGTCTGCCGCGAACCCGACCGCTTCGAACGGATGATCTGGCTGCTGCCGGCCGGGCTGGACCTGCCGTTCGGGCTGGCGAAGCGCTACCACCTGATCGCCGAGGACCTGGAGGGCAAGACGCCGCAGGAGGCGCTCGAGGCCGTGCTGAACGATCCGGCCCGCGTGGCCGAGTACGTCGAGACGCCGTGGCGCCTGGAGCTCGACCGCGTGCTGTGGCAGCACGACGATCCCGACGGGCTCGCCCGTGCGATCCACGGCGTGGTGGAGGACTGGCCGATCCCGAACCGGGAGCTGCTGCGAGACGTCGCGACGCCGACGATCATCGTCACGATCGAGGGCGACGACATCCACCCGGCGGAGCTCGGCCTGCTTCTGTCCGAGCTCCTGCCCAACGCCGAGCTGATCGCGCTCGGGAGTCAGGAGGAGCTGCTCCGGCGGATCCCGGAGCTCGTCGCGCGCGTCTCGGCCTTCATCGCGGGGAACGGATAGCCCTCCGTGCGGGTTGCTTACCCGTATGAGCGAGCTCGAGGACTTCCGAGCCGAGAAGGACGCGTTCTTCCGCGACGACCCACGGTCGCCCCTCACACCCGGGCAGCGGGACGGGTTCGGTGGGCTGGCGTACTTCCCGGAGGAGCCGGGGCTCGCGATCCACGCGAAACTCGAGACGCAGGGTGTAGATCGCGACGAAGCGATCCAGATGCAGACGACGACGGGCGGGCTGCAGGTCTACCGCCGCGCGGGCATCGTTCGATTCGAGGTCGAGGGGGAGCAGGCGGTAGTGACGCTGTACGCCTCCGAGGACATGCACGAGCTCTTCCTGCCCTTTCGCGACGCGACGAGCGGGAAGGAGACGTACGGGGCTGGTCGGTACCTCGAGGTCGAACCCCCTGGAGCGGACGGCCGGGTCCGCGTCGACTTCAACGCCGCGTACAACCCGTACTGCGCGTACAACCCGGACTGGTCCTGCCCGATCCCTCCGGGCGAGAACTGGCTCTCGGTACCCATCCGCGCCGGTGAGAAGACGTTCGAGGCCTGAGGCGATTCAGGACGCCTGAGGCGACTCAGGACGAAGGAGTGGACAGGGGAGAACGGCGTGGGGCGGCCGTCCTTCGGCGGGACGGGAGCAGGACCGTGAACGTGCTGCCGCGACCCGGTGCGCTCGCGACGTCGACACGCCCCTGGAGCTCCTCGACCAGTTCCTTCGCCAGGTGCAGACCGAGACCGAGTCCACCGTGCGATCGGGTCGCGCTCTGGTCGATCTGATGGAAGCGCTCGAAGATCACGGCCTGATCGGCCGGGTCGATGCCGACGCCGTGGTCGGTGACCCACAGACGGAACCCCGACCGTTCGCTGTCGGCGCCGATCGTGACGCTCGACCCGTCGGGCGAGTACTTCAGGGCGTTCTCGAGCAGATACGTCATGACGTCGACGATGCGGGCGCGGTCGGTCTCCACGCTACCCTCGGGAACCGCGACGACGACCCGATCCGACGCGTCGAGCTCCGCGGCGACCGCGCGGGCGGTCTCGGCGAGATCGACCGGCTCGAACTCGATGGGGCGATCCCCGTCGAGGCGAGCGGCCGCCAGGATGTTGACGACGAGGCGCTCCAGGCGCTTGGTCTGGCGCTCGGCGGCCTCGAGGAGTTCGGTGCGCATCGCCTCATCGGCTCCGACACCCGACCACTTGAGGGTCGCGAGCGACCCGCGGATCGATGTGAGCGGTGTCCGGAGCTCGTGCGACGCGGCGCTCACGAAGTCGTCCTTCTTCTTGGCCAGATCACGAAGCTTCGCCACGGTGTGCTGTTCGCGCTCCAGGAGCTCCGCCAGCCGTTCGTTCCGCCGCCTGAGCTCGGCCGAGATCCGCATGGCGATCGGCAGGATCGCCGCGTACAGGACGAGCAGGCCGACACCCAGCAGTGGAAGCATCCTGGCGACGAAGGCGTCGATGTCCTCCTGGATGGCCGCGTAGTCCTGGTAGATCTCCGCGACGGCGACGATCGGGCCGCCCGGCTCGATCCGCAACGGCACGTAGGCGAACAACAGCTTGTCGGCCAGACCGCGCTCGGCGACGTTCTCGGCGGCGTCCAGATCCGAGATGCCCATCTCGGGGTGACCGGCTACGACCTCGGCCAAGTCCTCCGCCTCCTCCGGGAAACGCTTCCCGACGAGGTTGGATGCATCGGAGAACACGATCGTGCCGTCGAACCGCCAGACCTTGACGCGGACGTCGCGGCCGTCCGCCAGGATGCGCTCGCGGACCAGTTCGCGAACGCGAGCCGCATCGTCGCCGGTGATCGGACGGGACAGATCGAGTCCGGACAGCGCGGGACCCAGCACCGCGGATGCGACGAAGGCCGCGTGGAACGCCCCGGCCCGCTCCGCTCGCTCGCGTGCGTAGCGGACCATCAGGACCATCCCGACGGCCCCGACGAGCACGAACGCCGCCAGGCTCGCGACGGCGAACCGGACGACGATGTGCGGTTGTCTCGTGGGCTCGCGCTCGGGACGCTGGGACATCTCAGGTCCTGTATCGGAACGGACACGGCGGTGCCTGAGGGTCATCGCACCCATGCGCGCGCGTGCAGGAGGGCCCGGCGGCCGCGTCGGCTAGGCTGCCGAGGGATGACCGAGGAACTCTTCGCCACCGACGCCTACGTCCGGTCGTGCGAGGCCACCGTGGAGGAGGCCGGCGACGAGGGCGTCGTCCTTGACCGGACCGTCTTCTACGCCCGCAGCGGCGGGCAGCCGGGGGACACCGGGGTGCTGCGGTGGGAGGACGGGGAGGTCCGCGTGCTCGACACCCTCAAGCTCGGCGGCAGGCTCCTGCACGAGGTCGACGGCGATCCGCCCGCCCCGGGGATCGACGTGACGGCCGAGATCGACTGGGATCGACGTCACACGCTCATGCGCACGCACACCGCCCTGCACGCGCTGTCGGCGGTGGTGTTCCGCGACTACGACGCGAGGGTCACGGGCGGGAACATGGAGCCCGGCGTCGCTCGGATGGACTTCGAGCTCGCGTCCATCGACGCGGAGTTCGGGCGGGGGGTGGAGGAGAAGCTGAACGCGGAGCTCGGGGCCGGTCGCCCGGTGCGCGTGAGCTTCCTCCCGCGCGCCGAGGCCCTCGCCGATCCCGACCTGATCCGGACGAAGGTGAACCTGATCCCCGAGTCGGTGGACCCGATCCGCGTGATCGAGATCGAGGGGCTCGACAAACAGGCGGACGGTGGGACCCATGTGCGTTCGACGGCCGAGGTCGGGCACGTGCACGTCGCGAAGACCGAGAACAAGGGCAAGGCCTTCAAACGGATGCGGATCGAACTCGCCTGAGCGTGACCGATCCGCCAGCGCGTCACGACCTGCTCGGGGGAGCCTCGGCCGCGGTCTCGGCCGTCCTGTTCGGCACGATCATCATCTGGGGTCGATTCGTCCTCGAGCGGGGCGTCCCGGTCGAGACGATGCTGTCGATCCGGTTCGCGATCGGTGCGCTCGCGTTGTTGCTGGCGCTGCTCCTCTCGCGTCGGCCGGTGCTGGCGGCGCGCGGCGAGCGGCTCCGGCTGGTCCTGCTCGCGCTGTTCGGCTACGCGATCGAGGCGAGCCTGTTCTTCACGGCCACCCAGCACGGGACGGTCGCCGCCGTGACGCTCCTGTTCTTCACGTACCCAGTCTTCGTGACGGTCTGGGCGTGGGCCCTGGGCGGCGATCTGCCGGCGCGGCTCACGCTCTTCGCCCTCCTGTGCGCGGTCGCCGGTGCGGCGATCGTCGTCGGCACGGGGACAGGTCTGGCGATCGACGGCGTCGGCGTGCTGCTCGCGTTCGTGACCGCGGTGACGTACAGCGCCTACCTCACCGGCGTGGACCTGCTGGTCGATCGCACCAACGCGCTCACCAGCGCGATGTGGGTCAGCGCGGGCGCGTCGATCGGGCTGTTCGTCTATGCCAACGCCGTCGGCCATTGGGACCTGCCCGACGGCGCCGCCGAGTGGTGGCCGCTCGTCGGCATGGGCCTGTCGTCCGCCGGGGCCTTCTTCTTCCTGATGGAGGCGCTCGCCAGGATCGGAGCCGTCCGCACCTCCATCGTCTCGGCGATGGAGCCTCTCGCGGCCGCGGTCCTCGGATTCTGGTTCCTGGACGAGTCGGTCACCTTCGGGGTGGCCGCGGGTGGCCTCCTGATCCTGGCCGGCGCCGTGATGGCGAGCCTCGCCCGCACGCCCACCGCACGGGAGCAGCAGGTCCCCTAGCGCAGCCGAGCGGCGCGCATCGCGAGGTAGCGCTGTTCGGGGACGCTGGCGGTCATCCTCGCCGCACGTCGGTAGGACTCGCGGGCCGCGCCGGGCTCGCCCGCGAGCTCGAGCAGATGACCGCGGACCGCCTCGAGCCGGTGCGTGCGCCCCATCCGATCGTCGTCGTCCAGCGTGCCGAGCACCGCGAGACCCGATCGTGGTCCGTCGACCATCGCGACGGCGACCGCCCGATTGAGCGTCACGACGGGGCCCGGCGAGACCTGTTCGAGCACGTCGTACAGCGCGAGGATCTGCGGCCAGTCGGTCTCGTCGGCGCTCGACGCTTCGTCGTGGATCGCGGCGATCGCCGCCTGCAGCTGATACGGGCCGGTCGGAGCCTTGCCGAGGGTGGCGGTGATCAGGCTCACGCCCTCGTCGATCTGTCGTGCGTTCCACAGGTGGCGATCCTGTTCGGCGAGCGGAACTAGAGAGCCATCCCTGGTGGTTCGAGCGTCGCGCCGAGCATCGGTCAAGAGCATGAGCGCGAGCAGGCCGGCGACCTCGCCGTCCCCCGGCAGCAGCTGGTAGAGCATGCGCGAGAGCCGGATCGCCTCGGCGGTGAGGTCGGTCCGTTGCAGCGACGATCCCGAGCTCGACGTGTAGCCCTCGTTGAAGATCAGGTAGAGCACGTGCAGCACCACGCGGAGGCGTTCCGCGCGCTGTGGTTCTGGCGGGAGGTCGAACCGTGCCCCGATGCTCTTGATGCGTTGCTTGGCGCGGCTGATGCGTTGGGCCATCGTCGCCTCGGGGACCAGGAAGGCGTTCGCGATCTCCGTCGTGGTCAGCCCGCCGACCGCGCGAAGCGTGAGGGCCAGCTGCGACGGGACGGACAGGGCGGGATGACAGCACAGGAACAGAAGGGTGAGCGTGTCGTCCTGCTCCGACGCCTCGCCCGGGCGGCGGATCTCGAGGAGGGCTTCGGTCTCCTCGCGTCGGCGCCGAGCGCTCTCGCTCCGCCAGCCGTCGATCAGGCGCCGCGACGCGGCGGTCACGAGCCACGGCCGGGGATGGTCGGGCACGCCCTGCTCCGGCCACTGCGTCGCCGCCGCGAGCAGCGCCACCTGCACGGCATCCTCCGCGGCGTCGAACTGCCCGTACCGGCGCACCAGCGTGCCGAGGACCTGCGGCGCGAGCTCGCGCAGCAGGTCCTCGACGCGGGCAGCTTCGATCGACACGGCAGAAACGCTAGGCGGCCTCGGCCGCGCGCCGCAGACCCGCGATGTCGATCTTGCGCATCTGGAGCATCGCCTGCATGGCCCGCTGCGACCGTCCCGGATCCGGGTCGCCCAGCAACTCGG
>DAIOFZ010000079.1:0-10140 GCA_036745475.1 Actinomycetota bacterium | reverse complement strand
GGGCGAGGAGATCGCCGCCGGCGCCGTCCTGTCGAGCGTGGACTCGCACGTCACATTCCTCCGCCTGGTCGAACCCTCGAATCTCGAGCCGTCGTTCCTGGATGAGGTCAGGCGGTACAAGTTCCGCGGATCGAGTGGGAAGGTCAACCTCGCGCTCGACGCCCTGCCCGAGCTCGCGTGCAGACCGGGCAGAGGGGAGTGGCTCCGCGGCGCGATCAGCTTCTCGCCCGGTGTCGACTACATGGAGCGCGCGTACGACGACGCGAAGTACGGGAGGTTCTCGACCCGCCCCTACATCGATTGCATCATCCCCACGCTCGTCGACCCCTCGATGGCGCCGCCCGGCAAGCACGTGATGTCGTGCTTCGTCCAATACGCGCCGTACCACCTGTCGGACGGGCGCACGTGGGACGACGCCGAGCGCGACGCGTTCGGTGAGACCGTGATCTCGACGCTCGAGGAGCGCTTCCCGCGGATCCGCGACCTGATCCTTCACCGGCAGGTGCTCACGCCGCTCGACATCGAGCGGATCACGGGCCTCACCGAAGGCAACATCTTCCAGGGCGAGCTCTCGCTCGAGCAGCTGTTCTTCAACCGGCCGGTCCCCGGGTGGGCCCGCTACCGGACGCCGATCAAGGACCTGTGGATGTGCGGCTCGGCCACGCATCCGGGCGGCGGGATCATGGGCGCGCCGGGGCGGATCGCCGCGCTCGAGCTCCTCGGCGGGCGCACCGGGGGTTCGCCGGGCAAGGTCGCCTGATGGCGGGCCAGATGGCTGGCCCGATTGCGGCACGGTACGACGCGGTCGTCGTCGGCGCGGGCCACAACGGCCTCACCACCGCCGCCTACCTCGCGAAGACCGGCCGGTCGGTCCTGGTCCTCGAGCGGCGCGAACGCGTCGGCGGCATCCTCGACACGATCGAGCTCGCCCCGGGGGTTCGGGTGCCGGGCGTCGTCCACACCGTGGGACGCCTCCGCAGGTCGGTGATCCACGACCTGGGGCTCGTGAGGCAGGGGCTGGTCACGGTGGAGCCGGGGGTGCGCGTGTTCGCGCCCCAACCCGAGGGTCCGCCGCTTACGCTCTGGTCGGACGCCGCCAGGACGGCAGACGAGCTGCGCGTTCGCTCGCCGGCGGACGCCGAGGCGTATCCGGGTTTCGACAAGAAGGTGCGGTCGCTCGCGTCGTTCCTGTCGTACCTGCACGCCATCACCCCGCCGGACGTGAAGGACCCGTCGCTCGCCGACGCGCTGAACGGCCTGAAGCTCGGGAACGCGTTCCGGCGTCTGGGCAAGCGACCCGGCCGCGAGGCCACGCGCGCGATCCCGATGGCGATCGCCGACTACGTCGCGGAGGCGTTCGAGAGCGATGCGCTCCGCGGCGCGATCGCATCCCGGGCGGTGCAGTACACGGCGATGGGCCCGTGGTCGGCCGGGACCACGGCGGTGCTGCTTGCCGACTCGGCGGGCAACGACGGCGGCGCGCCGGGGCAGTCGACGACCGCCCGCGGTGGGCCCGGCGCGCTGGCCGAGGCGCTCGCGAACGCCGCCCGCGGGTTCGGCGCCGAGATCCGCACCTCGTCCGAGGTCGTCGGGGTCTCGGTGGAGCGTCATCGGGCCACCGGGGTGGTCCTCGCCGACGGGTCCGAGATCCGGGCGCGCGCCGTGGTCGCGGCGATCGATCCGAAGCGGACGCTCACGACGCTCCTGGACCCGGTCGAGATCGGTCCGCACCTGCGCTGGCGGGCGACGAACATCCGGACCCCGGGGTCGGTCTCCAAGGTCGACCTCGCGCTCTCGGGCCTCCCGTCGTTCGACGGCGCGGATCCCGAGCGCCTGGCCGGGCGGATCGTGATCGCGCCCTCGATCGATCACCTGGAGCGAGCCTTCGACGCCTCGAAGTACGGTGGCATCGGCGGCGCCCCCTACCTCGAGGCGACGATCCCGACGGTGTCGGACCCGACGCTCGCGCCGGAGGGCACGCACGTGATGAGCGTGGTCGCGCAGTGGATGCCGTTCGAGCTGCGCGACACCGACTGGGCGGCCGAGCGGGACCGGCTCGGCGACCTCGTCGTCGAGGCGCTCGAGCGCTACGCGCCCGGGCTCTCGAACCTGGTGACGGCCCGCCGCGTGACGACCCCGGTCGACCTGGAGCGCGAGTACGGCCTGACCGGCGGCCACGTCTACCACGGCGAGCCGGGCCTGGATCAGTTCTTCGTCTGGCGACCCCTGCTCGGCCACGCCCGGTACCGGCTCGGGCTGCCCGGCCTGTACCTGTGTGGTTCGGGCGCGCATCCGGGGGGCGGCGTGACCGGCGCCCCCGGAGCGAATGCCGCCCGCGAGATCCTCGGCGACCTGAAGCGGCGTTCTTGAGGAGCTTCAGTTCGCCCAGAAGGTGAACTCCATCGCCTCGCAGACGCGCTCGTACCCGATCTCCACGTAGATCCGGTTGGACGTCGGGTTCGCGAGATCGGTGTATAGGAAACACGCGCGATGGCCTCGCCCGAGCAGCCAGGCGCTCTGGTCGGCCACGAGGGTCGTCGCGTACCCGCGCCGGCGATGCTCGGGCGGCGTGTAGACGGGCCCGATCCGGATCCCGGTCGGCGTGGGGCCGCTGAAGCCGGACAACGACACGGGCTCCCCGCCGTCCTCCCAGAGCCAGAACCCGGCGCTCTCGATGCCGAAACGGCTGTCGAGGGTGCGTTCCAGCCGCCGGAAGGCCTCGTCCGGATCGGGAACCGACTCGGTGACGAACGCTCGGAGCCAGTCGAGGATGAGCCCGCGATCGCTCGGCACCGCCGGACGCGGTTCGCCCGGCGCCCGCGAGACGTCGCGCACCGCCGTCAGGCCGTACACGCCCTGGGACAGGATGCGTTCGGCGCTCCGGCCGCTCGCACCCGCGAGCCGCTTCGCCGCAGGCTCGACGAACGGCACGTTGCCCACGATGCCGGGGACCTCGGGGTCGTCCGCCACCACCGCCTCGAGCAACGGACCCAGCGCCGCCTCGGACGACGGATCGCCGAGCACGAGGTTGAACGGCTCGGTCCGGACGGCCGCCGCGACGGGTTCGTCCCCCTCCCGAACGACCCAGAAGCGGACGACGTCGAAGGCGTCCGGGCGCTCCATCAGGTTCCCGGCGATCCCGAGTGGGAGCTGGTTGCGGGCCTCGTCGCGTTCGAGCAGCGCGCCGGCGAGGCGCAGGAACTCCGCCGCGTCGCCGGGGCGCAGGACCTCCATCGCCAGATGCTAGCTGGCGGTCAGTCCGACCACAGGCCGGCGAGCAGGGCATCGACCCCGCTCGCGGTGGCGTCGGGCGACGGAGCGTCAGAGTGCTCGTCAGTCGCGTCCACGTAGGTCGTCCGGAGCGAGAAGCGGTTCCGAACCTGCTCGGGCATGAACCTCGTGAGCTGCGCGTACCAGTGGCGGTCCTCGTACCCGCGGTTCGCGCGGTGGTAGCGGAGCGGGAACAGCACGTGGAGCTCGTCGCGCGCCCGCGTCAGGGCGACGTACAGCAGGCGCCGCTCCTCCTCGAGCTGCTCGGGGTCGCCGGTCGACATGTCCGACGGGATCATGCCGTCCGCCGCGTGGATCACGTGCACCACGTCCCACTCGCCGCCCTTGGCCGAGTGGATCGTCGACAGGATCACGTAGTCCTCGTCCAGGTGCGGCGGCCCCGCCAGGTCGGAGGTGGAGACCGGAGGGTCGAGCGTGAGGTCGGTCACGAAGCGCGCCCGGCTCTCGAACCCGCCTGCGAGCTGCTCGAGCTGCTCGAGGTCGCGCAAGCGGGGCTCGGGCTGGTCGTAGCGCCGGCGGAGCAGGGGCTCCAGGAACCGGCGGACGCGTTCCACCTGCGCCGGGGGAGGCGAGCCCTCGACCGCAAGGTCGCGGAAGGCCTCCCGCAGCCCCTCCAGCTCCGCGCGCGCGGGCGCCGGCACCGCGATCGCCTGGTCCAGGAAGCGCGTCATCGGGTCGCTCGGCGCGGAGACGCCGATCGCGTCCATCACGCGACGGGCGCCGGCCGGGCCGACGTGGTCGAGCAGCTGGAGCACCCGGAACCACGACAGCTCGTCGCGGGGGTTGTCCGCGATCCGGAGTACCGCGAGCGCGTCCTTGACGTGCGCCGACTCGAGGAACTTGAGCCCGCCGTACTTCACGAAGGGGATGTTGCGTCGCGTGAGCTCGACCTCGAGCACGTCGCTGTGGTGGCCGGCGCGGAACAGCACAGCCTGTTCGCGGAGCGGGGTGCCGCGTTCTCGGTGGTCCAGGATCGACCTATAGACGAAGTCCGCCTGGTCGCGTTCGTCGATGCAGGTGAGCAGCGAGGGGAGGGGGCCGCCCGAGCGTTCGGTCCACAGGGTCTTCTCGTGACGCTGCGGGCTGAGCGCGATCACCGCGTTCGTCGCCTCGAGGATCGGGCTCGTCGACCGGTAGTTGCGTTCGAGCTTCACGATCGTCGTCCCCGGGAAACGCGATGGGAACTCGAGGATGTTGGCGACGGTCGCGCTCCGGAACGCGTAGATCGCCTGGGCGTCGTCGCCCACGACCATCAGGCCGTCGCCCTCGGGACGAAGCGACGCCAGGATGTCGGCCTGGAGCGGGTTCGTGTCCTGGTACTCGTCCACCAGGATGTGGTCGAACAGTCCCGAGATCGCGGGCCCGGCGGCCGGATGGCGGCAGAGCGCGTCCCAGAACAGGAGCAGGTCGTCGTAGTCCAGTGCGCTCTGTGCCCGCTTGCGCTCGGTGTAGCGCTCGAAGATCGTTCGGATGGGTTCGACCTCCTCCGCGCACCAGGGGTACTCGCGCTCGAGCACCTCGGCGAGCTTGGTCCGGCCGTTCACCGTGCGCGAGTAGACGTCGGCGAGCGTGTCCTTGCGCGGGAACCGCCGCTCGCCCTGGCCGAACCCCAGCTCGCCCCGGATCAGGTCCATCAGGTCGGCGGTGTCCGTTCGATCCAGGACCGTGAAGCCGGGGGACAGGCCGAGCGCCCCACCGTGCAGCCGCAGCAGCCGGTTGGCGGTCGCGTGGAACGTGCCGCCCCAGACCCGGCCGAGCGCACGGTCGCCCGTCAGCTGCTCGGCGCGCGAGAGCATCTCGCGGGCGGCGCGGCGCGTGAACGTCAGCAGCAGGATCCGCTCGGGCGGGATGCCCCGATCCACCAGGTTCGCGACCCGGCAGGCAAGCGTCCACGTCTTGCCCGAGCCAGCCCCCGCGACCACCAGGAGGGGACCTCCCAGGTGCTCGACGGCCGCTCGCTGCTCCGGGTTGAGGCGTTCCTTCGCGTCGAACATGCGTTCGAGCAGGATAGGGTCGAGATAGGACCCGGGCAAGCACCTCGGTCCGGTCGCCTCGGCTAGTTCTCGATCGGGCAGCCGCAGTTGGCAACCCAGACGATCGACCCGTCGGGTGCGGGCGCGAGGCTGCCGGCCGAGACCCCCTCGGGCACCGGAAACACGTGCTGGTCAAGCGAGGGGAGTTCGATCCGGGTGACCTCCGTCTGCGAGGCCACCCACAGCGAATCGCCGACGACCTTGGCGTCGGTGATCGCCGCGCCGCCGACGCCGACGGACCGACCGACCTCGCCCGTCACTGGGTCGATCGGCGTGAGCGTGTTCGCCTGCGGGTCCAGGAGCCACACGCGCTCGTTCTGCGGATCCGTCGTGTCGACCCCGATCACGAATCCGTGCTCCGGGAGATCGAGCTCCTTGACGATCTCGCCCGTGCTCGGGTCGAACTGCGCGACGCGGCCGACCTCGCACTCGCAGATCCAAACGAAACCGGCGAGCGGCACGGCCGTTCCCGGCGTCACGGTGCCGGTGTCATACGTGTCCACGACCTTCATGCTCACGGGGTCGATCTTGCTCAGCGTCCCGTCCTCCGCGAGGAACCAGATCGAGCCGTTGCCCGCCTGCAGGTCGGCCGTGTCGCCGTCGACCTCGATCGTCTTTGAGTTGCCTGAGAGCGGGCTCATGCGCTCGATCTCCGTCACGCCGGCTGCGGACGGGTGGGCGATCCACACGTACCCGAACCCGCCAGTCATCGACCGCCATGTGCCTCGGATCGGGAGCGTGGCGATGATCTGGCCGGACCGATCGTCGCGGCGGACGAGCGAGTGCTCGGTCGCCTGCCACAGGTCACCCTCCTCGATCGACAGGATCCCCCACAGGTGCTCGCTGAACGCCTCGTCGTGCAGCGTCGAGACCACCGACCCTTCGTTCGCGTCGAGCGCGACGAGCGTCGTCCGGCCGCTCTCGACACCGCTCAGCAGCGCAAACCCTCCCGCGACCAGCCCGACCGCGATGACCAGCGCGCCGACCACGATCGCGATCCTTCGGCCGCGCCGCGTCGGTGGGGGCTCGTGGACCACGGCCGGCGCCGCGACCACGGTTCGCGAGGGCTCGGACGGCGCGCCAGGCGACGCGGTCGCGGACGGCTCGACGGTGGCCTCGCCCGAGGCGTTGACCAACGCGGAGCGCGCGGCACGGGCGAACTCGAGACAGTTCGCGTACCGATCGTCCAACTCCTTCGCCATGCCCTTGGCGAGGACGGCGTCGATCGCAGGTGGGAGGCTTGGGTCGGTTGCGGTGACGGGCGGCGGCGGTTCGGACAGGTGGGAGTACAGGACCGCCGCGTCGCCGTCGCGTGGGTACGGCGTGCGACCTGTGAGGCACTGGAACAGTACGCAGGCAAGTGCGTACTGATCGGTCCGCCCGTCGACGCTCGTGCCGCTGATCTGTTCCGGGGCCACGTAGTCGATCGTCCCCATGAAGGACCCCGTCCTCGTCAGGCCGCTCGTCTCCTGCGTGCGCTTGGTCAGGCCGAAGTCCGAAAGGTACGCATGATCGCTGCCGTCACCGCTCGACCCGACGGCGACCAGTACGTTCGCAGGCTTGACGTCGCGATGCACGAGACCTCTCGCGTGGGCGGCGTCGAGGGCCCCGGCGACCTGCGTGACGACCGAGACCGCTCGCTCGGGCGACAGGTGGCCCTCGAACGCGATGAGCTCCTTGAGATCGGTGGAGTCGACGTAGCGCATCGCGATGAACAGATGCCCGTCGTCCTGCCCGGCCTCGTAGACCGGGATGATGTTCGGGTGGTCGACCGAGGCCAGCCGCTCGGACTCGTCCACGAAACGGCGCCGGAAGGCCTCGTCCGCCGCAAGCTCGGGCGACAAGATCTTGAGCGCGACTTTCCGCTTGAGGCGGCCGTCCTCGGCCAGGTAGACCGACGCCATCCCGCCGCGCCCGAGGAGCGATTCGATCCGGTAGCCGCCGACGACCCCGCCCGACTCGAGGCTCGTGCTCATGCCGAACGGAACGCTACGCGGTTGGGGTCGTTCGCGCCATCGCCGGTACCATTCAACGCATGTGCAGAAGCATCAAGCGGCTCCGCGAGGGCGACGTGCCGGCGACCGAGACCGAGATCCGGGAGGCCGCCCTGCAGTTCGTCCGCAAGGTCAGCGGCTACCGGGCGCCCTCCAAGAGGAACGAGGACGCGTTCAACGGCGCCGTCGACGAGGTGACCGAGGCCTCCCGGCGGCTGCTCGAGGCCGTCACCCGCTCCGCGTAGCCGAACGGCTGTCCGCGCCCGCGTTCCGTAGCATGGGCGCGATGCCGTATCCCCTCGAACCCGGCCCCGAGCAGATGCGTGCGATGGGCGAGGCCGCGCTCGGCTACCTGGTCGAGTTCGTCCAGTCCCAGGACGAGGCCGCCGCCTCGGACGTCGAGGGCGCGATCGAGGCCGCTCGCTCGGTGCGCGGTGCGCCGCCTGAAGGTCCCGGGAGCTTCGACCAGCTCATGGATACCGTGGACCTGATCGCGGCCAACTCCTACAACACCACGGGACCGGGCTTCCTGCCGTTCATCCCGGGAGGCGGGTTGTACGCCTCGGCGCTCGGCGACTTCCTCGCGACCGGGATCAACCGGTTCGTGAACATGTGGGGGCAGGCGCCCGTCGGGGCGCAGATCGAGCACAACGTGGTGCGCTGGCTCTGCGACCTGTTCGGGTACGGCGACGATGCCCGAGGCATCCTCACGTCGGGAGGTTCGATGGCGAACCTGTCGGCGCTGGTCGCGGCGCGCAAGGCCAGGCTCCCCGAGGACTTCCTCTCGGGCACCATCTACGCCTCCGAGCAGGTCCACGCGTCCAACGCGAAGGCGGCCGCGATCGCCGGGTTCCCGAGCGCGAACGTCCGCTCGGTCGCGTGCACGCCCGAGCTCCGGATGGACGTTGACGCATTGCGCGAGATGCTCGCGGCCGATCGCAGGGCCGACCGGAGGCCGTTCTTCGTGATCGCGTCGGCCGGGACGACCAACACGGGCGCGATCGACCCGATCGCGGCGATCGCCGACGTCGCGGCCGAGCAGGACCTGTGGCTCCACGTCGATGCGGCGTACGGCGGCTTCTTCCAGCTCACCGAGCGCGGACGGGCGGCCTTCGCCGGGATCGAACGAGCGGACTCGATCACGCTGGACCCGCACAAGGGGATGTTCCTGCCGTACGGGACCGGGTCGCTCGTGGTGCGCGACGGCGCACGCCTGCGCGAGGCGCACTTCGTCGGCGCCGCGTACTTGCAGGACTTCCCGCCCGAGGACGAGCTGCCGAACTTCACCGAGTACTCGCCCGAGCTGTCGCGCGACTTCCGCGGCCTTCGGGTGTGGTTCCCGCTGGTGCTGCACGGCGTGGACGCGTTCCGCGAGGCGCTCGACGAGAAGCTCGACCTGGCCAGGTACCTCTACGAGGAGCTCCTGACGATCCCCGAGCTCGAGCTGCCGTGGGAGCCCGAGCTCACCGTCGTGCCCTTCCGGCTCCGCGACGGCTCGGATGGGGCCGACCGCCGGCTGCTCGACCTGATCAACGCCTCCAAGCGCGTCGTGCTCTCGAGCACCGTCGTCGAGGACCGATTCACGATCCGGGCATGCATCCTGTCGCATCGGACGCACCGAGATCGCATCGAGGAGTGCGCGCAGATCGTCCGCCACGCCGTGGCCGACGTGACGGGGCGATGACCCCGGTCCGCCCGCCCTCGGCGCGCGGGGTCTGAGCGGTGCCCGAGCTCCCCGAGGTGCAGGCGCTCGCCGAACGGCTGACCGAGGTGGTGGGCGGCTCCGCGTTCGCGGGGGCCGACCTGCTGCAGTTCTCCTCCCTCAAGACCGTGACCCCTCGCGTGTCCGAGCTGGCCGGCCGGACCGTCGAACGGATCGGTCGCCGCGGGAAGTACCTGGTCTGGGAGCTCGACGGGCCCCGCGTCCTCGTGCACCTGTCGCAGGGCGGACGCGTCGACGTCGAGGACCCGCCGAAGTCGACCAAGCCGCGCGGCTCCGTCGTGCGGTTCCGTTTCGAGGACCGCCCGTCGGTGCTGGTGAAGGAGTTCGGTCGCGAGCGCAAGGCCGGCTGGTGGGTGCTGGCCGAAGGCGACGACGGACCGCTCGACAAGCTCGGGCCCGAGCCCAGCTCGCCCGAGTTCGAGCGGCTGGTCCTGGAGGGGGAGGACGGCCGGCGCGTGCACACGATCCTGCGCGACCAGCGGACCGTGGCGGGCATCGGCCGCGGGTACTCGGACGACATCCTGCACCGCGCCAAGCTCTCGCCGTACGCGTCGCTCGCGTCGCTCGAGCCGGGGCAGCGGAAGGAGCTCCTCGCCGCGGTCGAGAGCGTACTGGACGAGGCGCTCGCGGCGGAGCGGCGCCGTACGGGCGGCCTCCAGACCAAGATCGGCGATCACTTCACGGTTCACGGCCGCTACGGCGAGCCCTGTCCGGTGTGCGGGGACGACCTCCGGCGGGTCTCCTACGAATCGCACGAGGTCACGTACTGCCCGACGTGCCAGACGGGCGGCAAGGTCCTGGCCGACCGGCGTCTGTCGCGTCTGATCAGGTAGCGGGCTCCCGAACCGCTAATGGATTTCAGCGCAAAAGTCCGTTGCCATGCTTGTATCGCACTAATGGAAAAGTCAGACTCAGGCCATGAGGTCGCCGGCGGCGCTGTCGCTCGCGAACGCGCGGCTGAGCTCGGCCGGCGATCTCGGTGCCTGGCTCGAGGCCGAGGATCCGCTCGAATCCGAGGAGCGCGCCGAGGTCTCACTCCGGCTGGCGGATTTCGTGACCCTGCGGGCCTCGATCCGCGAGCTGCTCGACGCCTCGATCG
>DAIOFZ010000078.1:0-10259 GCA_036745475.1 Actinomycetota bacterium | reverse complement strand
CCCGGTCTGGGGCGGCGAGGAGATCGTCGTCCGGTTCGACGAGCCGGGCGCGACGTGGATATTCGTGTGCGTGCATTCGACGGTGCTGGGTCCCGGCGCCGGTGGCACGCGCCTGAAGGTCTATGCGGAGGCGCGTGACGCCCTGCAGGACGGGCTCCGCCTTTCCTCGGCGATGACGAACAAGAACGCGATGGCCGGGCTCCCGCTCGGCGGCGGCAAGGCCGTGCTCGCGGTCCCCGAGATCCCCACGGGCGAGCGCCGACGCGACCTCTTCCTCCGGTACGGGGAGCTGATCGAGTCGCTGCACGGGACGTACCGGACGGCATGTGACATGAACACCTCGTCCGCCGACATGGACGTGGTGGGCGAGCGCTCCTCCTTCGTGTTCGCCAGGACCGAGGCGGCCGGCGGCTCGGGGACCTCCGCGCCGGCGACCGCGGTCGGTGTGTTCAATGGCCTTCGGGCCGCGGTCGCGCACGCGTTCGGCGCCGATGATCTCGCCGGGCGGACGGCCGCCGTCCAGGGCGTGGGCGCGGTGGGCGAGCCGCTCGCGCGCCAGCTCGCCGAGCGCGGCGTCCGCCTGGTCCTGACCGACGTCGACGACGTGCGCGCGAAGGAGCTCGCGCAGGCGCTGAACGCCGAGACCGCCGGCACCGAGGAGATCTACGACGCCGAGTGCGACGTGTTCGCACCGTGCGCGACCGGAGGCGTGCTGTCGGCCGAGACGATCCCCCGGCTCCGCTGTCGCGTGGTGGCGGGCGCCGCGAACAATCAGCTCGCCGAGCCCGGGGACGCCGACCGGCTCGCCGAGCGCGGCATCCTGTACGCGCCCGACTACGTGGTCAACGCGGGCGGCATGATCCACCTGGCGTCGCTCGAGATGCTCGGCGAGGACGTGGCCGCCCGCGACGAGCGACTGCGGGGTATCGGCGACACCCTCGCGGAGGTCTTCGCGCTCGCCGAGCGGCGCGGGATCTCGACCGCGGCGGCCGCCGACGCGATCGTCGAGGACCGCCTGGCCGCGGGCGGGGCGTGATGGGTCGCGACCTCGCGTCGATGGAGTGCGTCCCGTGCCGCGGCGGGGTGCCCCCGCTCGACCGGACCGAGATCGAGTCGTACCTCGCCGATCTCGGGCACGACTGGCGGGTCGTCGACGACCATCACCTCGAGAAGGAGTACCGCTTCGAGGGCTTCGAGGAGGCGCTCGCGTTCACCAACCGCGTCGGCGAGCTGGCCGAGCGGGTCGGTCACCACCCGGACGTCTACCTCGCATGGGGCAAGGTCCGGCTGACCGTGTGGACGCACAAGATCGACGGTCTGCACGAGGCCGACTTCGTGTTCGCGGCCAAGGCCGACCGGGCCCTGGCGGACCCGGCCGACTGACGGTTCGGCTACGCCCCGGCCTGCACGAGGCCGAGCTCGCGCAGCGTGGCCCACGGGATCACGTGGCAGTACGGCTCGTGACCGTTCTTGTCGTAGTACCGCTGGTGGTAGTCCTCCGCGGGGTAGAACGGGCCCGCGGGTGTGATCTCGGTCGCGATCGGCCGGTCGAACCGCGCCTGCGCCGCATCGCGCGAGGCCTCGGCCGCACGCTGCTGCTCGTCCGAGTTCGTGAAGATCGCGCTCCGGTACTGGTCGCCCACGTCCGGACCCTGCCGGTTGACCTGGGTCGGGTCGTGCATCGCCCAGAACACCTCGAGCAGCTGCTCGAAGCTCACGACCGATGGATCGAACTCGACCCGGAGCACCTCGGCGTGGCCGGTCCCGTGCGAGCACACGTCCCGGTAGGTGGGGTTCTCCGTGTGGCCGCCCGCGTAGCCGACCTCGGTCGAGAGGACCCCGGGGACGCGCTCGAACACGTACTCGACGCCCCAGAAGCATCCGGCTCCGAACGTCGCGGTCTCGGTGGACATCCTGGACATCCCTCCTTCGGATGGGTTCACCCTACCGTCCGTCCGACCCGACGAACGTTACGCCGGGGGCGAACCCGCCCGACCACGTTTGAGCCGCCGGCGGATGGGTAGCGGCCGATGCGGAGAAAGGGGGTGCCCATGCGGAACCGCATGGTCATCGCTGCCGTGGTGGCGCTGGTAGCCGGGGGTCTCCTGGCTTCCGTGCCGGCCAGCGCCGGCAGCGTAGGCAGCGCAGGCAAGGTGCGTGAGTACGTCGTCCAGTATGGCGACGGGGTCTCGACGGCGGAGGCGCGGGCCGAGATCCGGGCGCTCGGCGGTACGGTCGTCGAGGAGATCTCGGCGATCGGGGCCGCCAAGGTCCGGACCTCGAACCCGAGCTTCGCGTCGGACGCGACCGGCTCGGCGGCGCTCGCGGGCGTCACGCGAAACCGGATCGTCGGGTTCGCCGACCCGGCGCTCCGGGAGAAGGTCGACGAGGTCGAGTCCCTCGTCGCGGCGAGGGGTGCGGTGCCCGACGTGACCGCCCAGGTGGCGGCGGAACCGCTCGCCGACCTCCAGTGGGGCATGGCGATGATCGGCGCGACCGCGGAGGGGTCCTATGCGGTCGACACCGGCAACCCCGACGTGCTCGTCGGCATCATCGATACGGGGATCGACTCGACGCATCCGGATCTCGACGACAACTTCAACGCGGAGCTCAGCCGGAACTTCACGACGGACATCCCGTTGATCGACGGGCCGTGCAACCAGGAGCCCGATCACTCGTGCGAGGACCCGGCGGACGTCGACGAGGGCGGGCACGGGACGCATGTCGCCGGCATCGTCGGCGCAGAGCTGAACGGCCTCGGCGTTGCCGGCGTCGCGCCGACCGTGAGCCTGGTGAACCTGCGTGCCGGTCAGGATTCCGGCTACTTCTTCCTGTTCGAGACGCTCGAGGCCTACGTCTACGCGGCGGACAACGGCATCGACGTCGTGAACATGAGCTTCTTCACCGACCCCTGGTGGGCCAACTGCCGCGACAACCCGGACGATTCGCTGGAGGAGCAGATCGAGCAGCGGACCGTGGTCGACCTGTCGAACGACGCGCTCGACTACGCGTTCGACAACGGTGTGACGCTGATCGCCGCCGAGGGCAACGAGCACACCGATCTCGGGAGCCCCACCTTCGACGTGCTCAGCCCCGACTTCCCGCCCGGGAGCGAGCGGGTGCGGGAGATCGACAACTCGTGCCTCGTGATCCCCACCGAGGGCAACCACGTGATCTCGGTGAGCGCGCTCGGCTCGACGGGCCGCAAGGCGTACTACTCCAACTACGGCCTCGAGCAGACGGTGGTGTCGGCACCGGGTGGCGACCGGCGTGAGTTCTTCGGCACGCCGCAGTGGAACACCGCGGGCCTACGCATCCTGTCCACCTATCCGGCCGAACTCGCCATGCAGGAGAAGCTCATCACGCGGCACTTCAAGCCCAGGACGTCGCTCGCGGTCGTCGATTGCGGGGAGGGCAAGCCGAGCACGAGCACCTGCGGCGTCTACGTCTATCTGCAGGGGACCTCGATGGCCTCGCCCCACGCGACGGGGGTCGCGGCCCTGATCATCGGCGGGATCGGCTCGGGCACCGGCGCCGAGTTCGGCGCCGATCCGGCGGCCGTCGAGACCGCGCTGCGCGACACGGCGACCGACGCGGACGATTTCTTCGCCGCGATGGATCCGCCGCAGGACTGGCGTGAGTTCTGTCCGGAGCCGCCGGAACTGTTCCATTACGACGACCCGGAGCTGGTCGACGAGCTCGTGCCGTTCGACGCCTTGTGCGAAGGCGACGCGGACGTCAACGGGTTCTATGGGGACGGCGTCGTCAACGCGCTCGCTGCCGCACAGCTGTAAGCACCTCGGCTCGTTGCATCGGGACCGCCCCGGCCCTCAGGCCCGGGGCGGTCCTGCGTCTCAGCCCTCGAACGAGGCGGCCGCCTCGAGCACGCGCTCGACCTCCTCGGGGCCGTGCGCGGTCCCGAACGTCCACATCTCGTAGCCCGATGGTGGGAGCCAGACCCCGCGGTCCAGCAGGTGATGAAAGAAGCGGGCATAGCGCTGGTGATCCGCGGCCCTCGCGTCTGAGAACTGACGCACCGGTCCCGCCGAGAAGAAGACGCTGAGCATCGATCCGGCTCGGTTCACCGTGGTGGGATCGCCGCGGGCTTCGAAGCGCTCGGTCAGCCCCTCGGCGATGGCGGTCGCGGTCTCCGCGAGGGCGGGATAAGGGTCGAGCTCTTCGGCCAGTCCGAGCGCCGCGATGCCGGCCGCGACCGCGACCGGGTTCCCGGACAGCGTGCCGGCCTGGTAGACGGGGCCGACGGGCGCGAGGCGCTCCATCACGACACGGCGGCCGCCGAACGCGGCGCACGGGAACCCGCCGCCCATCACCTTGCCGAGGATCGTCAGGTCCGGCGTCACGTCGTAGACGCTCTGCGCGCCGCCGAACGCGATCCGGAACCCGGTGATCACCTCGTCGAACACGAGCAGCGCGCCGCTCGCCGTGCAGACCTCTCGGAGGCGCTCGAGGAACCCGTGCTCGGGCGGGACGACGCCCATGTTGGCGGCGACGGGCTCGACGATGACCGCCGCGATCGCGTCACCGTGGCGCCCGACCGCATCGTCGAGCGCCTCGACGTCGTTGTAGGTCAGGGTGATCGTGTCGCGCGCCGCCCCCTCGGTCACGCCCGGCGAGCCGGGGATGCCGAGGGTCGCCACGCCGCTCCCCGTTCCCTGCGCGAGCAGCGCATCCGAGTGTCCGTGGTAGCACCCCTCGAACTTCACGACGAGCTCGCGCCCCGTGACGCCCCGCGCCAGCCGGATCGCGCTCATGGCGGCCTCGGTCCCGCTCGAGACGAGCCGGACCATCTCGATCGAGGGCATCGCCGCCGTGATGCGTTCGGCGAGCTCGACCTCCGCCTCTGTGGGGGCGCCGAAGGTGGTCCCGCGCACCGCGGCCGCACGCGCCGCCCCCACGATCTCGGGCCGCGCGTGGCCGAACAGGAGTGCGCCCCACGATTGCACGAGGTCGACGTACCGGTTGCCGTCGGCGTCGACGACGTACGCGCCCTCGCCCCGAACCACGAACCGCGGGGTCCCGCCCACGGCGCCGAAGGCGCGCACGGGCGAGTTCACCCCGCCCGGGATCGCGCGCAGGGCGCGCTCGAACAGCTCCTCGGACCGAGTCACGAACTGGTCAGGACGACAGCCAGTCGGCCGCGTCCTTCGCGTGGTAGGTGAGGATCAGGTCGGCGCCGGCGCGACGGATCGACGTGAGCACCTCGAGTACCACCGAGCGTTCGTCGAGCCAACCGTTCTGGGCGGCGGCCTTCACCATCGCGTACTCGCCCGAGACGTTGTACGCGGCCATCGGGAACCGCGTCCGGTCCTTGGCACGGCGGATCACGTCGAGATAGGGGAGCGCGGGCTTGACCATCACGACGTCGGCGCCCTGATCGATGTCCGCCTCGATCTCGCGGATCGCCTCGTCGGCGTTCGGCGGGTCCATCTGGTAGCCCGTGCGGTCCCCGAACCGCGGCGCGCACTCGGCCGCCTCGCGGAACGGACCGTAGAACGCGGAAGCGAACTTCGCGGCGTACGCGAGGATCCCCACGTGCTCGAAGCCGCTCGCGTCGAGCTCGTCGCGGATCGCGGCCACCTGGCCGTCCATCATGCCGCTCGGTCCGACGAGCTGGGCTCCGGCCTCGGCCTGCGCGGTCGCGATCCGCCGGTAGCGCTCGAGCGTCGCGTCGTTGTCAACCTGGTCGTGCTCGTCGAGCACACCGCAGTGGCCGTGGTCCGTGTACTCGTCCAGGCACAGGTCGGCGATCACCACGTGGTCGTCGCCGAGTTCCTCCCGCAGCACGCGGAGCGCCCGCTGCGCGATCCCGTCGGGGTTCCACGCCTCCGAGCCCTCCGCGTCCTTGCGCTCGGGGACGCCGAACAGCATGAACGCGAGCACCCCCCGGCTCGCGATCTCGGACGCCTCCTTGCGCAGGGACTCGAGCGTGTGCTGGGACTGTCCGGGCATCGAGGCGATCGGCACGGGTTCGGATACTCCCTCCTTCACGAACAGGGGAGCGACGAGGTGCCGCGGCGCGAGGTCGGTCTCGCGGATCAGCGCCCGGAGCGCGTGTGTCCGGCGCATCCGGCGCGGCCGGCGCCGAAGGGGATCGCTCATCGGATTGGATGCTACCGCGGAGCCAGTGCCCGCTCGACCGCGCCGACCAGGCCGTCGACCGTGTGCGGGTTCGCGACCGCGTGGACGCGCAGACCGTGCTCTCGCGCCTCGCGCGCCGTGACGGGGCCGATGCACACGACCTTCGGGTTGCCCCTGACCACGCCCATCGCGTGGACGAACCCGCGGACCGTCGAGGCACTCGTGAACGTGACGGCATCGACGCCGCCGGAGCGGAGCGCGGCCCGTGCATCGGGTGGGAGGGAGCGGGGCATCCGCGTCCGGTAGGCGTCCACGCGGGTGGGGCTCCACCCCTTGCGCGCGAGCGCGTCCTCGAGCCCCTCGGCGGCGACGTCGGCCCGCGGCGTGAGCACGCGGCCGCTCCCGCGGGGAAAGGCTCGGCCGAGCGCCGCGGTCGTGAACGTCTTCGGGACCAGGTCGGGGTCGCGCCCGCTCCACGTTCGGAACCGCTCGGCCGTCCCGTCGCCCACGGCCGCGACCTTGGCCCGGACGCGGCCGGGCGTCAGATGCTCGCCCAGGACGTCCACGGTCCTGGGGCTCGTGAGCGTCACCCACGCGAACGCGCCCTCCGCGAGCTCCCCCAGCGCCCTCGTCAGCGCGGCCGACCGGACGGGCACGATCTCGATCGCCGGAGCCACGATCGCGCTGGCCCCCCGGCGCTCGAGCATCCGCGCGAGGGCGTCGGCATCGGGACGCGGTCGTGTCACCAGCACCGTGTGGCCGGCGAGCGGCTTCACGGGCGGACGAGCCCGAGGATCTCGTCGGCGCCGCCGGCCGACAGGTCGAGCGCGGCGAGATCGGCCACCTCCTCGGGCGTCGCGCCGTCGACCTCGGTCCGGGCGATCCGCGAGCCGTCCGGGCTGAGTGCGATCGCGAGCAGCTTGACGCCCCGCGGACCGGGTTCGGCGAACGCGCCCAACGGGAGCGCGCAGCCGCCGCCGAGGCGAGCCATCAGGCCGCGCTCCGTCTCGAGCGCCATCCTGCTCGGCGCGTGGTCGAGCGCCGACAGGACCTCGATCGTCGCGCCGTCGGACGGGCGAGCCTGGACCGCGAGGCACCCCTGGCCCGGTGCGGGCACCATCTCCGAGAGCGACATCGGCGCCGCGTGCTCCGGCACGACGCCGAGCCGCAACAGCCCCGCCCCCGCGAGGATCAGGGCGTCGGTCTCGCCGTCCCGGAGTTTCCGGAGCCGCGTGTCGACGTTGCCGCGCAGATCCTCGACGAGCACGTCCGGTCGCAACCGGAACACCTGCGCCCGGCGGCGGATGCTCGACGTCCCGACGCGCGCCCCGGGCCGGAGGTTGCCGTCCCGGGTCACGAGGACGTCGAGTGCCGACGCGCGCTCGGGCACCGCGGCGATCACCAGGTCCTTCTCGTCCTTTGGCTCGTCCGCGGCGTCGTTACCGGCCGGCAGGTCCTTGGCCGAATGGACGGCCAGGTCGACTTCGCCGTCGCGGAGCGCGCGGTCGATCTCGGTCACGAACAGGCCCTTCACCCCGGCCGGGTCGCTCGCGGAGTCGGTCCCGCGGTCGCCCGCGGTCGTGATCGCGACGAGCTCGGTCTCGACGCCCAAGGCCGTGAGCGCGTTGGAGATCTCCCGCGCCTGGGCGAGTGCGAGCCGCGAACCGCGTGTGCCGATGCGGAGCTTCACGCGGTGGGGAGCTCGAGCCCGAACAGCTCGGCGAGCGCTCGCGCGTAGGCATCCTGCGTCCCCGTCCCCGGGGTCTCCTTCAGCCGCACGATCGGCTCGTGGAGCAGCTTGGCGACGACCCCGCGCGCGAGGGCCGTGACCGCCTCGCGCTCGTGCGGCTCGAGCCCCGCGAGGTCGGAGCGGAAGCGCTCGAGCTCCGCGTCGACCGCCGCGTCGCCACGTTCGCGCAGGGCGCGGAAGAGCGGACCGAGGCGCTCCGCTCGGCGGCGGATCGAGAACCGACGCACCTCGTCGGCGACGATCGCATGCGCGCGCTCGATGTCGGCCGCGGTCTCGGCGGCCCGGACGGCGATCGACGCGCGGAGGCCGTCGATGTCGACCAGGGTGATGCCGCGCAGTCGGCCGGCGGTGGGCTCGACGTCCCTCGGGACGGCGAGGTCGAGCACGAACAGCGGCCGCTGCCTGCCTTGCAACGCGTCGCGCACGAGGGCCTCGGTGAGGACGACACCGGCGGCGCCGGTCGCCGAGATCGCGATGTCGGCCTCGGCGAGCGCGCCGGGCAGCTCCGCGAGGTCGCCGGCCTCTGCCGACGTCCGTTCGGCCAGGGCCCGCGCGCGTTCGAGCGATCGGTTCAGCACGCGAACCGTCGCGACGCCTCGCCGCCGCATGTGCTTGACGGCGAGCGCGGACATCTGGCCTGCGCCGATCACGACCGCGTGCCGGCCTTCGAGGCCACGGAGCACCTCGGCGCCCAGATCGGCCCCGGCCGCCACGAACACGTCCGGCGCCGCCCCGACCCCGGTCTCAGAGCGGACGCGGCGCCCGGTGTTGACCGCCGCGTTGAACACCGCCGCGAGCGCGGGGCCCGAGGCCCGCTCGCCCTCGGCGCGCTTGAGCGCCTCCCGCACCTGCGCCAGGATCTGTGTCTCTCCAAGCACCATCGAATCCAGCCCGCTCGCAACCGTGAACAGGTGCTCGGCGGCGTCGGCCTCGTAGTGGGAGTAGAGCGGTTCGGCCAGGTCGTCGGGAGCGATGCCGCGCGACTCGCACAGCACGCGCTTCAGCGCCTGGAACCCCGCGTGGTACGACGGGATCCTGCCGTAGATCTCCACGCGGTTGCACGTCGACACGATGACCGCCTCGTCGACCGCGGCATCGTCGGCCGTCCGGCGGTACGCCTTCACGAGGTCCGCGTCGGCGAAGGCCAGGCGTTCGAGGAGTTCGACTGCGGCGCGCCGGTGGGAGATGCCGAGGGCGAGGATGGCCATGGGTCTCGGGATTCTACGCGGCCCCTCCGGATGGGGTCCGGTGGCCGACGGACGGCCCGGCTCGAGACGGACACCCACGCCGGGTAGCATCTCCGCCCGCTTGCACCCCAACGCGATGGAGGATCTGGATGGAACGAGGCAGGGCACGCGACCTCGGGGTCGTGATCGGCACGTACCCGCCCGGACCGCGGAACGCCGTGACCGACGTGGAGGGCGTTCGGGTGGGACACCGGACGATCGTGCGCGACCCCGCGCCGGATGGATCCGGTGCCGTCCGCACCGGTGTGACCACGGTCTTCCCGCACGAGGGCCTTCCCTGGATCGAACGCGTCTACGCCGGGACCGACATCCTGAACGGGTTCGGGGAACTGATCGGGATCAACCAGATCGCCGAGTGGGGCCTGCTGCACTCGCCCGTCGTGATGACGAGCTCGCTCGCGATCGGCCGGGCGTACGACGCAACCGTCCGGTGGCGGGCCGCACGCCACGCGACGACGACGCACGAGGGCGGCGACATGCCCGTCGTGTGTGAATGCGACGACTCCTATCTCAGCGACGTCACGACCTTCCCGCTCGCGGACGAGGACGTCGCCGCGGCCCTGGACGCCGCGGAGGGCGGTGGCGTGGCCGAGGGATGCGTCGGCGCCGGCACCGGCATGCAGTGCATGGATTTCAAGGGCGGCATCGGCACTTCCTCGCGGACGATCCCGGGCGGGTGGACCGTGGGCGTGCTGGTGCTCACGAACTTCGGCGAGCGCGAACTGCTGCGGATCGACGGCGTGCCGGTCGGTCGCGAGATCACCGACCTGATGCCGGGGCAGCACACGGAGGGTTCGGCGATCGTGGTCGTCGCGACCGACGTTCCGATGGTGCCGCATCAGCTCCGTCGACTCGCGGCTCGCGGCGGGCTCGGGCTCGCGCGCTGCGGCTCGACCGGCCACAACGGGTCGGGCGAGCTGATGCTCGCGTTCTCGACGGCCAACCGGATCCCGCTGGCGTCACCGGACGGAACCGTCGCGGTGCGTGCGGTGCTCGACGGCCCCGCCGAACGCTCCCCCGACGTGTTCAACGAGCTGTTCGCGGCGACGACCGAGGCGGTCGAGGAGGCGGTCGTGAACGCGCTGTTCACCGCCGAGACCACCGTCGGCCGCGACGGCCACGTCCTGCACGCGCTGCCGCTCGAACGGACCCTGGAGATCCTC
>DAIOFZ010000077.1:0-10543 GCA_036745475.1 Actinomycetota bacterium | reverse complement strand
CGGCGCCAGAGCCGCCGCGGTTCGGTCGCCAGCCGGAAGAGCCACTCGAGGCCCATCCGCTGCAGAACCGCTGGGGCTTGGCGCTTCGAGCCCGCGAGGAAGTCGAAGGCGGCGCCCACGCCCACCATCACAGCCCGAAGCGAAGGTCGATGCTCCGACATCCAACGTTCCTGCTTCGGACACCCGAGCCCGACGAAGACGATCCGGGCGCCCGACGCCTCGATGTCCCGGTTGATCTGCTCGTCCTCCTCCGCCGTCAGGGTCCGGAACGGCGGGGCGACGCCGAACACGATCCGCAGGTCGGGGAAGGCCACGCGGACGCGCTGCAGGAGGACGTCGAGGACGTCCTGCGAGCCGCCGTAGAACCCAACGGGGACACCTTGCTGTGCCGCCGCCCGCAGGACGTATGGCGTGAGGTCGGGGCCGTACACGCGCGTCGCCCGCCTGACCCCCAACGCCCGAAGACCCCAGACGAGCGGAACCCCGTCGGGCGTGACAAGGTCGGACGCATCCATGATTCGGCGGAAGGAAGGATCGTCATACGACTCCATGACGTTGTTGACGGTCGCGACCGTCACGTACCTGGATTCGTGCGCGGCCGCCCAGGACAGGATGCGGTCCGTGGCGTCCGCATAGCTCGTCGCATCGACCCTCATACCGAGCAGGTACCTACCCGGCGGATCGCCCGCCTCCTGGACGGACGGGACCTCCGCCAGGCGAGGCGCCGGCGCAGGGGCTGCGTGCGATCCGCGTGATTCGCGGGCGGGGGCGCTCATCGAGCACCTCGTCGGTGGACCAGCACGCCGATCGTTCGAAGCAAGATGGAGACGTCCAGCCAGAGCGACCAGTTCTCGATGTAGAACAGGTCCTTTCGAACCGCTTCCTCGGGACTGACCTCGCTCCGACCGTTGACCTGCCACCAGCCGGTGATGCCGGCACGCACGTCGTGACGTGGTCCGAGCAGCTGCAGATTCGCGGCGACCTGTTCCGCCGGCAAGGGTCGGGGCCCGACGAGGCTCATGTCGCCGCGCACGACGTTCCAGAGCTGCGGCAGCTCGTCGAGGCTGACCTTGCGCAGGAACGCACCTACCGGTGTCAAGAGGTCGACCTCCAGCGGCTTGAAGAAGGGCTGGGTGCGGTCCAGCGACTGCTCGGCGATGATCCGATCGACCTCGTGGACCATCGTCCGGAACTTGAAGATCGTGAACGAGCGCCCGCCCTTGGTCGTCCGCGCTTGCCGGAACAGGATCGGACCGGGCGAGCTCATCCGCACCGCGACGGCGATCCCCAGCATCACGGGCGACGCCACGATGAGCGCCAACGCCGCCGCCGTCACGTCCAGGGATCGCTTCAGCGCTGCTCGGATTCCCGAGAGCCTGGCCGGACGCACTCCAATGGCCACGAGCGAACCAACAGGCATCACGGTCAGCCGAGAGGCGAGGGTTTCCGGGGCGCGTGCGAGCACACGTAGGCTCAGCCCTTCGCGTCGCGCGATGCGCCGGATCGGGTCGAGGTCCGCCCCCCGAAGCGACTGCGTCGCCACAAGCAGGCAATCCGGACCCTCGTGGCGCACAACAGCCTCCAGGGAGTCGAGATCGCCGAGACGCCGCAACCCATCGCGAGCCTCCGGATCGTCACTCACCAGGACCCTTCCCAGGGGAGCGAGGTCAGAGTCCTGGGCGCTCAGGACCTCGGCCAGATCCTCCGGCCCCTCGTTCGTCCCGATCACGACCGTCCGAAGCCTGAGCTTCCCCTGCCGTCGCAAGACGTCGGCGAACCTGGCCCAGCCGGTCCTGGTTGCGAGCTCGGCGCCGATGAGCAGCACCAGGGTGACCCCGAGGCGGTTATGCCCGGCGAACGGCATCCTGCCGGCGAAGAGGGCGATCGACACGGCCCCCACGCCGGCGGCCGAAACGATGCGCTTGGCCTGTTCCCCGAGAGGCGTTCGCCCCGACGAGTAGAGGCCGAATGCCGCCAAGGTCGAGAGCCACAGAGCGATCAGGCCAAGGTAGAGAGTCCACCTGTGGGCCAGGGACATTCCTGCCTCGGCGACCGGGATGCCGGACAGCCCCGCGGCGAGGACCAGGCTCAAGACATCCGTGGTCGCGCGGGCTGCCACCATGAGCCGGCGGCGTCGGACGTTCCCTGCACGGACGCGGTCCGTTCCGGCATCATTCGCTAGCTGATCGTGCTCGGGGCCCACATCCCGGATGACCGTCGCGTCCCTTTCGCTCTCAGGGACCCGGACGACGTCTCTCGTGCCGCCAAGAACCGCACTGCGCTCCAGACGGTGGCTCATCCCTGGCTCCTCGGGGGCCCGAGTGACCGAGCCTGCAAGACGAACGCCGCCGCCTCGAGTCTCGAGTGGACCTGCAGCTTGCCAAGCAGGTTCTGCACATGCGTCCGCGCCGTTTCGGGGCTGATCGACAGAACTCGCGCTATGCGCTGGTTGTTCGCACCTCCGCCAAGCAGATGGAGCACTTCCCGCTCTCGTTGCGTCAGCCGAGCCAATCGCTCGAAAGCCTCGTGGTCCTCTCGGCGCCGAGTTATAAGGCCCGAGATGAGGGACCCGATCATGCACTCGGGAATCAGTGTCTTGCCCTCGTACACGGAGCGAGTCGTCTGGATGAGATCGGTGAGAGGTGACTCCTGCGTGACGTAGCCGCTCGCCCCAGCCTCCATCACGTCGATGAGCGTCTCGGCATCCTCCTCTCCCATCACCACGACGGCACACCGCCGGAACCGCTCTTTGAGGGACGCCGTCGCCCGAGAGGCACCGTCGGCGCGATCGGTCGCGTCGACGAGGACGACATCGGGTTCGAGTCGGATGGCCTCTCGTTCCGCTTGCCTGGCGTCCCTCGCCTCCCCGATCACGACGATGTCCGACACGTTCTCAAGGCTCGAATGAACTGCCTGGCGAAAGAGCTCCCGCCCGCCGACCAGAAGCACGCGGATCGGCGATGGAGAAGCGAAGGTTCGGCCCTCTGGCTGCGTGGAAACCACACGTCGAGGCTACGCAGGAGACCTACCCTCTGCACGCGTCGCCAACCGTAGAAAGGGCTACGTCGAACGCACTAGAGGGCTGTCCTGAAGACTCCGCCGCCGGAGCCCGCGAGCCCGTGGTGAACGGCGAACGCGGCGGCCTCCAGCCGCGAATGAACCTGGAGCTTCGTAAGGATGTTCTGGACGTGCGTCCGCACCGTGTTCGGCGCCAGATGGAGCTCCCCGGCGATGTTGTGGCTTGAGAACCCGCGAGCGAGGAGCGCGAGAACCTCGAGCTCCCTTCCTGTCAACCGCTCGATCTGCACATCCAGCTCGGAGCGGTCACGCCGCGCCACGAGCTGTTGAGGCATCACCGTGCTCCCGGCCAGCACGGATCGCACAGAGCTGATGAACTGATGCATATCGACGTTCTTCGTCAGGTACCCCTGGAACCCGACGCGGATCGCCTTCTGTGCGAGCTTCCCGTCCTCCATGGCGGTGACCGCGATGAGTTTCGTGGCTGGCCAATCTCGCAGGATCATACGGCCGAGTTCGACACCGCTCTGGTCCGGCAGGCCGATATCGACCAGGACCAGGTCGGGGTGGTGAGATGCCACGGCTTCCAGGGCCGCGCCCCCACTCCCCACCACGGCGACGACCTCCATCCCCTTTGCCTCAAGCGTCGTCCGCACCGCCTCAGCAAACAGGATGTGGTCGTCGACGATCACAACGCGGATCTCGTTCGCCCCGAAGGTCATCTCGACGGCCATCTCGAATGCCCTCCTCTGTGCCCCTGATCGTCTCTCCCTGATCGCCAGAACTACGGAGCGTGATCTAGCGATCCGCAAGGTCGTTCGACATGGGACGCTACCCAGCAGCTTGACCACGGAAACGGTACCACCAAAGAACAACGTCGTTTGAGGGAGGCGGGTTACGTCAGTTCGTCAAGAACACCGGGGCGATTTCCTCCGCGGGCAACTCCAGGACGAATGTCGCGCCGGCGTTGGTGGGACGGAGCGAGATCGAGCCGCCGTGAGCCTCGAGGATCCGCCGTGCGATGAACAGCCCCAATCCTGAGCCGGAACGGCTCCCCAAGCTGGAACGGCTGACCCCGCCGCGGCCCCGGCTGAAGGGGCTGAACAGCATCTTCTGTTCCTGTGCTGGGATACCTGGCCCACGGTCGCGGACTACGACCCGCGCCGTACGGCTGTGCGACTCGACACGCAACATGACCGGCGTTCCCGTGGCTGCATACGACAGGCTGTTCCGCACGACGTTGGAGATCGCGCTCTGAAGATGTCGGGGGTCGGCGCGCACGTACAGATGGTCCGGGCCGTAGATCGAGACCCGGCCTGCGACTGAGCCGATGCTGGAGGACGCGACGGCCCGGCGGCTAACCTCGACGAGATCGACTCGCTGCAAGGTAAGGGGTTCCATGCCGGTAGACCAACGGAGGATAGGGTCGATCAGATTGGAGAGTGCTGCGAGCTCCTCGTTCACCTTGCGCAGGAGTTGTTTGTCCTCGTCCTCCACTGCCCTGTCCGATACGACGTCGAGAGCCGCCCGTATACCGGCGAGCGGACCCTTCAGCTCGTGTGCGGTCCAGGCGATGCCGACCTCGTCCGCAGCGAGTTCGGGCGACCGGGGGGACCCGGGGCCGAGCCGAGGAACCACTCCCTGAAGTACCGTCGAGGCGCGTTCCACGAAACCGCGATGTTCCGGCGGAAGATCGCCAAGGAGCAGGACGACGGCGCCGGCGCGCACCGCCTCAGCGCTGCGGCATCCGCTCACCTCACGGAAATGCCGCCTCAGAGAGGCGGCAGGCATAGGCCGCATCGGGTGCACCGCGGGCCCGCCCCCGCCGCGCAGCGCTTGACGCAGATTGGCCCGCTCGCGCGCGCCGATACCCTTCACCGCCGCGAGAAACCATCCCCAGCCGTCACGGTCGGGCATGACACCGGCCACGGGGATGTGCAGATGCCGATGACAGGCATCCACCGTCAGCCGAACCCTCTCCGTCGCGGTCTCGGTCTGAAGGAGCTCGGACGCCAGTCTGAGGAGTGCGGTCAGGCCCTCGAGCGAGTGTTCCGCGTCGGCGTGGACCTCCGCGCTCTCCAACACGGATGCGGTCCTGTCTACGAGCGCCGACAACGCGTCCAACCTCTCCTCGAGGATCGTCGTCGGCGCGATGACCTCGATCACACCGAGCCGGACGCCGCCACTGACCAATGGGAAGATCGCCATGGACACCCCGGGCGAATCCGCCAGAGCAAGTTGGAGATGACGCCGGCTCTTGAAGACTGCTCTTCGCCGATCGGCGTGAAGGCGCGGCGAGCCCTGGTCTTCGCCCTCGCGGGCCGCGACTTGCAGACGCCCCGAGGAGTCGGGCACACAGATGAGAACAGTGGCAACGTCCCCACCCGCGGCGGCCCGGATCCATCGGGCGCAGGTGACGTGTGGGCCGTCCGGATCGGTTCTGTCCGAGGGTGAGCCTGAGGTACGCGAGGGCGCGACGGGGTGTGTCATTCGAGCGCGGTGGAACGACCTGCCTTCCGCGGGCGAACGGAACCCGCAGTCTGGGACACGCTCCGTGTCCTGTCAAATGGGCTGCGTCGATGGACTACGATGCCAATCGTAAAGGGCTCCAGCGCGGCAGCGTGACGAACCGGTACTCACCGACTACATCACATGTGGTATTCCGCGCGGCATGGGATGAGGGCATCATTGCGGGACCGTTCCGCACGGCCGCGCATAGGACGACCGAGGCTAGGGTGATGATGGTTTCGCTCTCAGACATCCACGTGGAGACGGGCAAGGTGCTTCGTGGCGCCCGACGGGCTCGAGGTATGACGCTGCGCGACGTCGGCATCGCCTCCGGAGGGCGGTTCAAGCCCACCGCGGTGGCCGGCTACGAGCGGGGAGAACGCAGCATCTCGGTCGAACGGTTCTTCGAACTCTGCCAGCTGTACGACATGGCCCCAGAACGGCTGATGTCGCTGATCATCTGGCGTCGGCAGGAGGGAACCGAGCCCGTCATCGACCTCCGTCGCATGGACAGACTCCCTCCCGAAGAGCGAGATGCGCTCAATGGGTTCATCGGTCAGGTGCGTCGAATGCGAAACGGACGGGAGGACGACACGATCAAGCTGCGAGTTCGCGACCTCGAGGTCTTGGCCACTCTCAGCGGCCACAAGCTCGACGAGTTCCTCGAGCGTCTGCGCCCGGCGCTGACGTAGACGGGCCAGACGGCAACGAGCGGGGGAACTGCATGCACAGCGGCGTGACTATCCGCGTTTCACGAACGAAACGGTCTCGGCAACGCCGTCCCTGAGATGAGTCCATGGCCGCCACCCCAGAAGGTCGTGGGCGAGCTGCGGGTCTAATGCGCTCCGTCGCAAGTCCCCCCCGCGAGTTGATTCATGTGCGGGCTGGCCGGTGAAACCAGTGATCTCGCTCATGAGCCGGTACAGGCCGTTGACCGACGTCTCAAGGCCGGTTCCCACATTGACCAGGTGCCCGTCGCCACGCTCGGTGGCGAGAGCGAACGCGTGCACCGTGTCGTCCACGAACACGTAGTCGCGCGTCTGATTCCCATCGCCGAAGATCGTGGGCGACTCGCCTCGGAGCATCATCTCGCTGAAGATCGCCACGACCCCGGCCTCTCCGTGTGGATCCTGTCGGGGTCCGTAGACGTTCGCGAGAGCGAGCGCAGTGAACGCGATGCCGTGCTGCCGTTCATAGAAGCTGAGGTAGTCGATGCCCACCTTCTTGCTGATCCCGTACGGAGACACGGGTCGGCCGCTCGCCGTTTCCTTGACCGGCAGCTTCCTCGCTTCGCCGTAGAGCGTGCCCCCGGAGGCGGCGTAGACGACCTTGCGTACGCCGGTCCTCACACAACATTCCATCAGGTTCAACAGCCCCATCACGTTGATCGCAGCGTCCCGAACGGGATCCTGCACCGAACTCGAGACGGCGGCCTGCGCTGCCAGGTGCACCAAGACCTCGGGGTGATGACGTTCGAACAGGGAGAGCAAGCCCTCCGCACGGATGTCCATGTTGAAGAACGTGAACTCGTTGCCGTAGCCACGCGCCTCGGTGAGGTTTGCGATCCTTCCGGTCGACAGATCGTCGACCGCGACCACGCGGTGGCCCTCGGCGAGAAGGCGATCGCACAGGTGGGAGCCGATGAACCCGGCTCCCCCGGTGACCAGGATCGTGGTCACCCGAGCTCCAGCGACGGATCGGCGCCCATGCCCAGGGACGTCCGTTCGCCCCGCGACAGCCGCCAGGCCCCGGCGACCGCGATCATCGCGCCGTTGTCGGTGCACAGATCGATCGACGGGAACAGGACGCGGAGCCCGACCTCGGCGCCGGCCTTCTCCATCCGCTCGCGCAACCTGGTGTTGGCCACGACCCCGCCGCCGAGCAGCACCGTCTCGACCCGGCGCTCGCGGGCCGCGTCGATGGTCTTCGCCACCTGGACATCGACGATGGCCTCCTGGAACGAGGCCGCCAGGTCGGCCGGGTCGACGTCGCGCCCCGCCCGGCGTTCGGCCTTGACGTGCCGCAGGACGGCGGTCTTCAGACCGGACAAGGAGAAGTCGAAGTTGCCCGAGTCGGCCATCGCGCGTGGGAACCGGATCGCGTTCGGGTCTGCGTCGCGCGCGAGCCGGTCCAGCGCCGGCCCGCCCGGGAAGCCGAGACCGAGGAACCTGGCGATCTTGTCGAACGCCTCCCCCGCCGCGTCGTCGACGGTCTGCCCCAGGAGCTCGTAGCGATGGGGCTCGGGCATGTGGACCAGCATCGTGTGACCGCCGGAGACGATCAGGCACACCGAGGGGGTGAGCTCGGGACCGTGCTCGACCGCGTTCGCGAGGATGTGCCCCTCGAGATGGTTCACACCGATCAGCGGCGCCCCCGTCCCGAGCGCGATCGCCTTGGCCGCGGCCATCCCGACAAGCAGTGCGCCGACCAGGCCCGGGCCGACCGTCACGGCAACGCCGTCGAGATCGCGGAACTCGCACCCGGCGGTCTCGAGCGCAGTGTCGATCAGCGGGGTGAGCGCCTCGACGTGCGCGCGGCTCGCGAGCTCGGGCACCACGCCGCCGAAGCGCTCGTGCACGTCGACCTGGCTGGCGATGAGGTTGGCGAGCACGGTCTCCCCCTCGACGACCGCGACCGCGGTCTCGTCGCACGACGTCTCGATGCCCAGCACCTTCACGGCGAGACCCTCACGGGGCGGGCTCCGTCGTCCTCGACGGCCGGGGGCGTCACGCGACCTCGGGTCGCAGGGCGTCGGTGAGCCCGTCGAGCAGCCGGCGCAGGCGCGTGCGGAACTCGGCGTCACGGATCCCGTCCAGCCACATGATCAGTGCGTCCTCGCCGATCTCCTGGTAGTAGTTCTTCCGGATACCCACAGGGCGGAAGCCGAACCGGGCGTACAGCCGCTGGGCCCCCCAGTTGGTGACGCGGACCTCGAGCGAGACGGCCTCGGCGCCCATGTCGTAGGCCGCCAAGACCAGATCGTGCAGGAGGCGCGTGCCGATCTTCTCGCGCTGTCGTTCGGGATCCACGGCGACGTTGGTCACGTGGGCCTCTTCGCCGTAGCAGATCAGCCCGCCGTAGCCGACGACCTCCCGATCGAGGCGCGCGACGAGGTAGCACCGGTTCCGCGACTCGGACATCTCCGAGAGGAACAGGTTGGGGCTCCACGGGCGAGGATAGACCTGGCGTTCGATCGCCATGACGCCACGCAGGTGGCGACGGCGCATCCGGGTCACCTCAAGCCGAGGCGCCTCTGGCTCGCTGATCCCAAGTGATCTCCGCATCCGTCTTCCTCAGGTACATCGGTACCAGGTCCGCCGGCCTGTCGGTCTGCTCGCGGATGAACCTCGGGGCCGCCAGGCTGACCAGCGCCGAGGCCCACGGATGCGCGAACGAGGCCGGGGCCAGCTCCACGCGGGCGTCCACCTGCTCGAACTCCTTCCGGTACAGGATGGCACCGTTGCCGACGAGCAGCATCTCGTCTCGCTCGATCTCGAGCTCGCCGGCGAGCGCGCTCGGCGAGGCCACCCGGTAGTCGTCGTCGCGCATCACGCCGCCCGGGACCGGGCGGTACAGGCCGTAGAAGACCTCCCCCCGGCGGGCGTCGATCACCGCGACGATCCTGCGGCTCGTGTGCTGGACGCCGAACGCGAGCACGTCGAGGGAGCCGATCCCCACGATCGGCACCCCGAGCACCTGCGCGAGCGCCTTCGCGGCCTGCACCCCCACGCGGAGACCTGTGTACAGGCCCGGCCCGATGCCGACGGCGACCCCGCCGACGTGCTCGAGCTCGACGCCGGTCCACTCGAGGAGGCGCTCCAGGGCCGGGAGCACGTCGTCGTGACGGCGGGCGCCGGCGAACCGCGCCGTGCCGAGGATCTCCCGTTCGGTACCGAGCGCGACCGAGGTCTGCTCGGTCGAGGTGTCGATGCCCAGGACGATCACGAGGCTTCGCCCGCCGCCCGCTCCAGCCTCCATGGCTCGAGTTGCCGCTCGAGACGCTCCCATCGCGGGAGCCACGTCCTGCCCTCGGTCCGCACGACGATCGTCCGCTCTTCCGTGCGCTCGTCGATCGCGAGCTCGACCACCAGGTGTCCGTCCGGGAGGAGGGCCTCGACGGCGTCGCCCCACTCGACGAGCAGGACCCCGTCCTCGGCCGACTGCTCGAGCTCGAGGTCGAGGACGTCCTGGACGCGTTCGAGCCGGTAGACGTCGGCGTGGATGACGGGCAGGCGGGCGGGCCGGTACTCGCGGACCAGGGTGAACGTCGGCGAGACGACGTGACCCTCGAACCCCAGACCGCGTGCGAGCCCCTGGGCGAGCGTGGTCTTGCCCGAACCGAGCTCGCCGGTGAGCGCGATCGCGTCGCCCGGCGAGAGCAGCGGCGAGATGGCCCCGCCGATCGAACGGGTCTCCTCGGCCGTTGCCGCGCGGAGCTCGAGACGCATCAGAACAGACCGAGCTGTTCCTCGGCGGGCTGGGGACGTTCGGCGAGCGCCGCACGGATCTCCTGGAAGTCGGCCCGGAGCGCGGTCATCTGGCTGGAGGCCTGGCCTCCGCCGTGGAGCACCGCCGCCGGATGGAACGTGGGGATGACGGTCCGGCCGTTCCAGGGGAACCGCTGACCGCGCACGCGGCTGATCGAGACCTGCCGTCCGAGGATGTACCGGGTCGCCCAGTTGCCGAGCGTCACGAGGACCGCGGGATCGATGATCTCGATCCGCTCGTCGAGCCACGGCCTGCACGCGTCGAGCTCGTCCGGGAGCGGGTCGCGGTTGCCGGGGGGCCGGCACAGGATCACGTTGTTGATGTAGACGTCGCTGCGCGGGATCTCGATCTCGCTCAGGAGCTGGTTCAGCAGCTGACCGGCCGCGCCCACGAACGGCTCGCCCTGCTTGTCCTCGTGGAAGCCGGGCGCCTCCCCGATGAACATCAGATCCGCGCTCGGATCCCCGACCCCGTACACGACCTGGGTCCGCCCCTGCGAGAGTCGGCACCTCGTGCAGGTGGACGCGTC